>CAMOIE010000006.1 GCA_946615905.1 uncultured Treponema sp. | reverse complement strand
CCGTAAGCGCAGGTCGCCGCTAAGATTCCGTCCTTTGAGTCAAAGAACCATTTTTCTATTTTCTGCTTCTCTGATTTTTCAAGTCCGGCGTGGTAAAAACGGGCTTTTTCTTTTCCGTAGTAGGCCTGCAAAAGTCTCGCCATATTTTCAGTCCTCTTTCGAGTTCCGCAGAATATAATCATGGGCTTTTTGAATCTGGTCGACTCTTTCAGGGCGGCCTTTTCTTTTGCATAAGTGTGGTGAACCTCATAGTGGATGTTCGCGCGGTCGCCCGATGACTGTATCAAATGCGCCTGACCGTCAAAAAGGACTTCCGCGATTCTCTTCAATACGATGGGGCTTGCCGTCGCCGTGAAGGCTGTGACAGTCTTGCATTCCAATTCTTTTATTATCTGCCCCAAAGTTAGGTATGCTGGCCGGAACGAGTCTCCCCACTCGCAGACGCAGTGGGCTTCGTCAATCGCAATCTGGCTGATTTTGCAGTCTTTGATTTTTTTGAGCAGACTCTTGTTTTGCAGGACTTCTGGGTTTGCGATTATGACTTTTGCCGCCTCTTTTTCTCCATCGGCAAGATGAAGCCGCCTGAAGGCTTCTGACCTCTCCTCATCGCTTTGGCCCCCTTTTAGAATCACGCAGCCCAAATTTCCGGCTTTCATCCGCCTTTCCTGGTCTGCCATCAGGGCAAGAAGGGGGTAGATTATCAGAGTTTTTCCCGGCAGGAGGAGGGCTGGGGTTAAAAAGCACATGGACTTTCCGGCCCCAGTCGGCAGAATCACAATCTGACGGCTGTATTCGCCAGAGTCCAGAATGTTCTGTATTACGAGCCTCTGCCATGTAAAAAGATATTTAATTCCAAACGCCTTTTGCGCCGCCTGCAGAACCTCGTCCTCTTCCGCAAGAGAGTCCTCCGGCGCAATGTCAATTTCATTCTTCTCGTCCATAAAAAATCTCCACCCTATTTATAGGCAGAGATTTTCAAAATTCGGCAGTAATTTTTGGGAAATGACTAATTTTTTTGCATAACCGTCGGATTTGCTACTTGTCCAAAATCGTGATTTCAACCCGACGGTTCTTCGCCTTGCCTTCCTCCGTCCGGTTTGACGCAATCGGAACCTTGGAGCCGAAGCCCTGCGTGAATATATGGAATTTGTCCTTCACGCCGAGCCTGATCAGATATTCCGCCACGGAGTCCGCCCTCTCTTCGCTCAGCTGCTGCCTGGCCTTCTCGGTTCCCGCAAGGGCAGTGTGGCCTGAAATCAGCAGGTCGTTGTCAGGGTAGGCGTTTAAGATTCCCGCGATTTTCTGCAGCTTTGATTTTTCACCGTTCCGCAGAACCGCCGAGTCAGGCTCGAACTGAATATTCTCGATTGAAATCGTAAGTCCTTTTTCGCTCTTCGTGACAGAGACGTTCTCAAGACCCATTTTTTCAACCTGCTTTTGCACTTCCTTTACATGCTCTTCGGTTCCGGTCCGTTTGAATTCCGTAATCTCAACTTTCGTCCTGCCAGAAAAATCAAACTGGTTTCCGAGGGCGGTCTCAATCATAATCCTGAAATCCTCGGTGTAGTGGTCAATCTGACCTTTTTCTGGGTCCCAGTAAATCAGGCGGTTTGAGTAGCCCATCGTGGAGTATGGGTAGTCGCTCATAGCCGATGACGGTTGGGGATTTTGGTAGGCGAGGGTGTATTTTGCCTCGATGACCTTGAAAATCTTTTTTTCACGCTTGGAGTCGCTTGTAAGGCCTTCCTCGTCGCGCAGGTATTCGTAAGTCGCGCTGAAGGGAACTTTCACTGGTTTTTCGGCAAAAAAAGGTTCCCGCCGCAAGTCCTGGGCCTCGTAGCCGTCCTCTTTCCATGCGTCCCCGATGTTGACCTCAGAGTCCGGAAAAATCGGCAGGTTTCGCACAATCGGCATAAAATATTCGTCGCTGATTGTCATTTTTCCGTTTTTCGCCCTTGTAAAGCTGCTTTTTGTCTCCTCCCCCCATGAAAGTCTTGTCCCGTTTGAGGCAGTCGAGGATTCGCTTGTCATATATGTGCCGTCGAGTACGCCGGAACCATCAGAGTTTACGTCTTTTACGGAAAGGGTCACGCGACTTACAATCTGGGCGTGGTGGTTCAGCCGTCCGTTTACCCTCACGTCCTCTTCGACCGTTGAGAGCATCCTGTAGTTGTCGCCTTTTTTGAATTTGAACTCGATTTTTTCACCGGCAAAAAGAGGAATTGCCGTCGCCAAAAAAATGATTGAAGCAAGTGATTTTTTCATAAAAAGACTCCCCGCTAAATTTCGGCATGATTTGTGGCCGACTTTAATTCTTTTTTTCGGGCGCGAATTTTATCTGCTTTGTGGCGTTCCGCGGTTCGGTAACCCTCATTCACAACAAAAAAGTCTTCAGGACTTTTTTGTTTGACAGAAAACAGTCAGGCTGTTTTCTGTCAGAACGGCTTCGCCGCCGCTCCATGCCTGGCGCAATTTTTCTTTCATCTTGTAAATAATCTGCTTTTAAAAAGATACAAAAAGACCTAAATGTTTTATATTAACTCTATGACGATAAGCGATTTAATAAAAAACATGCGGTTGGAATCTCTTTCGGCCGTATTTTTGATGATTTTTTTCTGCCTTGTATTTTTTTCCCTTGGCTTTTTGATTTCAAAATTGATTTCCGCCTCAAAAATCCGCAAAATCCGTTCGGACGCGGTAAAACGCTCCCGCGCGGTTTTGGGCGGTCAGATGGCGGAGCAGCTGGCCCCCTTTCTCCCGGATTTTCCCTGCAATCCCGCCGACTGCCGTTTTGTCGGAAAGCCCCTCGACTTTATCGCCTTCCCCGGTGCGGCTCAAAACGGCCGTATTGAAGAAATTCTTTTGATTGAAGTAAAGACCGGCTCCTCCCAGCTCTCCCAGCGCGAAAAAGACATCCGAGACGCAGTTGCCTCAGGAAAAGTAAGATACGTCGTTTATAATGTGAAATGAACAGGCGAAGACCGTTAGGTCTGAGCAAATCCGTGTGATTATTTATCTTCCTGAATTACTGATTTTACCATTTTGTAGTCAAAGCCTGCGTCCAGCATGAATTTGAGGAGTTTTTCGCCGGATTTTTTTTGGCGGACGGCTTTTTCGTATGCTTTTTCGCAAAGTTCTTCCTCGCTGTTCTCCTCAAAGAAGGTGTCCAGGGCTTCATTAGCGGTCTTTTTGTCTATTCCCCGCGTCAGCAGTTCGTTCAACAAGCGGCGGCGGCCGTGGGCTTTTGTGATTGCGTGCATTCTAAGCCAGCTTTCTGCAAAACGAGAATCGCTCAGGTAATTTTTCTCTTCAAGAAAATCAAGGGCGGCCTTTATCGAATCTTTTTCGATTCCTTTTTGTAGGAGCTTTTGAGTCAGGCCGAAGCGTGACTGCTCGCAGCGCTCCAAATATGACTCGGCCTTTTTCTCCGCCGTGAATGCGAAAGCCGCGCTCATGATGTCATCGCTCTCTTCTTTTGAGAGGGTGAGCGGGCGCAAAAAGTCAGCCTTCGGAATTGATTTTTCAAGGGCTTCCTTTGTGATGATTTTTAAATACCGGGTGCGCACAAAAAAAACAGGCCCCTCGGAGGAAAATATTTTGAATATTTCCTGAGAAACCTGTTCTATTGCACTCACAGAGAGTGTGTCTTCCATATAGAAAGCAATAAATCCAAAATAAGACTTAGCGCTTGCTGAACTGGAAGCGGCGGCGAGCTCCGCGCTGACCGTACTTCTTGCGCTCAACCATGCGGCTGTCGCGTGTCAGGTAGCCGTTTGCCTTGAGTGAGGCGTGTGAATCCGGGTCAACCTGGAGGAGTGCGCGTGAAAGTCCGTGCAAGCAGGCTGCAGCCTGTCCGTTCATTCCGCCACCGCAGACGTTGATAAGAACGTCATATTTGTTCTCGTTGTTTGTGACGAGAAGGGGCTGGTGGACAACGCGAACCTGCTCAGCTGAGTCAAAGTATTCAGCGACATCTTTGCCGTTCACAACGATTTTGCCGGAGCCGTCGCGCAAAAATACGCGGGCAACAGCAGTCTTTCTTCTTCCTGTTCCAATAGCAATATTCTTAACCACGATAGTCTCCTAAATTATATGTCCAAAACTTTGGGGTTCTGGGCTGTGTGGGGATGCTCAGCACCTGCATAAACTTTGAGGTTTGAGAGCATTTTGCGTCCGAGCTTTCCGTTGGGAAGCATTCCGCTGATTGTGCGTGTGAGCGGGTCTGTGGGATGGCGTTCGATAAGCTTGTTGAAAGAGTATTCGCGCAATCCGCGGACATAGCCTGTGTAGTGGCGGTAGAGCATGTCCTCGCCCTTGTTTCCTGTTACAGCAACTTTGTCTGCGTTGATGATAACAACGAAATCACCCATTTCCTGGTTGGGAGTGAATGTTGCCTTGTTCTTTCCACGAAGAACATAGGCGGCTTTTGCTGCAACGCGTCCAAGCGGTTTGCCGGCTGCGTCAATGACGTACCAGTCGCGTTTCTGTTCGTAATCTTTAACGAAAATAGTTTTCATGTATATACCTTTACATTAAAAAGTCTGCGCGCCCTTTACTTGCATCGATAAAGTTTGCGTTCGCGGTAAATGAGCAGTTCACCGCGCATATACGGGGACTAATAGAATATAACTTTTGAAGATTTGGGTCAATATTTTATGCGTCCGTGGAGGTAATAAATTACGCTTTTTTGCTGGCTTCCTCGGCCTTTTTTGCCTCAGCTTCCTCGCGCTTTGCCTCATTCTTGTCCTTGATGTCGGCGAATCCGATGAACATGGCGATGAGACCGACGAATGCAGCCAGAATGGGGCCGCCGCCCTTAAGGACGTTAATCATTTCCTGTCCCCATGCAAGTCCGCCGGGAAGGGCTGCGAAAACGCAGAATGCGATGAGAATCAGTCCGCAGATAATTGCTATCATTTTAAACTCCGTAGAAAAATAGATGTTTAATTTTCTCACGAACGGGGGATTTTTTCAATAAGGAAAAATTTGCCATGCGGATTCTGCTGTGGAATGTGTGATGTTTTTATATCTTCACTGCGGCAAGGATTGGCGGGTTCGTGTCGGCTTACTGCCTCCACTCACCCGGGGCTGTCCAATAAGTTCAGGGTGTGTGGTCATTGAGCCTGTCGAAATGACCTCTCGCACTATATATGGTGGTTTCGACAAGCTCAACCACCATTTTGCTACTTTTGGGACAGCCCCGTCTTTGCTTTGTGCCCGGAGGGCAGCCGCCCGATTCTTCCACAAAAAGGAAAAATTTGTTAGTATACACGGCGTTACTGGACTTTCCGCCTTGGATTTTATATTTTAGGACAGGGGATTTCCCAGTTTTTTACTAGATTATTTTTTTTGGAGCTGATATGGGCGCATTGCTTGAAGTGCAGCATCTTTGCACAAATATAGAAGAGAAAAAAGTTCTTGACGGCGTTAATCTTGAGATTAATGCTGGAGAGACCCACGTTTTGATGGGACCCAACGGGGCTGGAAAGTCAACTTTGGGATACACGATTATGGGCAACCCCCGCTATTCTGTCACGGGAGGAAAGATTCTCTTTGACGGCGAGGACATTACTTCTCTGGCTGCTGACAAAAGGGCGGCAAAGGGGCTTTTCCTTTCATTCCAGACCCCGCTTGAGGTTCCCGGAGTTTCGCTTGAGAATTTTATCCGCACATCGATTCAGCAGAGGACGGGTGAGCGCGTAAAACTTTTCCAGTTCCAAAAAGAGCTTAAGGCGACTATGGAGCTTTTGCACATGGACTCAAGCTACGCAGGACGCGATTTGAACGTCGGTTTTTCAGGCGGAGAAAAGAAGAAGAGCGAAATCTTGCAGCTCCTTATGCTCAAGCCGAAGCTTGCGATTTTGGACGAGACTGACTCAGGTCTTGATGTTGACGCTGTTCGCACTGTCAGCGCGGGAATCGAGGAATACGTTAAGAATCAGGGCGGAAGCCTTTTGATTATCACCCACTCGACAAAAATCCTTGAGAGTCTGAACGTGACAAAAACCCACATTCTCGTGAAGGGAAAAATCGTAAAATCCGCAGGTCCTGAGCTTGTGGACGAAATCAACCAAAAGGGCTTTGCCTCCTACGAGACGGAAAACGACGAAGAGCTGATTGGCGTTATTCATGTCTGACATTTCTGTTGCATTAGCGCTGGTAGGGGCGCGGAGCGTTCGCAGGTCGGTTTTGACGACCAAGAATGAAGCGCTAGCGGAACCCCGGACATAGCGACCCGCCGGGGGCGGGGAATGCCGAAAAATGAAATTTGCTTTTTGCCAGGCGTTGTAAAAAAAATGGAGTGAAAATGTCTGATATTTTGGATAAAAACATAGATAACGACCATTCTCCCTACGATTTTAAGTACGGCGAGGAAGGATTTTACCGGAACGAGGCGGGGCTGACCGCGGAAATCGTCTCGAAGCTTTCAGACGACAAGAATGACCCAGACTGGATGCGCGATTTTCGGCAGGAATGCCTGAAGATTTACAACGAACTTCGCGAGCCTGAGTGGGGACCTGACATTTCCGGCCTTCACATCGAGAATATCGCCACTTACGTCCGCCCGAACACGAAGATGCAGGGAAAGTGGGAGGACGTGCCGCAGGACATAAAGGACACCTTTGAAAAGCTCGGAATACCGGAGGCGGAGAGGACTTCGCTTGCGGGAGTTGGCGCGCAGTACGACTCGGAGCTTGTCTACCACAATTTGCAGGAAGAAGTTGCCAAGCAGGGCGTTGTCTACACGGACTTTGAAAGCTCGCTCCGGGGCGAGTACGCCGACATGGTAAAAGAGCATTTTATGCGTCTAGTCACGCCGAAGGACCACAAATTTGCGGCCCTGCACGGGGCGGTCTGGTCGGGCGGCTCGTTTGTGTATGTGCCGAAGGGCGTGAAGGTCGCGATTCCCTTGCAGTCGTATTTTAGGCTGAACGCGAAGGGCGCGGGGCAGTTTGAGCATACGCTGATTATCGTGGACGAGGGCGCGGACTTGCACTTCATCGAGGGCTGTTCCGCCCCGAAATACAATGTGGCGAACCTGCACGCCGGCTGCGTCGAGCTGTATGTCAAAAAGGGCGCGCACTTGCGCTATTCAACCGTGGAAAACTGGTCAAAAAATATGTACAACCTGAACACCAAGCGCGCTCGCGTCGAGGAAGGCGGAAGCGTGGAGTGGGTTTCAGGCTCTTTTGGAAGCCACATCTCTTATCTGTATCCTGAGAGCGATTTGATCGGGCGCGGGGCTAGGGCTGAGTTTACAGGCGTGACCTTTGCCGGAAGCGGTCAGAACCTTGACACCGGCGCGAAGATGGTTCATTTGGCTCCGAACACGACATCCTTGATTACAACAAAGTCCCTTTCAAAGGGGGGCGGAATCTCAACTTACAGGTCTGCCGTCTACATCTCAAAGGAGGCCAAGGGCAGCAAGGCCTCCGTCTCATGCGAGAGCTTGATGCTGGACTCCAAATCCCGAAGCGACACAATTCCCGCGATGGATATCCACACTGACGACTGCTCGGTCGGCCACGAGGCGAAAATCGGCCGCATTTCAAACGATGCGGTTTTCTATCTGATGAGCCGGGGAATTTCGGAAGAGGAGGCTCGGACGATGATTGTCTCCGGCTTTGCGAACCCTGTGAGCAAGGAACTTCCGCTTGAATACGCGGTGGAGATGAACAATCTGATAAGGTTGGAGCTTAAAGGAAGTCTCTAAGTTTAAGATTTGATTGTCACGCGGATTGGTTCAGCCCTAACGGGCTTCACGTTATAAAGAGTAAGCAAGCGTTACTTGCGAACAAATCCGTGTGGTAAAAATATTGGAGAAAGAAATGGCTGAAAAACTATCATATAAAGAGATAAATAAAATTCCGTCGCTGACTTGGAACTGGCTCAAGATGAACCGGGCTTCACTTGAAAAAGAGATTCCCGGAGTTTCATGCGACGTGCAGCTTTCAAAACTGCCGCGCGGGGTTACGATGGAGGACGAGACCTACCCGGACTATGAGCGTCTGATAGCGATCAAGGGCGGCTCCGGGGAAGACGCGGCTGACATAATCCGCAATTTGAGCTATTCAAAATCTGTGATTGTCGTGGAAAAGGACTGTCAGGCTCAGATGCCCCTTTCCGTCCGCTATTCTTTTCGGGGAAAGGCCTCATACGCTGACCGCCTGCACGTAATCGCCGAGGAAGGCTCCTCAATCACTGTGATTATGGTCTATGACTCTACTCCTGACGCTGAGGGATTTTTCGCCTTGCAGAACAAGGTTCTTGCCAAAAAGAATTCGACTGTCAACATAATAAAAGTTCAGCTTTTGGCCGAGAATTTCACTTCTCTCGATGACCTTGGAATTGAGGAGGAGGAGGGGGCGAAAGTTACCGTCACCCAGATAGAGCTTGGCGGCGACAAGGCTTACGCCGGAGTCTCGTCTTTGCTTTCTGGAAGCGAAGCCTCTTTTAAAAGCCGGACCGCCTACGCCGTGGGCAAAAATCAGCTTTTGGACATGAACTACGTTGTCACACAGACCGGAAAGAAAACTGACTGCGACATGCAGGTCAAGGGAGTCGTTGACGGAAAGGCCGTGAAAATCCACCGTGGAACGATTGACTTTAAAAACGGCTGCCAGGGTGCGACTGGAAACGAGCAGGAGGAGACCCTTTTGCTTTCTTCCGAATGCGTCAACAAGTCGATTCCTGTGATTCTCTGCGACGAGGAGGACGTTTCTGGAACCCACGGAGCCTCGATCGGCCGCCTTGAAGAAGAGGAGCTTTTCTACATCAATTCCAGAGGAATCGGAGAGGAAGCCGCCAAGCAGATGATGAGCCGGGCTAAAATCGAGTCCGTTGCCCGCGAAATCCCGGACGAAAAACTCGTGAAGCAGATTTCACAGCAGCTCGACAGTCTTTACGGCGAATGACACAGACTGTCCTTTTTGATATATTTAGCCGATGGAATTTGACTCACCGTATCTGACAGAACAAATCATAGCCTACATCGGAAACAAGCGCAAACTTCTGCCGCTGATTTTCCGGGCTATGCAAAAACTCGAAATCGAAATCAGGGGTGGGCTGAAATTCCTCGACGCCTTTGCCGGTTCTGGGGTTGTATCCCGTTTTGCAAAGTCTTTGGGGTTCGAGGTTTATTCGAACGACTGGGAATTCTACTCTTTCGTGATAAATTCCGCCTATCTTTTGATAAACAAGAGTGAAATCGGTGAACTTTTCGGCTCCGAGGAAGATTTTAAAAATCTTTTGAAAAAAATAAATTCTCTTCCGCCCCCGGCCGATGAAAATCTCTTTATTGCAAAATTCTATGCTCCAAAAGGCTTTGACTTGGACAAGTCTGACTATAAAACCGAGCGGCTTTTTTACACCAGGGAAAATGCTATTGAGATTGATAAAATCCGCAACTTTATAGACCAAAATTATCCAAAAATTTGTGCTGACGGAAATCTAGACAAGAGATTCGCCCTGCTGACCGCCCTTTTGATTTATGAGGGGGCGACACACACCAATACTTCCGGGGTTTTTAAGGCCTTCCACAAGGAATTCGGCGGCCACGGAAAAGATGCCCTCAAGAGAATTACGGCAAAAATAGGGCTTCATGAACCGGTTCTGATAAATTCTGATTTTCCATGCCATGTGTTTCAAGAGAATGCGAACGACCTTGCAAAAAAAATCGGACCGGTAGACATTGCCTACTTGGACCCCCCATACAACCAGCACCAGTACGGCTCCAACTATTTTATGCTTAACACCATCGCAAACTGGGACAAGATTGCTCCCGGACTGGAGCTGGGCGCAGACGGCATTTTGAAAGAAAAGGCAGGAATCCGCCATGATTGGGTGGAAACAAGGTCTCCATACTGCTACCGTCTTGACGCAGAAAAATCTTTTGCGGATTTGATTGAGAACCTGCGCGCAAAATATATTTTGGTCAGCTATTCGACGGACGGAATAATTCCATTTGAAAAAATGTGCGAAATCTGCATGAAAAAGGGGCGGCTTTCTGTAGTCACGAATGAATATACGACTTACCGTGGTGGAAAGCAGTCAAATAAGCGTCAGAACACGGACATAGAATTTATCCTTTGCATTGACACAGCAAAAAAGTCTGACTCTGAGTCCCGCGGGAAAATCCTTGAGATTTTTACCCGCAAAAAACTTTCCATCCTTTTCAGGCAGAAATTCTCAAGGGAAAAATTGCTTGCTTTTCCAGAAAAAATCATTTTGAATGAAAATTCCCTGACTGTTATCCTGTCGTCTTCTAAAAAGATTGAAATTCAAGGGCAAAATTTCTTTACTCTGACCGAACCACAGCTTACAGGTGTATTGTCGCAAAAAGATGCCGCCGAACTTTATTCAATTTTGGCTCCCTGTGTCTGCTCGACAAAGGAGGAAGAGCTTTCCTGCCTCATTGCAATCTCAAAAAAAGTCGGTTTGGGGCAAAAAAAACTTATAAAGGCGATTCCCCACACGTTGAAAAAACTCGCCTCAAAAAAGAACAGGGCCGTATTTTACAAGTGGCTTTCCAAAATCGAAGAACTTGCGCAAGAATATCCTGAAATTTACGCTTTTATTGCCGATGACCTGCAAAAAGTCGCACAAATTGCCGAAACCCGCTTTGCTACATGAAGTCGCGAAAGATTATCTGAAAGATAATCCCTTTTGATTGAAAAAAATCATCATTTTTTTTATAATCTACCGAAATACTATGAAATATTTGGGCGTGCCGGCAGTCCCTGCCGTCGCTATGTCCGCTGTTCCGCTTTCGCTGCATTCATCGCAACTAGGGTTGCTTCCGAACGCCTTGCGGCGCAGCTCCCAGCGCTCACGCATCCACTTTATCACGGAGTAAAAAATTGTCAGAAAATAAATTCCGCTCAGACTTTCCCTTTTTCAAGGCGATTGATGCGCACACAGATAAAGAGAACAACGGTCTGATTTACCTTGACTCTGCTGCGACTTCTCACAGACCTTTTATCGTCCTCAACGCTATGACCCATTTTTACGCGACTCAGAACGCAAATCCCCTGCGTGGCCTTTATTCATTGAGCGAGCGTGCCACAAAGGCCTATGAGGATGCCCGGTCTGCCCTGGCGAAATTTATAAATGCCGCAGATTCCCGCGAAATCGTCTTTACCCGCAATTCGACAGAAAGCCTGAATCTTGTCGCATATACTTACGGCATGGCCAACATAAATGCCGGGGACGAAATCCTTGTCTCAATCATGGAGCACCACTCAAACATTCTCCCCTGGCAGATGCTCGCAAAGACAAAGGGCGCTAAGCTCGTCTTTTTGAACGTGGACAAGGAGTCCGGCGAGATTCCTGAGAGCGAATTCAATAAAATCACGCCAAAGACAAAAATCGTCTCTGTGACTCAGGTCTCCAATGTTTTGGGAACGACTAACCCGGTCAAGAGAATCGGACAAATCGCCCACAAAAACGGCGCGATTATGATTGTCGATGGCGCCCAGTCCGCCCCCCACATGGCGGTCGACGTTCAGGACTTGGACTGTGACTTTTTCGCTTTGAGCGGCCACAAAATGTGCGGTCCAATGGGAATCGGAGCCTTGTACGGAAAGTTGAATCTTCTTGAGGAAATGCCGCCATTTTTGCGCGGTGGAGAGATGATTGAATACGTCACGACAGAAGACGCGACCTGGGCGGAAGTTCCCCATAAATTCGAAGCTGGAACTGTCTCTGCCGGGGATGCGGTTGGCCTTGGAGCGGCCGTAAGGTACTTGCAGTCAGTCGGCATGGAAAATATCGAAAAGAATGATTCTTATCTTGCTGATATTTTGACTGAAGGAATTAAACGACTGCCACATTTTCACATTGTCGGTGGTAAAGATGGAAAAAAGCGCTGCGGAATCGTAACCTTTACGGTTGACGGAGTTCACCCCCACGACATCGCAAGTCTCTTGAGCGATGAGAACATTGCTATCCGTGCAGGCCACCACTGTGCCCAGCCCTTGCAGCAGTATCTTGATATTCCTGCTTCAGCCCGCGCCTCCCTCTACCTTTACAATACGGAAGAGGAAGTTGAAAGCCTGCTTGAAAGGCTCAGCCATATTCGCGAGTGGAGCGGCTTTAAGGACTAGAATTCAATAGAGCGGATTTCTTCGCCAGTGATTTTGTTCAGGCTGATTTTGCGGATTCCGTCTGAGTCAATCTCAATCAGGCCGCAGGTTTTTCCGTCTTCGCATTTGGGAATCGAGATGGAGCCTGGATTGAAGTAAAAAATTCCGTCCTCTTCTTCGAGAACTGTGACATGTGTATGACCTGAAATCACGAGCGTCCCTGGAAGCAGAAGTTTTTTCAAGTCATCGCGAGAGTACAAGTGTCCGTGGTGGACGAAAATTCTTCCGTGGAGCTTGGAACCGTCCTTTTGCGGAAAAAAGAGATTCGTGTAGGCGTTCAGACATGGAAATTCCAGCATCATCTGGTCAACTTCTGAATCGCAGTTGCCCCGTACGCAGATGATTTTTGACTTGTATTCGTTCAGCAGGGCGGCTGTTTTTTTTGTGTCGTAGCCTTCCGGCAGATTGTTGCGCGGCCCGTGGTTCAAAAAATCCCCGCACAAAAGGAAGATGTCAGGGTGGGCACCTGAAAAACTTTCGATTGAAGTCTTAAAATCCGGGTAAGAGCCGTGAATGTCAGAAATCACAAGAATTTTCATTTTTTTTCTCCAAGAATTGCCTTTATTCTCTCTTCGTTTTTATTCTCAAGTTCTTTTACAAGCTCCGTCAAAAGCTTTTTGTCTTCTGCCGGAATCTTGTAGCCGTTGAGGTCTGAAATGACGTTGTTGGCGGCGGCAAAATCCTTTGCTTTTATGAATTCTCCGATTGCGTCCCATGCGGATTTTATCTCTGATTCTGAAAGGCTGGGTTTTAGCGAGGCCTCCGCCTCCAAAATCGCATCGACTATGGCGCGGAAATCTTTCATGAGGTCTGGATTTTTCTTTTTAATTTCGTCAATCCTGCCCTCGTTCCCGCACTGTTCGAGGTAGGCCGCCTCTGCCGAGAGTTCTGCCGCTCCGAGCAGACGGGCGGAAGATTTTAGCGAATGGACTTTCACTGTGTAGTCAGTCCAGTTTTCTGAGTCAAAATAGCCTTGCAGGACATCAGGGCTGTCATCGGGGCTGTCGGCAAAAATCTTGATGATGTCGGCGTAAGCCTCCTCGTCTCCGCAGTTTGCGATTCCGGCCGTGACTGAAAGCCCCTTGATTTTTGAGAGGCTCTGCAAAAATGGATTTTGACTGATGTCAGTCTTGCCTGTTGACTTTTGACTTTCTTTTGTAAGTTCGCTAAGAGACCGCAATATCGATGAAATTTTGCTTCCTGCCTCCGCAATGTTTTGTGAGGCTTGAGTTATTTCTGTGTCAGCTGACTTTGAGAGAATCTTCTGGTTTTGCGCAATTAGGTACTCAAGGGGCTGCAAAATCTCCCGGTAGGATTTTGAGAGAATTCCGATTGAAGCCTTGCTTGAAGCCTCTCGAAGCTCTGAGAATTCTTCTGTAGTGACTTTTA
The DNA here is from genome assembly GCA_946615905.1 of uncultured Treponema sp. Taxonomy (GTDB): domain Bacteria; phylum Spirochaetota; class Spirochaetia; order Treponematales; family Treponemataceae; genus Treponema_D. The sequence goes on along the minus strand of CAMOIE010000006.1, from coordinate 133,704 downwards.
GAAAGTTGTATAGGCGGTCTACCAGCGGAGAGGGGCCTGACCGTTGCGATGAGGGAATATTGAAACCGCTTGTTCCCCTGGCTTTTGCGGGACTTCCTTCCCGCATTGCGACAACGATGACTGCGCAGTTCATCTGGTTTGTCTTTCCTCCACTGAATGTGACTTCACTGGATGTTCCATAGCCGGCGACGGTCGGGCATAGGTAGGAGAAAAGGTCTGTTTCCGTCTGCTGGTCGAATCCCATGCAGGACTGGCGGTAATGGCTGACCGTCATGTAGATTCCCTGCGGATGAAAGAGGACAAGGCGGCGGGCAAACCGCTCTGAGTTTGAAAGAATTCGCCTCATGCTTCCAAATGCGAAATTGAACTGTTCTCCTTCATAAAGCGGGAAGGCAAAGGTCAGGTTTTTCGCGTTGTCACGCCCGGTTGGGCTGAAAAGCAGGTCTGTTCCCTCCCGCCGCAAAAACCATGGAAAATCCTTCGCGTTTGCATTGAAGAATTTGTCGTCCGAAAGACCGAGATATTTTGTGTAAAAGTCACTTACGGGAATTCCATCGATTTCGGCGACAGTTCTAGGTCCTGCCATTTTTGTGACGGTGTGCTTGGAGCCAATCGGTGCCCAACCCATTTCCCGCTCGGCATGGATGAAAAGCTCCTTTCCACGGAAGATTATTCCAATCAGTCCGTCCTTAAGAATCTGTCCTTGGGCAAAAAGAAAAGTCTCCCCGGAGGCTTCTACTAAGTCAAAATTTCCAATTGAAGCACCGCTGATAGGGATTTCATTGGTGTCGATTTTTACGTTGCTGAAAAATTCCTCCGAGTCTGACTTTCCCTCGGAATTGACGAAGATTTCAACGCCCTTTACGTATTCGCTTTCTTGAATTGCCTGAGAGAATTCATCGGCGTCTTCCTTTAAATGTCCTGCTGACCCGTCATAAAAATAAACGTCAGCGTATGATGATTCGAAGATTGAAAAAGAAAGAATTGTCTGTTGCTTGAGGTTTACGCCGTCCAGAACGCAGGAAGGACTTGTAAAACCGATCATCTTGCCTTTGAGGTCCCTCTCTTCCCAGAGACCAATCATTTGTCGAGCAAAGTCCTCGTCACCGCTTCCGATTACGGCAAGGGCGATTATGTCGCTTGCGCTTTTGTATTCGTCCAGAGCGCTTACGGAAGTCAAGGCCTTGCTGAAATCATCTAAATCTGTGATTTTAAAATTTATCTGTTTCAAACAAGGCCTCCTTGCAAGCGATTAAAAAAAAGCTCTGCTTACATTCTATCCAAATACGGCACTAAGACAAGTTCCATTGCGTCTTTCAGGACTGAATGTGTCGCTTTTGCCAGAGTCAGGCGGGCTGCCTTGACTTTAGCGTCTTCTGCGGCCAGATTCAGTATAGGACAATTCTGGTAGAATTTGGAGAAGAGTTTTGCTGTGTCATAAAGGTATGCTGTGACAACGGAAGAGTCGAGGTTTTCCGCCGCCCGCTGGATTGTGGCCGGGTAGTCGCCGAGCTTTTTGAGCAAGTCCCATTCCTCATCGGCCTTGAGCAAAGCTGCCGCGTCCTTTGCGGAGGCTGCTTCCACTCCTTCTTCTTTTGCCTTGCGCAAAATCGATGCGATTCTGGCTCCCATGTACTCAAGGTAGGGGCCTGTGTTTCCGTTGAAGCTCAGGGATTCCGCCGGATTGAAAATCATGTCCTTGGCCGGGGAAATCTGGAGGAGGTAGTAGTGGAGGGCTGCCAGAGCGACTTTTTCTGCCACGGAATCCGCGTCCCCGACCTCGCCTTCGCGGCCTTTTTCCTTGATTGCCTCAAGAGCGTCCTTGTGGAGTGAGTCAATTAAATCGTCAGCGTCAACTACAGTTCCCTCGCGGCTCTTCATGCGTCCGTTGGGTAAATTAACAAGACCGTAGCTCAGGTGGAAGAGTTTTTCCGCCCAGTCGAATCCGAGTTTTTTGAGGATGTGGAAAAGAATCTTGAAGTGGTAGTTCTGCTCGCTTGCGACAACGTAGACCATCTGGTTGAATGCCCAGTCCTTGTGGCGCATAATCGCAGTTCCCAAATCCTGAGTGATATAGACAGAAGTTCCGTCCTTTCTCAAAAGAACTTTCTCGTGGCTCTCCTCGTCCTTGCCTTTTCCGACGACATCGGTCACGTCGATTCTGACAGACCCGTCCTCGGCCTTGTGGAAAACGCCCTTGTCAAGTCCGTCCTTGATGACTTCCTTTCCGAGCAGGTAGGTGTCGCTCTCGTAGTAGTATTTTTCAAAGCCCATGCCGGTGCGCTCATAAGTTTCTTTGATTCCGTCGAGGGTCCATTTGTTCATTTTTTCCCAAAGCTCGCGGACTTCCTTGTCTCCCTGCTCCCATTTGACAAGCATTTCCTCTGCCTGTTGGACTGCCTCTGGGTGCTCCTTTGAGTATTTGTCGAATTCAACGTAGCACTGGCCGACGAAGTGGTCTCCCTTGATTCCCAGTGACTCAGGCGTCTCTCCCTTGGCCTCGTGGAAGAGCTTGTAGGCCAGCATTGACTTGCAGATGTGGATTCCACGGTTGTTCACGATAATCGTGCGGAAGACTTCGGCTCCGGCCTTTTTCAAAATGCGGGAAACTGACTCACCGAGTGCATCGTTTCTCATGTGGCCCAAGTGAAGGGGCTTATTTGTGTTCGGGGAAGAGTATTCTACCATGACGCGGCGGCCTTCAAAGAAGGGGTGGCCGCTTTCGTCGAGCTTTCCGTAGTCTCCACCCTGACTTTCGATTTTCTCAAGGATTGAAGATGCGTTTCCGGCCTTGTCCAGTTTGACGTTCACGTAAGGACCTACAGCTAAAAATTCTCCGATTGATTTTGCCTTTGCTGAAAGCTCCGGGTCTGAGTTAATGATTTTTGCGACCTCGCCGGCAATCATCGGCGGGGCGGCGCGGAAAGTTTTTGCGAACGGGAACATTGGCATTCCCAAGTCTCCCATTTCCGGCTTAGGCGGGTTTTCAACCGCGATTTTCGCCGCATCGATTTCACCCTCAAGTGCTTTTTGATTTTTATAGAGTTCCAAGGCTTTTGCCGTGATTTCTCTTGATTCTTCTCGAACGTCCATAAGTTTTTCTCCAGTAAATGTTTATATATGTAAAAATGTAAAAATATCTGCTTCAGTTTTTTTGCCACTCGGATGCAGAAGATTCATTCCTCTTTAAATCTCCCGCTAGGCAGAGGGGCTGGCGGATGAAAGAAAGAGTGCGCACGGATTGTAGCCCCGGCAGTAGTCGCAGGTTGAGCTTGTCGAAACATGCGACTATGAGCGTGAGCGAAGGGCGAAAAGCCGCTTGCAGACAGACTTGCGCCCGAAAAAGCCAGAATAAGCGTCAATCGACATCTGCTATTCCTTATTTTACTGAAATTTTGTACAATGTTCAAATCTAATGAAAATATCTGCTTTGTTTTTAGCGGCACTGACGGCTTTGACCGGGTGCAAAACAAACGTTGAAATCAGGAGTCAAAAATTGGACACAAGCATCATCGAAAAGTACATTGACGGTCTGCTGGAGAATTCCACGGCGGAAATTCCCGCATGGAACATGGAGGTCGCCCGCTCAGGCCGCAAGTCCGGCTGGGACTACATTGACGGCTGCATGATTATGGCTCTTTTGGAAATCTACCAGGTTCACGGCGGCAAGAAATATCTTGACTTCGCTGACTACTACGAGGATTTCCGCATCCACGATGACGGCACGATTGACGGCTACAAGATTGACGCCTGGAACCTCGACAACGTTAACGGCGGCAAAAACCTGATCACCCTCTACAATCTGACTAAAAAAGAAAAATACCGCAAGGGAGTGGAGACAATCTACGCCCAGATTAAAGACCAGCCCCGCACAAAAGAAGGCAACTTCTGGCACAAAAAAATCTACCCCAACCAGATTTGGCTTGACGGAACATACATGGCCCTTCCTTTCTACATGGAATACGAGGCTCTTTTCAACAAGTCAAAAAATATCGATGACATTTACAAGCAGTTTTTCAACATCTACGAAATTCTCCGCGACAAGGAGACTGGCCTTTACTTCCACGGCTACGACTCTTCACGCGAAAGCTTCTGGGCTGACAAGACGACCGGCTTGAGCAAGAATTTCTGGCTCAGGTCAATCGGCTGGTACTCAATGGCCCTGCTCGACACGCTGAACAAGGCTCCAGACCGCGGCTCTGACAACTGGAAGAAATTGCAGAAAATCTTTGTGGAACTCTGCGATTCGATGCTGAATTTCCAGGACGAGAGCGGAATGTGGTGGCAGGTTCCCAACATGGGCGGAAAGGAAAAGAATTATCTTGAGACTTCAGGCTCCTCCATTTTTGCTTATGCCCTTTTGAAGGGTGTCAGAACCGGAATCCTTGAGAACAAGAAATTTCAGGAGGCTGGAGTCAAGGCCTTTGAGGGAATCTCAAATAAGTATCTTTCTGACGACAATGGCCGCCTGAGTCTTGGCGGAATCTGCCTTGTGGCCGGTCTCGGCCCTGAGAATAACCCCCGCCGCGACGGAAGCTACGAGTATTATATGAGCGAGCCTGTCGTAAAAGACGATGCCAAGGGGGTCGGCCCTTTCATCCTCGCATACAACGAGTACAAGCTGCTTAAGCAGTAGATTTAAATAATCACAAAAAAGCCGCGCTCAGATTTGGAGGGCGGCTTTTTTTATTTAAAAACTCTTGCTATTTCCCTAGTCGCGGGTGGCCTTCATTGCTTTTTTGTTTGCGTACATGGCCTTGTCCGCCCGCTTGAATACGTTATCAACTGTTTCATCGCGTCCCGGCTCGAATATTGCGATTCCGATTGCGGCAGAAATTTTCTCCCAAGGTTCCGCCCCTTCCTCCCGGCCGGTCTTGTCCAAAGTCGTAAAGAATGACGCCTCAAGTTCCTTGATGTAATCCAAATCGTGTCCTTTAAGAATGATTGCGAACTCATCGCCGCCGATCCTGAAAACCGGAGAATGGTCGAACACCGTGCAGACTATCTTGCAAAGCCGTTTTATAACCTCGTTGCCCTGCTCATGTCCGTAAGTGTCGTTCACCCTCTTTAAATAGTTAAGGTCAATCACAGCGATTCCGAAGTCCGTAAGCCCCTCGGCAATCTGCCAAGTCAGTTTGCTCACTTCCCGGTCGTAGGCGGTCTTGTTTCGGATTCCGGTGAGCGCGTCCTTTACCGCAAGCTCGTTCATCTCGCGGGCGAGGGCTTTTGTGTCGGTAAGTTCCTTTGTCGTTGCAATCAGGTTTTTGATGTAGTTCTCAAGCTCCATAATCATGGCCGCCACCTGCGTTGAGAGAACCGCGATTTCGTCATGGCCGCGAGAATCATGTTCGATTGTCTGCACAACTCCAGCATCTTTTGCAGTCGTGTATTCGCGGACCTGTTTTTGCAAATGTACGAGCTTTGAGATGTAGCGGCGGTAGATAAAAATCAGCGTGAGCAATACCGCGACCAAAAAAATGCTTCCCAGCTGCGCCATCTGCATTAAGGTCTGTCGGCGGATTTCGGCTAGAAACTTGTCAACGAGAATGTCCACGCCGATTATTCCGTAAGTCTTCCTGTTGATTACAAGGGGCATCACGTAAGCGTAGGTCTTTCCATATTCGTTGTCGTATTCGTCATAGTCGGTTGTTCTCTCGCCGGTCTCCCATGCCCGCTTGGCCTTCGGATAGTCATCGATGGTTTCCTCAAAGTAGTCGTCCAAGAGGTCAATCATGCCCTCTGTTTCTGCCGTAGGATTTTCGTAAGGTTCCCGCACCGCGTCAATCATCCAGTAGATGTGGTGGTCTTTGCCACGAGGAACCATATAATAAGTATAGAAAACTCCGAATGCCGGTCGTGCGGACTCAAAGACATTGAGCCAATATTCAAACTGCCATTTTGCCCACGCTTTTTGACAGTCGAAGTCGAGCGACAAAAAATCAATGTCGACTCCGAGAGCCTTTCCCGGATATTTTTTTGCAAAGAGGCGGTCAAAATCCTTTTTCGCGGGCCGCCAGTCTCCGTCAAAGTCTAGGGGAATCAAAACTGCCCCCTGATTTTTTACCCACCAGTTCTGTAGGGTCGCGAAATTCTCAGCGTCCGACTGAATCAAGCTTTCGAGGTATGAGCAGATATTCCCGATATTTTCCTTGCACTGCTTTTGATAGGAAGATTTTTGGTTCACGTAGGTAGTCACGCCCGTCAGTGCGAGAGTCACAACCGTGAAGACTGCGAAAACAATTGCGAATTTGAAAATGAGACTGTCTGTTTTCTTTCTCATGATTATCCCCCTCTTCCAAAAATAAAATAATTGTTATATTACGATTATACGGTAAAAAGTTTTTTTAGTAAAATAAATATTTCTTTTTTTTGTGCGAGGGCCATTTGCAAGCGTGTACTACGGGTTTCGGTGCCCTCATTGCTTCGCAACTGCTACGCAGCCCTCCGTCCCCGTGGCACAATTTTCCTTCATCTTTATGCTTGTTTGCCTCAGCGGAAGGGCTTGTAATTTTCATTTTTCCCGCAATTCGTTATGATGTCGCCTATGAAAACTTCTGATTTTTATTTTGATTTGCCCGAAGAACTGATTGCCCAAAAGCCCTCCGGTGTGCGCGGAGAAGATAAACTTATGGAGCTTGGCCGTTTTTCAGGTCAGGTTACGCACAGAAAAATGGCCGACCTGCCAGATTTGATAGAGCCTGGCACCCTTATGATTTTCAACAACTCAAAAGTCCGCAGGTCGCGCTGCTACGGAATTAAAAAATCTTCCGGCCGCGAGCAGGAGTTCATGTTTTTGAACCAGACGACTCCTGACGGCGACACCTGGCACACGATGGTCAAGGGGGCCAAAAAAGTCAAGGCTGGTGGAGAATACACTTTTACAGACGGCTCTGTCGGAATAATTCAAGAGAACGCGGAAGATATTGGAACCGAGTTCCGCGAGATAAAATTTGACTTCCGCCTTGACGAGGACTGGTTCCTCCGTAACGGCCACATCCCCCTTCCTCCTTACATCAGCCGCGAGGACGATGACACTGACTCCGAGCGATACCAGACTGTCTACGCAAAGGAGACTGGCTCTTCCGCCTGCCCGACAGCCGGCCTGCATTTCACAGAACCCATGTTGCAGCGGCTGCGAGACAAGGGAATAGAGCTTGAGTGGCTTACATTGCATGTCGGCCTTGGAACTTTTTTGCCTGTCCGGGCTGAGAACATAGAGGACCACAAAATGCACGAGGAAGTCTACACTGTCCCTTACGATGTCGCCGAGAAAATCAACAAGGCAAAAAAAGAGGGAAGGAAAATCCTTGCCGTTGGAACGACCTCTGTCCGCACACTTGAGTCAGCCTCCGATGAGAATGGAATCGTTCGGGGGGGGACAGGAAAGACCCACATCTTTATGTACCCAGGCTACAAATTCAAAGTTGTCGACCAGATGTTCACGAATTTCCATACGCCGGAATCCACTCTGATTATGCTGGTCTCAGCCTTTGCAGGCCGTGAGAATATTCTTGCCGCCTACAAAAAAGCCGTAGAAGAAAAATACCGCTTTTTCTCCTACGGCGACGCAATGCTGATTCACTGAAAAGACGTTTTCCGCCTATTCGATTTTACCTTCGGCGATTTTGAGGCCGGATTTTTTGTCGAACAGCAGGACTCCTGCCCCCTTGATGTTGAGATTGACTTCCGTGCCGATTTTCCAAGCGGCCGAGCCGAATTCAACACCGGTGAGCAGGTAGCCGTTCACGTTGAATTTGAGGGTTGATTCCATACCCGTAGGCATGGTTCCGTAGATTGTTGCCGGGAATTTTCCCCCGTCCTCAATCGTAAGATGTTCCGGCCGGACTGCCAGAATCAAATCCTCGTTTGTGACTTCCCCGTCGTCCAAAACTGAATAGTCAACTTCCTCGACCTTTTGGATTCTCGGCTTGAAAACCTCATCCTTGTTTGCCTTTTCTACGGCTCCCTTGACCTTAAGACGCTCTGTTTCCGCCTGATTTTTCGCCTGTGCCTCTGAGTCCCGTTTTGCAAACCATGCGGCCAAGTCGAGCTTTTCGTTCGGGACGAATTTCGCCTCCATTTTGTCGAAAATCTTCACTTTGACAGAACCGTCCCCTTCTTGGCTGGCCTTTGCCTCGATGAAGTTGATTGACGGATTTCCTACGAAGTCCGCCGCAAAAAGGTTGACCGGTTCCTTGTAGACTGTAAGGGGGGCATCGTACTGCTGGAGAACGCCGTTGTTCATAAGGCAGATTTTTGTCGCCAGCGTCATGGCTTCCATCTGGTCGTGGGTGACGTAGACGAAAGTCGCGCCGGTCTCAACGTGCAGACGCTGTAGCTCATAGCGCATCTCAAGGCGGAGCTTTGCGTCAAGGTTTGAGAGCGGCTCGTCCATAAAGAGGACTTCGGGGCTTGGAGCTAGGGTTCTTGCGATTGCGACGCGCTGCTGCTGACCGCCAGAAAGCTCTGCCGGATACCTGTCCATGAACATGCCGATTTTTACGACTTTGGAGCATTGTCGGACTTTCAGATCGATTTCCTCTGCTGTCAGCCTGCGGACTTTTCGGACGACTTGTCCGTTTTGCGTGACCTCGCACTTGTCGTTCAAGTCCATGCCCTTGGCTTTCCAGCCCTCTGTGATTTTTTTGAGTTCAGCTTCCAGAGCGTTTATTTCCGCGTTGCCCTTTATCGAGGCCTTCGGCTCTACCTGCAAATTGAGGGCCAGGATTTTCTTTGCCGTGAACATCGAGATTGAGAAGTCGTCAATCAGCTTTAGGCAGGCCTTTGTCGAGTCGATTTTTCCAGTCTTGTCCTTGCAGGCGTTGATTTCGTCGGCTACTTCTCCGGCGAATTTCAATACGCGGATTTCATCTGAAATTTGCAGGGCTGTAGCGTCTATCAGGGGCAGCTCTTCCTTGACGTTTTTGAGTCCGAAAGAAATATTCTGGTAGACGGTCATGTTGGGCCAGAGGGCGTAGTTTTGGAAAAGGAAGCCGACTTTGCGCTTGTTGGCCGGAATGTTGATTCCCTTTGAGGAGTCGAAGACCACTCGGCCGCCGATTTCAATTTTTCCCTCGGTCGGGGTCTCAAGACCCGCAATCATGCGGAGAATCGTGGTCTTTCCGCAGCCGGAAGGTCCCAGAAGTGTGATGAATGAGTTGTCGGGGATATCGAGAGAAACGTTGTCTACTCCGAAGAATTTTCCCCATCTTTTTGTGATATTTGAAAGTTTAATTGCCGGCATAAAAATCTCCTGTTTTGCAAATGCGTTAGCGATTGTAGTGGCGGCGGAGCTGTTCGCGATGGGCTGGAGCTTGTCGAAAGCCTGTCGCGAATGAGGGCACCGAAACCTAGTGAGCGGCACGCGAAAGCGTGCAACGCCCGAATTTATTTTCCGATTCCAGAGTCGAGGCTGGCCCCGGTCACTTTATTTACCAGTGTGTTGAAGAACAAAATCGTCACAATCAAAATCAGGTTGATTGCGCTTGAGAATGCGTACAGACCCATCTCGTCGAAGTAGTCCAGCGTCGTTGAGAGAATGAAGCCCTGGGTACACAAAAGCAAGAAGAGCGAAAGTTCTCGGAGGCAGGTCATAAAGGGCAGGGTGTAGCCTGAGATTATGGACGACTTTTGAATCGGGATAATGATTTTTATCATCCGCTTGAACCAGGGAATGTTCTGGATTACGGCGGCTTCCTCAAGTTCTCCCGAAATCTGCAGCATTGAGTTCAGGGAGGCACGGCTTGCGAAGGGGATGTATTTTACCACACCCGCGATAATCAAAAGCCAGTAGGTGTTGAACAGATTGATGTGCTTGTTCGAGAAGAGTATGAAGAAGGCGGCACCGACAGCCAAAGACGGCATTAGATATGGAAGGAAGGCCACGTTGTTGACGTAGTTCGCCCACTTTGACCGCCTGTTTTTGGAGACCGCATAACCGATCAGAGTTCCGATTGTTCCTGCAATCAGGGCGCAGGCGAATGAGAGCAGGAGGGTTCCACGGAATGCGTGCCAGATTGTGTTGTTGAAGAAAATTCCCTTCTGACCGTAGAGGCCGTTTTCCGTGAGGTTTTCCGCCGTCATCCACCATTTTGATGTCAGATTCTGCGGGTCGAGAGTATACAAGAATGAATAGTCGCCGGGGTTGGGTAGGAAGGTCTCAAGGGCGAAGAGGATAATCGGCCAGATTGACGTGAAGAAGGTGAGCAGGATAAAGGCCACTCCGAAAATGTACTTGCCGATTTTTCCAAGGTTGATTTTGCTCAGCTGACCTGACTTTCCGGTGACGGTCGTGTAGTTTTTGCGGGACTTGAGGGACATTTGGTTCAGACCCAAAATCGCGACTCCGAAAAGCATCATGATGATTGCAAGGACAGAGGCCTCGCCTGTGTACTTTGCGTTCATCGAAATATATTTTGTGGAGAGGGTCGTTAAATTCAAGTAATGAGGAACCGGATAAGAACCCATGGCCGAGCCGAAGACCAGAAGAATCGTCGAGAGAATCGCGGGCTTTATCATCGGGACTGTGATTCTGAGCATGATTTTGTATTTTGGCGTGTCCAGAATCGTGGCGGCCTCCTCAAGGTTAGCGTCCATGTTCTTGAAGATTCCGCCAATCAGAATGTAGGCGAAAGGGGCGTAGTGAAGGCCGAGGACTACCGCTGACGGGAAAATTCCCATGCACCACCAGTGGGGCATGTTGATTCCAAAGAGGGAGGCTAAAAGTCCGTCGGCAGTGCCGCAGACCGCGTTGGAGTTGAACATGTTCTGCCAGACGACGGCGAGTGTCCACTGGGGCATGATATATGGAAATATGAATATTGACGAAAGATATTTTTTGAAAGGAAGATTGGTTCGCGTCACCAAAAAGGCGAAAAATCCACCGTATACGATTGAGATAAAACAGGTGGAGATTGAGAGCGCAAGGGTGTTTATAAGCGGCTTCCAGAGGTTTGTCATGGCAAGCTTGCTTGTGAAAAGGTCTATGTAGTTTACGACTGTGAATCCGGCGACCCGGCCGGTCAAATGCTGGTCGATTGTACCGGGGTGAATTTCCAACGTGTCCCGGACGATTGCGATAATCGGAGCTACCGTGGAAAATGTCAGCACAATTCCAAATGCGAGCAGGATTATGTTTTGCGGTTTTGAAAAGAATGTTTTCAGTTTGTATTTAAAAATGAGACTTTTGCTCAAAGATTTTTCATTTGAACTCATAAAAAGCTCCTCTCCTCGTAAAAGTGGCTGCGGAACCACGGAAAGCGCGCCGCCGCTCGCAAGACGAACGGCGGAACGCCCAAATTAGTCAATTATTAGTTGCTGTATTTTGTCAAAAGCTCAATCCAAGAGCCGACTGTGAATGCGACTGACGCGCAGTAAGCAGGGTCTTCGAGAACCAGTTTGCCGCTTGTCGTCCACCAGTCGTAGCCACGGTCGTTCTTTGCCGGGAATACTGTAACGCCGTCTTTGTTTCCGCCTGTTGAGTGGTGGTAGGCTTCCTCTGTCGCCTTTGCGACGTTCGGGTTTCCTGAGTAGCCGCCCATGTCCTTACCCCAAGCCTGGAATCCTTCTTTTGTACATGTCATGTAAGCGATAAAGGCGCATGATGTCCACGGAAGAGGGGAGTTCTTTGTGACAAAGAGGTAGTGCTTGTAGCCGTAGCCGCCGATTCCCTGATAGCCGTCCTCATAGGCCGCGACCTTGATGTTGTTGACAGAGACCTCTGATGACTCCTTTACAGAGCGGAGCTTTGAGTATACGAGAAGTCCTGACTGGTCTTTCGCTGACTTTGAGACGAGTGTGTTGCAGATCGGGCCGTCGTCAGTCTGCGCTGAGTATGACTCAACCCACATTTTAATCCATGCGAGGGCGTATTTTCCGTTTGCTCCGAGACCGAAGTCTTTTGCGTCATTTGCGACTGCGTTCACAAATTTGTCAACGTAGGCTTTTGTTCCCGCATCGAGCTTGTCATAGGCATCCTTGAGCCAGTTGGCGTATTCGTCTTTTGTGAGCATGTAGAGGAAGTTCTTTCCGACAAGCTCTGAGTCGATGTCCATGTAGAGTGAGTGCTGGCCTTCCGCGACGAAATCCCAGCAGTTAGCGTATTTTTTGCTTCCAGTTGAGTTGAACATGAAAACCTTGTTCAAAGTCTGCAATGGAAGGAATTCTGTGAATTTTTCGGCTGTTGTTCCGTTTGCCTCAGCCCATTCTTTTGGGACGAAGCGTTTCAGGATATTTGTGTCGACCATTTTTGTCTGAATCTGGTTTCCGTCCTGGATAAGGGTCATGGCGAAAGTGCCTGTCTCTTTCTGGGCGTCTGCGGTCAGCTGGTCGAAAATCTTGTTGTTTTTAGGCTGCTGCCATTCAAAGTTCAGCGTGTAGCTGGGGTCAATTGACTTCAAGTAGTCGATGAAGAGGGGAAGGGCTGATTTTCCGCGGGAAGAGTTTCCGACTCCGTAGAAAGTCGCTCCTTTTGATTCCTCGATGGCCTTTTTCGCCAATTCCTCAAGGCTCATCCCCTGAGCTTCGGCAATGATTTTGTCGACAGGCGAAAGTTGAACAGTTTCTTTTTTTGAACATCCAGCCAAAATTCCGAGAGTCAGCAAAATCGAGCCGGCTGCAAGTAGTTTTTTCATAAAGACCTCCAAAAGACAGCTTTTCTAACAATTTGTTTAAACTGTCTTTTACAAGCCTAGCACGAAATTATAAAAAGTCAATTTTTTTTTAAGTTAACTGCTCAAGGGAGTATTTCAGCAGGTTCAAAAATCGGTTCCGTAGGACAGGATTCAGCTCCCTGTCTTTTGCCGCTAGGTCAAACTGGTCTGCCGCCTTTTCCAAAATTTGCAAAATCGTGACGGAATGCAATGGCAGTCTAGAACCGAGCAGGGCATTTTCCGCTTCCAGGCTTCTGAAAAAGACAGAGCCTGCGAATGCAATTCTGATTGTCGTAAGAATTCCCGACTGCGTGTCAGCCAAAAAAGCGAATGAGGCGGAATCCTCCGTGAGGGTCCTGTATGGGCCGACCCTCTTGAAGTCTTCGACTTCCCAGTTTTGAATCGGAACTCTGATTTTTGTCAGAACTGAATCTTTTGGAGCTGTTTCCACTTTTGTCAGCGGAATAAAAACACTTTCAAATTCATTTTTGTATTCAAGTTTTGCGTCGAGAGCTAAAAGGGGGGCATAGAGGGTTCCTTTTACTTCCGGCTGGCAGATGTTTCCGCCCAAAGTCCCCATGTTTTTTATGCGGGCGTTTCCCACTGATTTTACGGCCTGAGAGAGAACCGGCGGGAGTTTTTCCCCGATTGCCTCTAATTCGTCAATCGTTACTGCCGGTCCGAAGTCAAAATACCGCTCGTGCTTGTCGATTGCTTTCAGTTCCGCGACATTTCGGATTGACAAGAATTTTGGAGGCAGAGGGTTTACGCTCGTGCAGCCGCCCGTGATTTGCAGACCTTGGACTGTCTTAATCTGGTAGAAGACATCCTGAAGATTTTTCGCATACAGTATTGACGACATTATTTTCTCCCTTCGCGCGAATGTTTGTTTGCCACTGCATACAAAATTCCGTTCTCAAAGATTCCTTTTTCTGTGCAGGAGCATTTTACTGATGCGGCAACGTGGTCTAGCTGGTCTTTTGTCGGTCTGTAGACGTGGCTGATTAAATCGTGGGTCAGCAAAATCCTCGCGGCGTTGCAGAAACCGCAGAGGCTGATTCCGGCCTTGTTAAAGCCACTGATTATGTCATCGTATGCTGGATTTTTTTCGAAATGCTCCAATGTCTCAATCTTTGAGTCCCGGACTATTCCGACCGGGATTTTGCAGGAGGAAACCGCTTTTCCGTCCAATAAAACAGTGCAGGAGCCACAAATTCCCTTACCGCAGCCGTTTTTTACGGAAAAAAGTCCCCGCTTGCGCAAGATTTCAATCAGCGGCTCATCGGCCTTGCAGTCCAAAATGATTTTTTCACCGTTCAAAGTCAGGGGAATTTTCAAATTTCGCCTCCAGAATTCTGGATTTCTTCAATGATGTCCGTGATTTCGTCTTCCTCCGGAGTGGAGTTTTGAGACAGGGCTTCGGACTTTTTGTCTTCGTCAGGAGAAGCATCTTTTTCGTCCTTTTTCTCATCCTTAACTTTTTCCAGAAGAATCTGCTCCTCGAACTCGACCTTTTCTCGCTCCGCCTCTTCCTCGCTGATTTTAAACAGGGAGTCGTTTTTAAGCGGCAGGGTTGAGACTGTCGAGGCCAAAGCCTGGGAGAGGGCAGCTGTGTAGGCAGCAGGAAGCAGTGACAGGGCTATTTCCCCGATTTGCTTAGGTTCGTCTTCAGACTGGACGAACTGAACCGTGATGTTTTTGCATGGTACATCGGAATTTTCCACCAGGGATGACAGAGCCTGACGGATTGATTTTTTTATCGAAGACTCGGCTGTTTTGCTGTCAAGAAGCCGGCCCCCGTCAACCACAATCCAAATCCCGTTGACCGTCTCGTGGTAAGTCGCCGGATTGTAGGAAAGCTCTAAGACCATAGAGGCGAACGACGTTGAGTAAAAGGGGGTGCCTGAAAAATCTTCCTTGTTCCAGAGTTTTTTCTGCGCCGGGGAAAGTCCTTTTTTCACGCTGACGCATTGACCGGAAGCGACCTTTTTGCGTTTTAAGGTTTCGCAGCATTTTTTCAGTAGCATTGTGTTCAGGGCCACGTTCGAGGAAATATTCTCAGGCCCTTCCGGGTCTTCCGCAAATTCCGAGGCGAATGTGATTTTGCCCTCGTCCAGCCCAAGAATTGATGCGGCGATTTTTGTCCAGATTTTTTGAATCACTGGTGACGGGGGGATACTGTTGATTTTCAAACTGCCGTCTTTTTGTGTGGCGACTTCCATAAAAACGTCTTTTATAGAAAAAATCGTTCCGTAGAAAAAAGAGCCGGCTGCTGCCGAGACAAGGGAAATTCCCCTCAGGGGCGGGGCAAAGGGGGAGATGTTGTCGCGGAGGTACTCGTTTTCCTTGTTCATGCGGTAAGTCGTGTATTTCCGCAAAAAGTCGGATTTTACGCAGACGGCGTTGAGGGTCTCAAAAACGTGTGACGGGGCGAATTTTACTTTTTGCCGGCTCAATGTCGTTTTTGTTCCCGCGTTCGTTACCCTCAAGGAAAGGGGGTCGACTCCGATTGAGTCAGCGATTTTTTCCATCTGGTTTTCAATTGCGTAGGAGGCCTGATAGTCTGCGGCCTCGATTTTTAGCGATGACGGCACGGAGTCAGACGAATACGCCCTTGCCCTTATCCGCACGTTGGGAATCGCGTAAGGGCCGAGGCAGGAAATGCAGAGTCTGTTTATGATTTCCTCCGCGAAAGGATTTTCCGCCCCTACATCCAGACTGATGTCCACATCTGCGGCCTCGATTCTTCCGTCAGGCCAGACAGCTGTTTTATAAAAAAATTCAACGGAAAGGGGATTTTCTATAAAAGTCTCTTCTTCCTCGCGGGTCAAGACGAGTTTTACGGCTTTTCCTGAATTTACCGCCGCGACCGCCGCCTGACAGGCGAGAGCCGTACTTTTCCAAAGATTTGGTTTTGCGGCGGATGTTTTTGTCCTTGTGATTACGATTTTTTCAGGCGGAAATTTTGTCACGCTTGAAAGGGCTGTCCGCAGATTTTTTATCCAGCGGCTGGGTGTCATGACGTGGAGAATGCCGTTCTTTACAAAAGAAAAGGCTCCTGCTGTTTCGCTTGCGCAGTGGATATGAAGGCCGCTCTTCCATTTTCCTTCGATTGTGGCCAGGTCAAAGCATTTTTCAAAGTCTTCGCCACTAAGTCCCGACTCAATTTTTCGCTCAAAACGCAGGACTTTGCTTGTGTCAGGATTTGCCACCCTTTCTTGATTTTCGGATGGACTCTGATTCTCTTCTCTTTTAAAGCCCTCTATGTGAAGGGAGGGGCTATCCTCGAATTTTTTTGCCGCGGATAAAAGCTCTGTCCCGTCTAGTGTGATTTTCGCCTTTTTCGCAAGTTCCTGGACTTCCTCATAGTCAGGGCCTGCAAGAATCCCAAGCGGCTCTCCCTTGTAGCGGATTTTTCCAGAATAAAAGACCGGAATTTTGGTTCCAAGAGTGTCAAATTGATTTTTGCCCGGAATGTCAGCGGTCGAGTAAAAGTGGTAGCCCTCAGGCAAATCTGGAATCGTAACGTCCGTGATGATTCCCTTTGAGAAGGAATTTCTCACTAGGGCGCAGTAAAGAGTCTCATCGGAAGTCAGGTCTGAATAAAATTCATTTGAGAAAAGGAGTCTTGAATTTTGCGGACTCTTGCGGCTTTTTGTTGCTCTTTCTTTTGCCACAGTCCGTTTTTTCTTTGGGGACTCTTTTTCTTCGCTCATTACTTCCGTTTTGCTCTCTTTTTCAGACATGGTGGGCGGCTCCGCATTCCTTGACGATTCTGATTACGGTCTCCTCTTCATCTCTTGTCATTCCTGGATAGAAGGGGAGGGTGATTGTTCTCTCTGTGTGGTCGGCTGCGTTGGGGTAATTCTCTGCCGTGAAGTCTGGATAGAGTTTTTTCCAGTAGGAGAATTTAAATAGCGCGATAAAATGCATGGAGATTCCAAGTCCACGATTCTGCAGTTCCTTCGCGAACTCATCGCGTGAGCAGTCGAGTTTTTCAGGATTTATTCGGATCAAGTAAAGGTGCCATGCGTTTCCATCCTGATTTGGCGGAAGAGTCAGAAAGTCGCAGTCCTTGAATGCCTCGTTATACCGCTGTGCTGTTTTTGTCCGGCTTTTTAAAAATCCGTCCGCCTTTTTCAGCTGCTGCCGGCCGATTGCGCTCAATACGTCCGGCAGGTTGCACTTGAAACCGCAGTCGATTATGTCGTATTCCCATGAGGCCTTCGGGGAAGTGTAGCGGTCCCAGGCTGACCTGTTCATTCCGTGCAGGCGCATTACGCCCATCCGTTTGGCAAGAGACTCATCGCCTGTTGTGACCATGCCGCCTTCTCCGGTCGTAATCGTTTTGGTCGCATAAAAAGAGAAGACTCCCGCATCCCCCAAGGTTCCCGCCATTCCTGATTTCGTCCTTGCCGGAAAAGAGTGGGCCGCATCCTCAATCACGTAGATTTTGTGATTCGGAGTCGAATATTTTTTTGCAAGGGCGCAGATTTTCTCCATATCGCAGACGTTTCCTGCTATATGGACCGGGACAATCGCCGCGATTTTTTCCGAGTTATTTTTAAGGATTTCCTCGATTTTATCCGGGTCGATTGAGTATGAATCCTTTTCGATGTCGGCAAAATAAACGTCAGCCCCCAAATGTCGGGCGCAGGCTGCGGTGGAGACGAATGTGTATGGGGTCGTGATTACGGCCTTTCCCGCCTTGACCCCGCAGGCTTCCATCGCCAAAATCATGCCGGAAGTGTTTGAGTTCACGGCAAGCGCGAATCTTGCACCGGTGAAGGCTGCGAATTCATCCTCAAAAGCCTTGGTCACTTTGCCGGTCGTAAGCCAGCCCGATGACATGACTTCCATGACGGCCTTTTTTTCTTCCTCGCCAATCTGGGGTTTGAAAAATGGAACTAGAATTTTATTTTCTGATTTTTCCTCTTTATTTTCTGCCATTGTTTTTTCCTTCTTTTTTGTCTTTTTACTTTTACAGGGTGACTTTCGTAAGGTTTGTCTCGCGGTCGATTCTCACGTCCTTTGTCTCCTCGTAAAAGGCATCGAGAGAGGGAACTGCGTCTCGTAAAAGCGAGATAAGCTCCTTTTTGTCGCGGTAGAGGTCAGCGTCCTCATCGTTTTTCGGTGGCAGGCAGACCGGAGAGAGTTTTTCAAGCAGGTCGTCCAAAATCTCATCGTCCATCTCAAGATTTTTGAGCTGCATGATTTTCTCATATTTCGTCGGCTGGGGATTTTCCTCCTCAAGCCATAACGGCTCCACAAGCCGCTCACCTTCTCGCGGACCGATTATCTTAATCTGTATGTCCTTTCCTGGCTCCAGACCTGAGAATTTTATAATCTGCTCAGCCAAATCGATGATTTTCACCGGCTCTCCCATGTCCAAAAGGTATGAGCGTCCGTTCTCGCCGACTCCGCCAGTCTTCAAGACCAGTGAGCAGGCCTCGGGAATTGTCATGAAAAATCTCTCCATTTTCGGGTCAGTCACCGTGACAGGACCGCCGTTTTTAATCTGGTTCATGAAAATCGGCAGAATGGAGCCTCTGGAGCCTAGGACGTTCCCGAACCTGACGAACATAAAGTCCTGCCCGGCTGAGGCTTTTTTCGCCGCCTGCAAGACAAGTTTTTCAGAGAGCATTTTGCTTGCCCCGTAGACCGAGACAGGATTTACTGCCTTGTCCGTGGAAATCAGCACAAAACGCTGGACTCCGTGCTTGAGACATGCGTCCAAAAGATTTTTTGTGCCGAAGACGTTGTTCTCAATCGCCGCCACAGGATTTTCTTCCATCATTGGAACGTGCTTGTAGGCCGCGCAGTGGAAAATCACGTCAGCCCTTGTCTGCCTTATGATATAGTCCATATAGGCCCGGTCCTTCATGTCCCCGATAATCGGAACAACGGAAGCCTTTTCGCCGACTCCCTCGTTTTGCAGGACGTTCAGCTCCCGGTAAATGCTTACTATTGAGTTTTCCCCATGGCCGAAAAGGTAGAGCCTCTCAGCCCCGCCTGAAAGCAGCTGGCGGGCAAGCTCGCTTCCAATGGAGCCTCCCGCGCCGGTAATCAAAACCCTCTTTCCGCGAAGATATTTCAGGCTTTCTGTCAGCTGAATAATCACAGGGGCGCGGCCAAGGATGTCTAAGGGGTCGATTTCGCGGGTTTGGACAAAATGAGCCTTTCCCTCGACAATCTGGCTTACAGACGGAAGAATCCTTATATGGAGGAAACCTGTTGACTTCAATATAGAATAGATTTCACGGATTTTTTGCGGGGAGGCTGACGGAATCGCTATTATGGCCTCGTCTGTCGCATCGCAGCGGATGAGTTTTGCCGCCGCCTCAATCGGTCCCAACACAGGAACGCCATCGATTTCCGTGCCGATCAGCTTTTTGTCATCGTCTAAAAATGCCGCGACTGTTCCGAAAATCTTTTTGCGCTTCAAGTCCTCCGCAATCATCTGACCGGCGAAACCGGCACCGATGATGTAAAGACGTGACTCTGCCCTTTGCATCATTTTCAATTATCCCCTTTTTTATCCGTAAAATTATAACATCATGAAAGCTAAAAGAAAAGACTTGAAACGAATCACGCAAAATGATATATTCCCTTACACAAAAAATTATTTCTAGGAGCAAAAAATGGCTACAAACAGAAGCCCCCGCTTTAGAGTATGCAGGAGACTCGGTGTCAACGTTTGCGGTGATCCCAAAGCTATGGATCGCGCTGGCGCACCCGCGTTCAAAAGAACAAAGAAACTTTCTGACTACGGTCAGCACCTTATCGAAAAACAGAAGGTTCGCGCTTACTACGGAATTATGGAAAAGCAGCTTCGCCGCTACTTTGAGAGCGCCTCTAAAAAAGAGGGCAAAACAGGTGAAGTTCTTCTTCAGTTGCTTGAGACCCGCTTGGACAACATGGTATACCGCCTCGGATTCGCAAATTCAATCCGCATGGCTCGCCAGCTGGTAAGCCACCGCCACATCGAAGTTGACGGCAAAAAGGTAAACATTCCGTCATTCGCCGTGAAAGTCGGACAGACAATTTCTTTGGTTGAGAAATCTCGCAAAAACGAGCAGATTAAGAACAACTGGCTTTCTGACTCAAAACTCAAGTTGGACTACATCGAGCGCGATGAGGCTAACTTCTCTGGCAAACTCTCACGCTTGCCCGAACGCTCAGAAATCCCTGTACAGATTAACGACAACATGGTCGTTGAGTACTACTCTAAATAGTCTGTAATTTTGGAAAGTCCTCGGTCAACTGGCCGGGGATTTTTTTTTCATTTGCAGTCAGATTTTTTCATATTAAAATCAAAATAAAATATGATTTTTTTTGCGAGGCAAAAATGAATAGGTTCCTTGTCGTTTTCTTGTCAATTCTTCTGATTTTTTTTACAGCCTGCACTGATTCCAAAAAGCCTGGTGGAATTTTGAATGTCATGATTGAGTCCGAAGTCATGACCCTGGATCCGACCCAGACAATAGACATCACGACTTTTGAATTTATTGCGAATTTTACTGACGGATTGAAGCAGATGGATGATGATGGGGCAACGGTAAACGCAATCTGCAAAAATGAGAAGGTCAGCAAGGATGGTCTTGTCTATACTTTTGAACTTAGGGACGATGCCAACTGGTCTAATGGCGACCCGGTGACCGCTGACGATTTTGTTTACGGCTGGCAGCGGGCTATCGACCCAAAGACCGCTTCCGTCTATGCCTTTATGCTCAGCGACATCGGCCAGATTAAAAACGCCTCGAAGATAGTTTCAGGTCTCCTTCCTGTCGAAGAGCTTGGAGTCCGTGCCCTTGGCGAAAAAACGCTTGAAGTCACCCTTGAAGTCCCAGTCGCTTTTTTTGACGACCTTTTGTACTTCCCGATTTTTTATCCGGTCAACAGGACTTTTGCAAAAAAATGCGGAGACTCTTATGCCACAAGTGCGGATTCTGTTCTTTCAAACGGGGCTTTTCAAATTACGGAATTTAAGCCCGGCTCTTTGTCATATTCGCTTAGAAAGAATCCATATTATTACGATGCGGAAAAAATCAAATTGGATGGGCTGAATTATAAAGTCTACACGGATCCTGAAAAAGCCCATCTTTCCTATTGTAATGACGAGCTTGACGTGATAAAGCTTTCCGGTGTTCAGGTTGCTGCCCTCAAAAGTGAGGATGAATTCTTGTCTTTCGGGGCTGGCAAACTCTGCTACATCAGCCTGATGATAAAAAATGTTCCAGAGTTGCAAAATAGAAATTTTCGCCGGGCTATAACTTTTGCAATCAACCGGCAAAAAATCGTTGAGGATATTCTAAAGGACGGTTCTTTGGCCTGTTATTCTCTTGTTCCGTCACAAGTCGTTTTTAATGAAAAGGGCAAGGATTTTTCTCTTCGCAAGACTGAATTCCATGAATATTGTAGCTACAAGCCCGCCAGAGGACTGGAATTTTTTGATTTGGCCAAGAAAGAGTTGGGAAAAAATGAATTTGAACTTGAGCTTTTGGTTGAAGAAGCCCCCCTCCAGCAGAAAATTGCAGAAACTATAAAAAGGCAGCTTGAAGAAAATCTAAAAGGACTCAAGATTAAAATTCATGTAGAAACGAAGAAAAATCGCAACACCCTTTTGGATGCTGGTCTCTACCAGATGGGAATCACCCGCTGGGGACCTGACTATGCCGACCCGATGACTTATCTAGGCCTGTGGGAGACGAACAATCCAAACAATTACGGCCGTTGGTCGGATGTCGCCTATGACTCGATAATAAAAGCATGTACCTCTGGGGATTATGCCAGAATGCCTTCAGAGAGGTGGGTTGCCCTCAAAACTGCTGAAAAATTTATCATGCAGGAAGCGGCTGTAATCCCTCTTTTTCAGCAGTCTGACAGCTACCTTGTCAAAAAGAATGTGAAAGGACTCTCTTTCCATGCGATTGCAATCCGTTGTTCATATAAAGGGGCTTTTAAAAAGTAATTTTTTGACAGCATTAAATTTCTAAATTATTCCGCTCAAAATCCGATAAATAAAAAGAGAGACCGTAAAATTCGGTTTTCCTAATTTTTTTCGGGAGCGGGATAATGAAAAAAATCATCTGCCTTTTGGCTTCTTTTTTTGCCATCCACGGGGTCTTCGCAGGCTCTATCGCAATCCAGATAATCCAAAATAATCCGGCTCAGCCAGAAAAAGTCTGCGCGGCCTCTTATCTTTTTGAGCAGTCAATAATCGATTTCTTTTTTGAAAACGGTCATATAGTCACAAATTCTCCGGTTTACATCAGCTCTTCAGATAAAAAAGACGCCGATGAGTTGCACCGGTCCTTGCAGGAAAATTCTGACGGGGGAATGGACATCCTTTGCCGGGTCCAAGTTGATTTTAACGAAGCGGAAGACCTTACGAACCCTGAGGCCTTGCTTCTTTCAAATATCAAAAAGGTGTCTTGGACTAACTATTCGGTGGCTTCTGGGAAGGAGATTTCTTCCGGTTCCGGAAAACCGCCAAAGGTTGACCAAAATAACAATAACGAGAGTGGCATTTCTGAATTCGCAAGTCTTGTTGCCAGTCAGTTGAATGCCGGATTAAAAAAACAAAAGTAAAATATGCGGTTGGGGGAATATATGAAGAAATTTTTCGTTTTTTTTGCGACTCTTGTGACAGCTGCCACAGTCTTTGCAGCTGCACGTCCTTCTCTGGACGGAAGAGCCTTGGTTGCCGAAACGGGTGATATGCCCAAGGGGCTTTTTGCCAGAACTGTTGGATATTTGCCAGGTGATTCAGTTGCTGTTACTAATCCTGCGACAGGTACGACAGTTTCTGTTTTAGTTCTTGGCTCCATTGATGCAAGCGAAGGTGTTGCAATTCTCCTTTCGCCTGAAGCCGCTGACCAGCTTGACATCACAAAAGACACAAATGCCCAGGTAAAAATCACAAAGCGTACAGGTTCTCTTGACGAGTCAGTTTCTGGAACTGCGATTGTCGCTGAGGGCGGGGAACAGGACGAGATTTCTGATATTTCCGCCATTCCTTCAGAGTCTTCATTAGCAAAAGCTGAGCCTGCCCCAGTGGAAAGCCCTGCCGAGGAAGCTCCTGTAGAAGAAAGAGCCGCTCTTGCGGAAAATCCTGCTGAAGAGGTTGCCATTGACGCACCTAGTCAAAATCCGGCGGAAGATTTTTCAATTGATGAGGGGGCGCTTGCCGCTGCGGAAACAGAGCCTGAACCTGTTGGACTCGCTGTCGCATCATCAGTTGTCTCAACCGAAAATGATAAAAAAGAACCAGAGGTAGAGCAAGCCCTTATGAATATTCCCGCTGAGGAAAATACAGAGGCTCTTGCAAAGGCTCCCATTGATGAAAGTCTGGAAGAAGAGCCAGTCCTCGAAAAAATCGTTGAAATTCCCCAGCCAGGCGAAGAAGTTGCCATCGAAGCTCCAGGGCCTGCCGAGCCTTTGGTAGAAGAAAGTCCTGCAATTGCTGAAAGTTCCGCTGAGGAATTCCCCGCCGCTGAGGAGTCTGAAATCGAAGTTACCCAAGCCCCGTTTGCAGAGGAATCTTCTGAGGAAAAAATTGTAGAGATTCCATCTACGGAAAACTTGGTCCCCCTTGCAAAAACTCCGGCAGAAGCTGAGTCTGACTCCTTTGTCGCAGAAATTCCCGCTGAGGTGACGGAGGAACACGAGGCCTTTGTTGAGGAAACTCCTGCCATTGCAGAAGAGGAGCCAGCTTCATCAGATGGCTATCAGGCTATTTCTTTGATACCCGCCCAGCCAAATCCTCCTGCGGAAGACTCTCCCGTAGTTGAGGAAGAGGTTGTCGCCGCAAAAACTGTCGTGGAAGCTCCTGTCGTAACAACGGCAGCCCCAGCAAAGGAAATCGTCGCCCTGCCTTCAAGCGGCTCTTTCAAGGTCGAGGATTTTACGGTCGCCTCTCTCGATGACCTTAAAAGATCCTCCTATTATGTGCAGATTGCAAGCCTTAAGGACGATGAGAATATCTCCCAGGTTTTAAGCCGCTATGCGGAAAAATATCCGATGGCAGTCGTTCCAAACAAGTCCGGCTCCGCAAAGCAGGTTATGGTCGGCCCCCTTTCAGGAGACGAGTACGGAACAGTCCTTGAGCGTTTCAAAGCGTTCGGATTCAAAGATGCCTTCACAAGAAAAATAAAATAAAAGCAAAAACAAAAAAAAACGGTGGTTGAGCTTGTCGAAACCACCGTTTTTTTTATCTTAAATAGACTTACTGGTTCAGCGCGGAGACAACCGCGTCAATACCTGCCCTGCCAACGTTCGATGACTGGCCTACACCCCAGACCATCTCTCCGCCATCTTTTTCAATCTGGACGTATGCCACGGCAGACGTGTCGTTTCCCTGACCGACGGAATGCTCGTGGAAGGCTGTGATTGAGAATTTGGGAGCCGGAGTCGCCTTTAAGGCTGAGCAGAATGAATCCAAAGGACCGTTTCCCTTTCCTCCGATAGAAATCTTCTCCCCGTTCCAGCTGATTACGCCGCGGCAGGCGACGTTCTCGTTGGGTTTGGAGCCTCCCTCCAAGTGGGTCTCCGCCAAATCGATGATTGCAAGCGGTGATTTTTTGCCCAGCCACTGAGATTTGAACAGGTCCAAAATCTCATCGGTTTTAAGCTCTCGCTGGGCCTTGTCTGAGGCTGCCTTGACCAAATCCCCGATGGCAGGCTGCATGGTCTTCGGAATCGCGTAACCGTAGTTGTGCTCAAGGATAAATGAAGCTCCGCCTTTTCCTGACTGTGAGTTGATTCTGATGATTCCCTCGTATTTGCGGCCTATGTCGTGGGGGTCAATCAGCAGGTATGGAACGTCCCAGACTGCGTTTTTGTCCATTTTGGAGCGGGCGGCAAATCCCTTGGCGATTGCGTCCTGGTGTCCGCCTGAGAGGGCAGTGTAGGCCAGTCCTCCCGCGTAAGGGGTGCGGGGGAAAATCTCCATCTTGGTGAATTCCATATATGCGTCCGCAAGGTCAGGCAGGTTGTGGAAGTCAAGCTCCGGGTCAACTCCCTGGCTGAACATGTTCAATGCGACGGTAACGATGTCGAGGTTTCCAGTTCGCTCACCGTTTCCGAAAAGACAGCCCTCAACCCTGTCAGCCCCGGCCATAAGACCAAGCTCGCAGGAGGCGACTCCCGTTCCCCGGTCATTGTGGCAGTGGGTCGAGATAATCACGGAGTCCCGGTTTGTTATATGGCTTGCGAAATACTCAATCTGGTCAGCGTAGACGTTTGGAGTCGCGCATTCAACCGTTGTCGGCAGGTTCAGGATAATTTTATTGTCGGGCGAGCAGCCCCACTGGTTTTTCACCGCCTCGCAAATCTCAACCGCATAGTCAATCTCGGTCATTGAAAAGCTCTCTGGCGAATACTCAAGGCGGATTTTCTTTCTCTCGTCCTCGCTCAAGTCCTTCATGCAGTCCTGGATGCATTTCACGCCGTCAACCGCGATTTTTATGATTTCTTCCTTGGATTTTCCGAAAGTGTATTTTCTCTGTGCCGGAGAAGTCGAGTTGTATATATGGAAGATTACTCCGGGCGCCCCCTTGATTGCCTCCATTGTCTTTTTGACCAGCTTTTCGCGGGCCTGGCAGAGAACCTGAATCGTAACGTCCTCAGGAATCCTATTTTCTTCAATCAAGCGGCGGCAGAACTCATACTCGGTGTCGGATGCTGACGGAAAACCGATTTCAAGCTCTTTAAAACCGATTTTCACAAGGAGGTCAAAAAATGCCAGCTTTGTCTCGATTCCCATCGGGTCGATTAAGGCCTGATTTCCATCGCGGAGGTCGACCGAACACCAGACCGGGGCTTTCGTGATTTTCGCGGCCGGCCACTTGCGGTTTGTCAGGGGGATGTCTGCAATCGGCTTGTACTTGCTTGCGTCCATGTGTGCTTTCATAAATTTTCGCTCCTTTTAAATAAAAAAAAAGACCCGCCGCCAAAGCAACAGGTCTCATTGTGTACTCTTTAAAAGAATTTTTACACCACTTACCTTAAGCTTCGGCTCTTGAGGAGAAGGTTAGTGCTAGTAGTGATAAAAACTTCATAAATACAACATAAACTGAAGTATAATTAAAGTCAAGTCATTTTTTTTCGGGCGCAAACTTTTTTTGCCCCACGGCCTTCCGCCACTTGCTAACGCGCGGCCTCCTCGCTTTCGCTCTGCTCAAGCTGCGGTGGCTGCCTCCGGCATGGCTCCAGCCCTTGCGCAATTCATTTTCAAATTCCCGCCAGTCTTCTTTTAAAATAAAATTCAGAAAGTCCAACCTTTTTATACTTTTAACCGATTCTTGATGATTTTTTAAATAAAACCGCGTTATTTAAGGTAATATCTATATAAATTTAAGAATTTTTTCTTAACAGGGTGTATAATAGTATTATGAGAATATTACTTGTTGAAGACGAAGAACGCCTTTCTCAGGCTCTCGTTGAAATTTTTAAGAAAAACCGTATCGGCGTTGACGCTGTATTGAACGGTACCGATGGTCTCGAGTATGCACAGTCTGGCATTTACGACGCAATCGTACTCGACATAATGATTCCCGGAATTGACGGCCTTTCGCTTCTTAAAAAACTCCGCGAAGAACACAACAATGTTCCGGTACTTCTTCTCACTGCCAAGGACGAAATCTCAGACAAGGTTAACGGCCTTGACCTCGGCGCAGATGACTACATGACAAAGCCCTTCTCAACAGACGAGCTTCTTGCACGTGTCCGTGCCCTTACCCGCCGCAAGGGTGACATTCGCGAGGACGACCGCACTTTTGGAGACCTCACGTTGAGCAAGAAAAACTGCGAGCTTCAGTCAGCAAGCGGTCTTGCCGTAAAACTTTCTCTAAAAGAATACCAGATTCTCGACCTCCTCTTTGAAAATCCCCACCAGATTATCGTCAAGGAGCGCATCATCGAAAAAATCTGGGGCGGCGACTCAAACGCTGAGTACAACAATGTAGAAGTCTACATTTCATTTATCCGCAAAAAGATTGAGAACCTTCACGTTCATGTGAGAATCCGTACTGCCCGTGGAATCGGCTATTCATTGGAAGACGAAACCCGGTAGCCCCGTATGGACGTTATCAACCGACTACGAACACGGATTATGATTGCAATTATTGCAGTCCTGTTTTCCGTGCTCGCATTTATTCTGATAATTTTAAATTTTTCACTTGCCCGCTTTGAATACGTCAAGGCCAGAAATTTTTTGGAGCTTATCGCTGATAACGACGGACATCTGCCTCGTCCGATGGAGCTAAAGGAAGGCGGCTATCATGTAAGCCCCATGAACAAGGGCGACTATCCAAACTTCGAGGCCGAAAATCCCATGCCCTTTGAAATTCATTTTGACTCAAAAAATTTCAGAAATTATTTTTCGGTCGTAATAGGTGAAAACGGAGTCGTTCAAAAAGTTATCCGAGATTTTCCGATAAATTACTCGATGCTGGAAATTGAAAAACTTGTGTCTGAAATTCTAGCGACCGGCAATAAAACTGGAATCTACCGGGAGTCTATGTTCTATCTTCATGAGTATCAGGGGGCTGCCCGCCTGGTTTGCATTTTGAACATGAATGGAGAACTTGATGTCATTCACAGGCTTTTTTTGTATTCCGGTGCGATTCTTTTGATTAGCATTGCCGTTGCCTTCCTATGCTCATGGTTCTTTTCTGGAAAAATCGTTATGCCTGTTCAGGAGGCTTTTGAGAGGCAAAAACGCTTTGTCGCCGATGCAGGACATGAGCTGAAGACTCCGATTGCCGTAATCGGTGCCAATGTTGATGTCCTTTCCTCTGAAATCGGTGAAAACCGGTGGCTGACTTATATAAAGGATGGAAATGACCGCATGAGCCGTCTTGTAAAGGACCTACTCTACCTTGCCCGCGATGACGCGGAGAGGGTAATTATGCACATCGAAGATTTTGATTTTACGGCATCAGTAAACGCAGCAGCCCTTCCTTTTGAAAGCGTGATATTTGAAGATGGCAAGAAACTTGAGACTGACATCCAGACCGGAATGCTTTGCACCGGAGACCGTCAGCAGATTGAGCAGGTCGTCTCTATTCTCGTGGACAACGCAATTAAAAATTCTGAAAAGGATGCCGTAATCCGTGTGTCGGCCTACCTTGACCGCGACAGGCATGTCGTAAAGGTTTGGAATTCCGGACGGGGAATCTCACGTGATGATTTGGAGAAAATCTTCCTGCGCTTCTACCGGTCAGATTATTCGCGCGCAAGACAGACAGGCGGCTACGGCCTCGGACTTTCAATAGCCCAGTCAATCGTCAAAAATCACCACGGGACGATTTCTGTTGACAGCAAGGAAGGCGAGTGGGCTGAATTTACAGTCACGCTGCCATAATTAAGTCCTGTTAAAAAAATCACTTGAAAACAAGCCTGTGTTTTCAGTAAAATTAGCCTATGATTACAAGAAACACAGGATTCGCCAATTTGACAGCCGGGTACCTTTTCCCGGAGATTGCCCGCCGCCGCCGTGAGTATGCGGCCTCCCATCCGGACGCAAGGATAATCAGTCTCGGAATCGGAAACACGACAGAACCCCTCTCAAAGCATATCGCGAAAGCCATGTCTGACTATGCCCTCGGCCTTGCGACTGCCGCCGGCTATTCCGGCTACGGGGACGAGCAGGGAAATTCTGACCTCCGCAAAAAAATCGCCGAAACCTTCTATAAAGGTATGGCGGATGAGAGCGAGGTTTTTGTCTCAGACGGCGCAAAATGCGACATCGCCCGTATCCAGACCTTGTTCGGCTCCCATGTGAAAATCGCCGTTCAGGATCCGGCTTACCCGGTTTATGTTGACGGTTCTGTGGTCACTGGAGCCGCTTCTTCCGCCAAGGCTGACGGAACAGGCTATGAGGGAGTGACTTATCTTCCCTGTATTCCTGAGAACAATTTCTTCCCCGACCTCTCAAAAATCGAGGACAACACGGTGATTTACTTCTGCTCACCAAACAATCCGACCGGAGCCGCCTCAACACGCGAGGAGCTTACAAAACTCGTTGATTTTGCCAATGCGCACGGCTGCATAATCGTCTACGATGCCGCTTATTTCGCCTTTATCCGCGACGAGAAATTGCCCAAGACTATTTTCGAGATTCCCGGCTCCCGCACTTGCGCGATTGAGGTCAATTCATTCTCAAAGCCCGCTGGATTCACCGGAGTCCGCCTTGGCTGGTCAGTCGTTCCGAATGATTTGAAATTTGCTGACGGAAGTCTTGTCAACAAGGACTGGAACCGCGTAAACACAACCCTTTTCAACGGGGCCTCAAATATCGCCCAGGCCGGAGGACTTGCCGCCTTGGATGAGCAGGGCTTGAAGGACATGAAGGAGGCTGTCGACTACTACCTTGAGAACGGCAGAATCATCAGCGAAACTTTGCGCGGCGGTGAATTCAAAAAGGCCGGTGTAGAGGTCTACTTCACTGGAAACGGCCCCTACGTCTGGGCGAAATTCCCCGGCCGCAAAAGCTGGGAAGTCTTCGACCTGATTCTTGACAAGTGCAATATCGTCACGACCCCAGGCTCCGGATTCGGCCCTGCCGGTGAGAGCTTTATCCGCTTCTCATCTTTCGGTCACCGCGCCGACATCGAAGAGGCCTGCAAGCGTCTTTCCGCCTTGACTTTGTAAGATTTTCAAGCGAGTTGATTTAAAATAAAAAAAAAGTCCGCCTAATATTCCGGCGGACTTTTTTAATGTTTTTTCTATTACAGTCTAGTCGTGTAGCCAAGTGTCAGCTTGAATGCGTGTTTGAAAGAATCCCTTTTTGCCTTTGTCATGTTGATTGAAAACATCGTTTTTGCTGTTCCGTCAAAGAGACCGAAGTTGCAGAAGGGAGTCACTTGTAGTTCAAAATCTTTTTTAAAGTCTTTCAAATCCTTCAAATCGTAGAGATTTTTTTTACTGATTGAAGACGTAACGTGAAGTCCACACTCTATGTCCTTGTTTATAAATGGCAGTCGTTTTGTTGACAGAGAGCCGTTTACCCCCAGTTGATTGTCTACGAAAGCTAGTTTTTTTGCGGTGTCATCAGGAAAGAAGAAGAGACTTCCCGTCAGCATTACATCATTGTAAAAGAGCCTTGGCTCAATCAAAGCGTACAGATAGTCCTTGTCGAAGTCATGACCGTCACCCTTTTTTACTTTCCAGTTGTCAAATCCTGTCTGGATAAAAAGGGAGGGCCCCCTTCTCGGTCCCAAAAGAATTTCAGCCCCACAGTGGAGGTAAAGGGTGTCTACAAGAAGAAAAACCTTGTCACCGTTTGAGTCTTCGGTGTTTATTATTGCGGCACCTCCGCCGAGAATATCAATTGTCAGGTACCGAAAGGCTGTCGCAAGCCTGATGTCTACGTTCATCAAGTCCCTGTCGTGGGTTTCCTTGACGGTTGTTGTCCCTGTAGCATTAGTTGTGGTGACTTCTTCTTCGATTTCCTTGTCTGTTTTGTAAACGTAAAGGCCTGCCGCAAGAGGAATCTTATTGTAGTTTACGAGATATGAACCGCCTTTTCCATCGATGCTGTATGCAGAAGGACCATTTTCCCCCATCCTTGATTCGGTCAAAAGGGAGTGGACTCCGGTGATTCCAAACTGCCGCTGTAAAAAAGAGTCAGTCCCGACTGGCTCGAAAATTCCCCCGTATGCAGAAACAAAGTGGGAGGCTCCGACAGACTTAAAAAGAAATGTTGCGGACGCCCCGTTGATTTTGAATTTTGAGTCAGTTTCGCTGAAAGCATCCTTCTTTATAATGTCTCCATCCGTCAAAAATTGAAAGTCTCCACGGACCATCAGGTTGTTCGTGATGTTTAATTGTCCGTCAAAATATGAAATCAGGCCTCCGACCGGAGAGAAAGTGTCTTGGGTTGAATCAGAGGAGGCGATTCCGTAAAGTCCAAAATCAGATGAAAAACCTTTTGCGGTGAGGGCATTTATAGAAATAGCAGGGCCTAGTAAAAGCGAGAGAGCAATCAAACTTCTTTTGTTCATTTTGAACTCCAAATATCAAAAAATCGGAATTTAGAAAATTAAAGCCAATGTCGTTTCAAGTATCGGACAAAATCAGAACAATCTTTAAATATAGAAAAAAGCCTTTAAAAAACTCCAAGTTTAAGGTTTGTATAAATAATATAGGGTTATTCTTAAATTAGATTTTATATTTTTCCCTTGACTTAGAAAAAAGAACGGTTAAAATAAGATATATGAGTGATTTTCTTGATGTGGACAATGAAGAGCTTCTCAAAGACTACTTTTCTGAAGCAGAAATGATGATCGAAAATCTTGAAAGCAATATCCTTGCAATTGAGAATGACCCGAATAATCATGACGCTATTGATGAAATTTTCCGTGCAGCGCATACCCTCAAAGGAAATTCTGCCGCAGTAGAATTCTCCGAAATTTCTACTTTTGCACACACGATGGAAGATTTGCTCGATGAAATTCGTTCAGATCGTGTAAAAGTTACAGAGGATGTTATCGATGTCCTTTTGACTGCCCTTGATGTTATAAAGGCTATGATGGAGTCCCGAAAGTCAGGCTCAATTTATGGTGAAAACACTGATGAAATTTCTGGCCGACTCCGTTCGTTTTTTGGTGATGGTAAAGGTAAGGCTGCTGCTCCTCAAACCGCGGCTCCTGCGCCCGCTCAACCGGCTCCGGCTACTCCCACAGCTGCCGCAAGTCCGGCTCCTTCTGCGGAGAGACCTAAGGTTGATCTTAATGAATTTGAGCTTGTAGAATTAAAGCAGAGTTGCACAGGTGGACAAAAGCTTTGGGGCGTTTACATTGAATTTGATGAAAACAATCCGATGAATACTGTCGGAGGAATTCAGGTTTTTGCGGCCCTTAAGGCTGTCGGAACAGTCCTCAAGACAACTCCAGATTTTGACGCCCTTTATGAAGATGAATTTCATAAGAGTGTAGTTTATTTTGTCGCATCTAGCTCAAGTCAGGAAGAAATTGAGGATGTCGCTTTCCTTGACGATGTTACTCTTTCTGTAGATGCCCGTGATTTGACAAATGCTGTTGCTGCTGATTCTGAAAGTGTTCCGGCTCCGCAAGCTGCCGCACCGGCACCCGCCCCTGCGGCTCCTGCTCCTGCGGCACCAACTCCAGCTCCGGCTCCACAAAAAGAAGAGCCTGCGCCGGTTGCCCAGACAGCACCTGCAAGTCCTGCCCCTGCTGAGACTCCTGCACCTGCCGCCGCTCCTGCGGAAGCAAAAAAAGAAGAGGATAAGTCTGCGGCTCCAGCAAAAACTGCCCAAAAAACAGCACCAGCAACAGGCCATGCACAGCAGTCTTCTATCTTGCGCGTGGATTCACGTCGTATTGACAATCTTCTCAATTTGGTTTCAGAAACTGTCATTACAAAGGCAGCTTTTAATCAGAGCGCCCAACGTCAAGCCGACATGCTGGTTCAGTTCCAGTCTTTGGATTCTTCATTCAAGGAAAAAATGCGCAAGATGTTCGAACAGTTGCCACAGTATCTTGAGCAGATTCAGAACGGGGTGTCAGTCAAGGATATTAAGGCTGATATCTTGCAGGAATTCGGTGGCTTGTCTAGCTATTTCGATGTCTTTGAGGCTCGCTTCAAGGACTTAAATACAAAATTTCATTCTTCTACCCAAAATCTCGGTCGCATTGCCGGTGAGTTGCAGGAAGGCGTAATGAAAATCCGCATGGTTCCTATCAGTCAGATTTTCGACCGCTTCCCTCGTGTTGTCCGCGACTTGCAGAAAGACTTGGGGAAAAAAGTAAAGCTCCTTATCGAGGGTGCTGAAACAGAACTTGATAAGACTGTTGTTGACGACCTTATGGATCCGATTATGCACTGTGTCCGTAACTCTGTCGACCATGGTATTGAGTCTCCAGAAGAGCGTAAGGCCGCCGGAAAGGACGAGCAGGGAACTGTTCTTCTTAAGGCTGCCAACGAAGGCAACATGATTATCATCGATGTTGTTGACGATGGTGCTGGTATCGATGTCAATGCCGTCAAACAGAAGGCTATCAATAAGGGACTTATTCATCCGAACAAGGTTCTCTCGGATCAGGAAGCCTTTAACCTTATCTTTATGGCCGGATTCTCTACATCGGAAAAAATCACGAACGTTTCTGGACGCGGTGTAGGTTTGGATGTAGTCCGTACGATGGTTGAAAAGCTCAACGGTACAGTTTCTGTTACATCAGAACACGGAAAGGGGTCTAAATTCAGCATCAAGTTGCCTCTTACACTCGCTATTATTCAGGGCTTGCTGGTTCGCGTTGGCGGAGAAACCTATTCAATTCCTATTGCATCGGTTATTGAAAGCGTCCGTATCAAGAAGGAAGAGATTAATACAATCGATAATTATGAAGTTCTGAACGTCCGCAACGAAGTTATTTCGGTTTTGCGTTTGAGCAGACTCTTCAATATCGAGACGGAAGATGAGGGCGACTATTGCTTCGTTGTAATTGTAGGCTCACAGAATAAGAAAATCGGTGTTATGGTTGACGCTCTTATCGGTGAGGAAGATGTTGTTATTAAGCCGTTGAAAGACCAGTTTACCCAGTCTCCTGCGATTGCAGGTGCATCCATCTTGGGTGACGGTTCCGTTTCTTTGATTATCGATGTTTCCCAGTTGTTGGAACTTGGTGTGCGTCAGGAAATTCAAGCACGGGGCGTTGGAAGCGTTCCGGGAGAAAGGTAAGGAATGAGTATGGAAAATACAGATAGTCAGACAAAAAATATTAACGCTCAGCTTGCTGAAAATCTCGGAGCTTATGCTACTAAGGCTGTTGATGCGGCTGGAGAGAGAAAGGAACAGGTTGCTCAGGTTGACTATAAGATGGTCACATTCTCGCTTGCGGGAAAAGATTATGCTTTGGACATCATGCAGGTTGTGGAAATTGTAAAGGCAAATCAGTTTACTTATGTTCCAAACACGTTGCCCTTCGTTCTTGGCGTATATAATTTGCGCGGTGAGATTATTTCTATTATTGACCTTCGCTTGTTCTTTAATATTGATATTCCTCAGAGAACAAAAGACCACATGGAGAATATGCTTATTGTTCGTGTGGGAGAACAGAAATTCGGTGTCGTTGTGGATGCTATCGACAAAGTTGTCGGAATCCAAAAATCTTCCATTCAGCCGCCGCATCCTTTGTTCGGAGACATTAACGTAAAGTATATCAAGGGTGTTATTGAAGCAAATAACTGTCTTTATATTTTGCTTGATGTTGAACGTATTTTTGGTGCGAAGGCTGATGTAAAACAGCTCGAAGAGGATGCTACAAAAAGCATGATGGCTCGTGCGACTGTTCAGGTTTCTGCTCCGCCAAAAGTTTCTGCTCCGCCTAAAAATGCTCCGGCTCCTTCAGCTGTAAAGGATCCGTCAACGGAAGTTGACTACAAGTTTATTGTTGAGTCTCTCTTATCGTTGAGAAAATTTGCAGTTTCTTCTGTCAATCAGGCTTGGGTTAAAAGTCGTTATGGTGATTGGAAGAAATCTCGCGGTAAGGATAAGGTTCAATTCCAGCAACCTGCGGATGCAGATGAGTTCTTGAAGCCTTTCTATTCTCAGTATAACGGAGAATGGTGGAAAAAAGATTATGCGGATGCAATCTTTAAGATTCTTCCTGATAACACGGCTAAACAGATTGTCGTCTGGAATCCAGGCTGTGGAAAGGGAACTGAAACTTATTCTTTGGCTTGTCTGCTTAAGAAACGTTATCCAGAGGCTAAGATAAGAATTTATGCCCACGATACAGATCTCTTGAGCGTTTCAAATGCACCTTTGCTTTCTGTTCCGAAGGAACTTTCTGGCGATTGGTATGCGCCCTTCTTGACTAAGAAGACGAACGGCGAATTAACGTTTACTAAAGAGATTAAAGATAGTATTATGTTTGAGTACCATGACTGTGCAAATACAAATGCACTGCCGGTGTGTGACATAATATTCTCTAGGGATTTGGTTTCATTCTTGCCTGTAAATGCACAGAATACTCTTATTGCGGACTTCGGTGAGAAACTGAAGGGTAATGGAATAGTCTTGCTTGGTCAGAATGAATCGCTTGCAGACAATAAACTTTGGGCTGAGAAATCTTCCGGCTCGGTTAAATTGTATAATAAACAGTAAATACCATACATGAGGAGTAAAAACCATGAGAGTAGAGTACATTAACCCGTTCGTAGAAACTTCTTATCAGATTTTGAAAGAAGTGCTTGGCGGTGCCGATGTTAAACGCGGAGACTTATATTTAAAATCGACAGCAATGCCGGTTATGGGAGTGGCTGCGTTGGTCGGTCTTGCTGGCGATGTTGAAGGCCGTGTTCTTTTTGATATGACGCTTGAGACAGCGCTCAATATCGCTTCAAAGATGAACGGTGAAACTCTTACCCAGTTTGACGATTTGGCGAAGGCTACAATCAGTGAACTTGCAAACTTGATTACAGCTCAGGCTGTCACTAAGTTGCATGAACTTGGTTTTAAATTCGATCTTACGCCTCCAGCACTTTTCTCTGGTGAAAAGATGGAAATTGCTTCACTCGGTGGTAGTACACAGAGTGTTGAGGCTTTGATTGTTCCGCTTATTACGGAATGTGGAAAAGTAGAAGTAAACGTCGCAATTCGCGAACGCATGTAATTAAGGGGTGCAGAAATGAAAACAAAACAAGATTTTCCTTCAATCAACGAGCGTCCGCCGGAGGGGGTCAAGGGAGACGGCTCTAAAGTTCGCGTTCTTATTGTAGATGACTCTATCTTCGTTGCAAAACAGCTTGGTCAGATTCTGACCAGTGAAGGATATGAAGTCGTGGCAACTGCAGTTGATGGAAAGGACGGAGTTGACAAGTACAAGGAACTCTGCCCGAATGTAGACTTGGTTACTATGGATATCACTATGCCGAGAATGGACGGTATTACCGCCCTTGAGCAGATTATGGCTTTTGACAAAAACGCTAAGGTCGTAATGGTTTCTGCTCTCGGTAAGGAAGAGTTGGTTAAAAAATCACTTCTTCTTGGTGCCAAAAACTACATCATCAAACCTCTTGACCGCAAGAAGGTTCTTGAGCGCATTGGTGCTGCTGTAAAATAAAAGAATCGCCCTTCAAAATTAGGAGGGCGGAGCTAAAAAAAACGAAAAAAATTGAGAATTTAGTCAATTATGCTCTTGACCAAATAGGGCTATTTTGTTATTCTCTTATTCGCATTCAAGCAATGCGGGATTAGCTCAGTTGGTTAGAGTACAAGCATGACACGCTTGGGGTCACTAGTTCGACTCTAGTATCCCGCACTAAAAGGCACTGGTATCAGTGCCTTTTTTTTATGCCTCCATTTTGACACGCAGCTTCTGACTGCCAGCGATGTGTAGCCCTGGAGTTCGCGGCGATTGAGCTTGTCGAGATCACTGCGAATGAGCCGGATGAGGCGTAATCACAACAAGCACGAAGTGCGAAGTTTCGAGTGAGGGCGGAACGTAGTGACCCGCCGGAGGCGGGGGCAGCCGAATTAAGAAAAGAAATCTTGTCAGTAATCGGCCAATCTTTTATAATTATTTTATGAGTTCAGCAAAAAAAGTTCAGATGTTTGATTCAACCTTGCGCGACGGTTCGCAGGGAGAGGGAATTTCCTATTCAGTTCAGGACAAGCTCAATATTGTGCGCGCTTTGGATGAGCTGGGAATTGATTTTATCGAGGCCGGAAATCCTGGCTCTAACCCCAAGGACATGGAATTTTTTGCTGAGGCTAAAAAACTGCAACTAAAAAATTCAAAGCTGGTCGCCTTTGGCTCCACGCGGCGCAAGGACAATTCTGCTGTTGAGGACGTGAATTTACAGTCTATTTTGTCAGCTGGGACGGATTTTGTTTGTATTTTCGGAAAGTCCTGGGATTTTCAGGTGACGGACATAATTCACGCGACTCTTGCTGAGAACCTTGAGATGATTCGCGACTCGGTTTCATACCTGACCAAGCGCGGAAAGCAGGTCATTTATGACGCGGAGCATTTTTTTACAGGCTACAAGGAAAATCCTGAATACGCGATGAAAACCTTGCAGGCGGCGGTCGACGGCGGAGCTGTCTGCCTTAATTTGTGCGAGACAAAGGGCGGTGCCATGCCCGGAGAATGCAGCAGGATTACGGGAGCTGTTGTCGAAAAATTTGGAAAGGCCGCCTCAATCGGAATCCACACACACAATGACTCTGGTCTTGCGGTCGCAAACTCCCTTTTGGCTGTGGAGGCCGGGGCGACTCATGTTCAGGGAGTTTTGCTTGGTTTTGGAGAGCGGACTGGAAATGCCAATCTTTCTACGATAATCGCGGACTTGCAGCTTAAGATGGGCTATGAGTGCATACCGCCTGAGAATATGAAAATGTTGACTCCGATTTGCAAAAGAATTGCGGAAATCACGAATATTTCTTTAGAGCCAGGAATGCCTTATGTCGGTGGAAACGCCTTTGCCCACAAGGCCGGAATGCATATCGATGCTGTGATAAAGAATCCTGCGGCTTACGAGCATATTCCACCGGAGATGGTCGGAAACGAGAGAACATTCCTTATGAGCGAGGTCGCCGGAAGAAGCCTTGTCTTTGAGAAAATCCAGACATTTGACTCTTCGATTACGAAAAACTCTCCGATTGTGGCTGAAATCGTCAAAAAAGTTAAGGAGATGGAATTCCACGGCTACCAGTTTGAGGGGGCTGACGGTTCATTTGAGCTTTTGGTGCGCAAGGCAATCGGAAAGTACCAGCCTTTCTTCAATTTGCATTATTACAAGACTTCTGGTGAATTTCCGAGAATCTCTGACGGACAGTGCGCTTTTGCCCAGGTCAAGCTTGATGTTGACGGGGCGGATGTTGTTACGGCGGGCGAGGGGGACGGCCCTGTAAACGCCTTGGACGTTGCCCTGCGTAAGGCCTTGGAGGAGTTCTATCCGAGCGTAAAGCAGATTCACCTGACGGATTACAAAGTCCGTGTTTTGGACGGAAAGACTGCGACTGCCTCAAGCGTCCGCGTATTGATTGAGTCTAGCGACGGAACTGACGACTGGACGACAATCGGGGTTTCAAGCGACGTTATGGAGGCTTCTTATCTGGCTTTGGTCGATTCGTTTGAGTACAAGCTGATTAAGGATATTGAGAAAAAGTACCATAAATTTATTTAGATTTTGGAAGAGAAAAAAGTCCAGAAGAAAGAGGAACCTTTTTGAAAAGGTGCCGCTTTCTTTTGGATGCTTTTAATTTACGAAAGAGTAGGGGGTCTCCTGATAGACGTAGTAGTTGAGCCAGTTGGAGTAAAATAGGTGGGCTGTTGACCGCCAGATGTTTGATGGCTTTGACTCAGGATTGTTGCCCGGAAAATAGTTTTTGGGCAGGTCAATCGGGAGATTCTTGTTTTTGTCTCTCCAGTATTCGTTTGAAAGGGTGTCGGTGTCGTATTCCAAGTGGCCGGTCATGAAAATCGAGCGGTTGTCTGAGGATTTTGCGAGAATCAGGTCGTCACTCTGGGTTTTTGCGAGAATCTTCAAGTCTTTTACACGGCTGACCGCTGACGTTGAGACTGTCGTGTGGCGGGAAATCGGGACTTGGAAGATGTCGTTGAAGCCCCGGAGCAGAGGATCGTCCATTGTGGTCTGAACGCAGTCAAAAAGTCCGAACATTTTTTTGTCCAGCGGGATTTTTTTGATTCCGTAGTTGTGGTAGAGACCTGCCTGCGCTCCCCAGCAGATGTAAAGTGTGGAGAAAATATTTTCCTTGCAGTAGTCCATGATGTCGCAAAGCTCTGACCAGTAGTCCACGTCCTCGAAGGGCATTTGTTCGACCGGCGCACCTGTGATAATCATGCCGTCGAATTTGCGCTTGAAGATGTCGCCTGATGGAATGTAGAATTTTTCCAAATGATTCAGCGAGACGTGCTTTGAGACGTGATTTTCCATCCTGACGAGGGAAATGTCGATTTGCAGTGGCGTGTTGGCGAGAACGCGGAGAAGCTGGGTCTCCGTGGTCTCCTTTGCCGGCATCAGGTTGATAATCGCGATTTTAAGCGGGCGGATATCCTGACTTTTGGCACGGCCTTCGGTCATTACGAAGATATTTTCTTTTTCGAGGATTGACTGGGCCGGCAGGCCTGACTGAATCTTTATCGGCATAAAAATAATATAGTAAAAAATTTCCCTTTTTGCTATAGTAGCATTTATGAATTCGAGCGACCGCCGCAAGGCTGTAAAAATATTGCGTAGATTTGCGCTTACTCCAAAAATTTCCATCGAAGACTACCGGGAAAAAATTGACGAGGCTTTTTCAACTGTTTTTTTGCCGAATGGGGTTGAGTCGTCAAAAAGAAGATACGGGGTTGTTGACTGCGATATTTTGAATCCGACCATGTACGCTTCCGGGAGAATGATGATTTACGTCCACGGAGGCTCTTTTGTCGGCGGATCAAAGAAAGCCTACAGGAATTTTGTCGCCTCTCTTGCGAACGCCACTTCATGCAGGACAGTCCTGCCTGAGTACAGGTTGGCTCCTGCCCATCCATCTCCCGCGGCCTTAGAGGACTTGCAGCAGGTTTTCCGCTACGTGTACACCGAGGAGCAGATAGCGAAGTCTCTTGAGAATCCTGATGCCCAGCCTGAGATAATTCTTGCCGCTGACGGGGCGGGGGCTTCGATTGCCCTTGCCTTGGTTTTGAGCCTCAAGGACAAATACCGTGAGGCGATTTCACACGTCCTGCTTTTTTCACCCTGGCTTGACTTGTCCCCTGACTCGCCAAAATTTACCCAGAAAAAAGTTTCTGACGAGGTTCTTTCGGCAGAGAACATGAACCGGGCCGCTGATTTTTACACTTACGCTGACAACCGGTCTAGCCCGTACGTCTCTCCGCTCAAGGCGACTGACGAGCAGCTGGCGGGCTTTCCTCCGGTTTTTATCCAGATGGGGGAAAAAGAGCTTTTGCTGGACGACGTTAAAAAATACAAGAGCCTTTTGGAGAACGCCGGCGGCTCCTGCGTCATCGATGTCTGGCCTGACATGATGCACATGTTCCAAATGGCTGACGAGTATCTTCCCCAGGCTCACCTCGCCCTTGAGAAAGCCGGAAAGTTGATCACCGCCCAGAAGTACGGCGAGGCTGACTCCGAGCGGAATATAGGCCTGGAGCTAGAG
This sequence comes from uncultured Treponema sp., assembly GCA_946615905.1. Taxonomy (GTDB): domain Bacteria; phylum Spirochaetota; class Spirochaetia; order Treponematales; family Treponemataceae; genus Treponema_D. The sequence continues at coordinate 93,900 of CAMOIE010000006.1, read as the reverse complement.
AAAAGCGACTTCGCGGTCTGAAGCGGTAGGTAGGGAGCGACGGCAGGGGCTTTGCCCAAGCCAGAAAATCGCGATTGAATGAGCGATTTTAGCGAGTCTCGGTTTTGCCCCCGCAAAACCGGGGAGCGACTTTGAAGTCTGAAAAACTCGCGCTGAGAAAAACGGATGTTCTTTTGGAAAAGGACTGCGCACGGATTGTAGGGGCGCCGGAGGCGTTCGGGAGCGTAGCGGACGAATGAGGGTTACCGAACCACGGAAAGCCGCTTGCAAATAAATTTCGCGCCCAAAAAAGAAAAATGGAGAAGCTTATGGAATTACTGTCACCGGCGGGAAACGTCGAGAAACTTGAGTACGCTTACGCTTACGGGGCTGACGCGGCTTACATCGGACTGAAAAAATTTTCTTTGAGGGTCAAGGCCGACAATTTTTACGAGGACGAGTACAAAAAAGTCTGCGAGTTGAAAAAAAAGTACCCCGGCCGCCGCCTCCACTGCGCGCTGAACATCTCCTTCCACAACCGGGACATCGACAATCTTCTGGCGAACCTCGACTATTTTAAGCAGTATCCGATTGACGCTTTTATAATCCAGGATTTGGGAATCGTGCCCATTATGCAGAAGAATTTTCCGAATGCGGAGCTGCACGTCTCTACACAGGCCTCCTGCATGAACCGTGAAGCCGTGAAAATGTACAAAAGTTTGGGATTTTCCCGCGTGGTTTTGGGGCGCGAGTGCTCTCTTCGTGAAATCCGCGAGATTAAGGATGCGGTGCCTGACATTGAGATTGAGACTTTTGTCCACGGGGCTATGTGCATCGCATATTCCGGCCGCTGCCTGATGTCCGCATATCTTACGGGCCGTTCCGCGCAGGCAGGTCTTTGCACACATACATGCCGCTGGGATTACGATGTTCTGGCCGATCCGGCGAAGGCAAAGGCGGTGGCTGAGAGCGGGGCTATGGTCTTGCAGGAAAAATCAAGGCCGGGCGAGTATTTCCCGGTTTACGAGGGGGACGATTTTACGGCGGTTTTGTCCAGCAAGGACTTGAACATGATACGCCATCTGGACGACCTCAAGAAGGCGGGCGTTGACTCCCTGAAAATCGAGGGGCGGATGAAGTCTATTTACTATGTCGCCATGGTGACCCGCGCATACAGAAAGGCTTTGGACGCTCTTGACGGAAAAATCACTTCCGGGGAAGCTGAGCCATTTATAGAGACTTTGGATGAGGTCCCCCACCGGGAATCCACGACAGGTTTTTATTATTCCAGGACAGACGCTGACAAGACGACTTCTGGCGAGTCCACCAGCGAGAGAAAACTTGCTGGAACTGTAGGCCGGGCTTTTGCGACGGATGAGGCGGCGAGGATTTTTGATTTGGCCGAAAAGACTTACTCTGACCGGCAGGCGGAACTTGCAGGGATGCATCCTGCGGCGAGGGAGGCGGCTTTGAAGGACGAGGAAGCCCACCCGGAGAAGAGGTTCGTTCCCGCCAAATTCAAGGAAGGCTGGAAGCTCTATCTTTTGAATCCGATGAACAAGGTTGACTCAGGCGAGGAGCTTGAGGCGATTTCCCCGGACGTTCTGTGCGAAAAACTTTCTGGTGGCGACTATGATTTTGTGAATCCAAGGACTGGAGCCTTGCGTGACTGGATAAATCCTGACCACGACTGCGCGATTTACACGAAGGCAGACTTGATTGAAGGAACTCTGATTAGAATTAAAAATGAATAATCGTAGCGGTCTAAGTCAATGCGAAATTAAAAAATAAAAAAGGTAAAAAAAATTATGAAAAATCCCAAGTTAAAAATACTTGCGGCCCTGCTTTTTTTTTGCGGGGCAGGGGCTTTTGCGGCGGACAAGGCGAACGTGACTTTTGGCTGCACGCCTGTCCAGAAAAACTCGGAGACTGACTCCGGACGGGAGTTCGGCGGAGCCTACACCCTTTTTGACGGGGAGCTTTCTGCTGAAAAAATCACGGTCGGGGCGAAAGTCTATTACAGGGTCAATTCTACTTCAAAGGCTGACGAGACCGAGCGCAAGCTTGAGCTGAAGAAGGCCTTTGTGAAAGTGAGGCCTTTCGGAAATGAGATTTTTGAGGGCGCGATAGGAAAGCTCTATTCTTATTACCTGCCGGGAGGATTTTTCTCACTGTCTGAAAGCTATACTGGAGTCTCCCGCTGGGGAAAGACCGGAGCCGGAGTAAAATCTGAATTTTACGGGCTGACTTTTGGAGCTGCGACTGGAGCCAGCGAGTCTTATGAAGTCTATTCAAAAGAATGGGACGTTTCAGGTGGAATTTCCTATGACTTTGCCAAGATTTTTGGAATTCCTGTGGAGCCTGGATTTTCCTGCCTTTATGAATTTGAAAAAGACACCAAGACTGAAGAAAAAAATCATGACTTTTCATGGACAGCCTCGCTGAACACGAGGCCCAAGTTCTCTGGAATTTTCAACGGATTTTCTTTTTTTGCGGCGTTCACCCATAATTCCACTCCTTATGCCGGGAACACGACTTTTAAATTCCTGTCGAATTATAAGGACATAGGACGTTCTGACTTTGCTTCTGTCAATTTGAAATTTTCCTTTTGGCGGGTTCAGTTGATTTTTGAGGGTGAAGGTGGAAAGTCGAAGGATTCGGACCTCTACCCATATTATGCCGGAAGTCAGCTTTTGATTCCTCTCGCGCCGAAATACCTCTTTTTTAAGCCGAGGTTCTTCTATTATGCGGCTATTGACCGCGAGGATGGTGAGAATTCTCGAAAGGCATGGGAATTTTACCCCCGACTCTGGTTCCAGAGCAAAAAAACGACGATTTCGGCAGGCTTTAAGTACGGAAAAAAAGAAGTTTCCAAGAATGAATGGGAAAGCGACTGGTCGATTCCTGTCTATGTGGAATTCAAATTGTAGGTGCAAAATCTCCAAAATCACATGTTGACTGTCAGACCTAACTAAACTAAAATACGAAAGAACAATCATCCGAAAATCGAGGGAATATGAGACGCTTTGCTCTTTTGTCTGCGTTGATTTTAGCAGGCTCTTTTTTGTATGCACAGAGCATTTTGACTGCACGTGATTTTTTTCAGCAAGTTTCAGCCCAGTACGGGCAAATTCAGGATTATGAGGCAAATCTTGCTATTAAGGCAGCCTCACAGAATATGCAGGGAAGGGTTTCTTTCAAGAGACCTGACTTGTTGCGAATTGATTTTTCGTCCCCGGCAGAGCAGGTTATTTGCTTTAACGGCGACATGCTGACGATTTACATTCCTGGCTCGGACGCGATTTTGAATCAGTCCGTTCAAAATGACTCAAAATCTTCTGCAAATATGGCGACTCCCCAGGGACTTTCACTTTTGAGCCGTTATTACACTATCGCTTATGAAAATGGTCAGGATCCGGAGTTTTTGGAAGAAGGTTCTGAGGAAATGGTTGTAAAACTAATACTCGGTCGCAGGAATACGACAGAAGCCTTCCGCTATATTAAAATGGCTGTCAACCCTGACACAAAAATGATTCGACGAATCGATGCCTTTACCCCGCAGGGCGAGTCATTCCGCTTTGACTTTACGAATTATGCGATAAATCAGGGAATTCCTGAGCAGCGTTTCGTTTACGATCCGCCGTCCTCTGCAAATAACTACAATAATTTTCTCTTTTCGGAGCAATAATAAAAAATGGAAAGTTACGGTGAACACCTAAAAACAGCCCGCATCAATCAGGGGCTAGATTTTGAAACTATCTCACGCGACACGACGATTACCCGCCAGTATCTTGAGGCTCTTGAGGAAGAAAATACGGTCGCCTTTCCAGGAGAGCCATACCTCGTAGGATTTTTAAAGAATTACGCTGAGTATTTGGGCTTGGATTCTGCCAAGCTGATTTCCCTCTATCATGCGAAGATGATTCAGGAGTCTCCCGTTCCGCGCGAGCTTACTGCAAGGAAAAGACTTCCGATTTTAAAGATTTCTCTGGCGGCATTGTTCGTCCTTTTGGTCGCAGGCGGAATTACGACTTTTGTCGTCCTCAAAAAAAAGGCTGCGGCGAATCCTGACGCTCTGGCAGCTGTTTCCAAGAATTCAATTTCAAAGAAATATCAGCTTTCTGAAAAGCCCTTTGCAGGTCGCCTTTATAAGGGAGACCAGCTCATAATGGGGTCAGCAGGTGGAAACATTATTCTGACTGCTTCACAAACCATCGGCTCTTTTGGCTTGGAAACTCCAGCCGGAGTCCAGCTCGTGGAGCTTAGCGAGGAGCGAGAAATTGATGTTGACGGCGACTCAAAGCCTGAGCTGATTGTCTACGTTTCTGACGTTTCTAAGGAAAATCTTGACCGTGGTGTTGAAGTCCGCATTTTACTTAAGGACAAGGCCAATATCGCAATTGAGACGAATGATGCAGACATTCCAGAAGCAGAGGAATTGCCTAAAGATAAGCAGAAGACTGTCGTATTTGAGGACACGAGGGCTTACCCCTTCACATTGCAGGTTACTTTCCGTGGTGGCTGTCTTTTCCGCTGGAGACCAGACCGCAAGGAAATTACGGAAGATTATTACGAATCTGGCGAGACAATCACGATGACAGCCTCCAATGGAATCCGTGTTTGGGATTCTGACGGAAACACTGTCAAATTCCAGATTATTGCGAACGGTCGAACCTTTGATTTGAGCGTTGGAAAGGCCGGTGAAGTTCAGGCCATGGACATCAAGTGGATTAAAGATACTGACGGCAAGTATAAAGTTGTGGTGATGGATCTTGACTAGACTTTTGAAATTTTTTATCGACCAGCACGGTTGCGCAAAAAATCAGATTGACGGCGAAATTATCATCAACCTGCTGACAAAAAAAGGACTTGAGCAGACTTTTGACGCAGAAAAAGCAGATTTAATCATCGTCAACTCATGTGGTTTTATCGAATCCGCAAAGACTGAGAGCATCAACGCAGTTATCTCTGCCCGCCAGACCTATCCTAAGGCGAAAATCCTTTTGGCGGGCTGCCTTGCCCAGCGTTACGCCGATGAGTTGCACGAAAATCTACCTGAAGCCGATGGAGTTTTTGGTAACGGAGACCTGTCAAAAATCGACTCTATAATCGACGGACTTTCCGCTGACGAAAGACCTGTCTTGGTTCCTGAGCAAAAGGGAGTCTGCTGCTCTGACAGAAATCTCTTCCTTTCATTCCCCGGCTCTGCATACGTGAAAATCACCGAGGGATGCAACAACCGCTGTGCTTTCTGCGCCATTCCGATTATCCGAGGCGACTTACGCAGTCGGTCTGCATCTGATATTATCGATGAAATCAAGCTTTTGGTTGAAAATGGTGTATTTGAGCTGAACTTAATCGGTCAGGATTTGGCAGCCTATGGAACCGGAGCTGGCGACAATGTTTTTGGTGACGGACGGGCTATGCTTCCCGCTGGAACTCCGGGTTCTGTCGGAATCGCGGACGAAAATCATACGCAAAAGGAATCAGCCCTCTGCCGACTTTTAAAGGAAATCAGCAAGATTTCTGGCGAGTTCAGAATCCGCCTGCTTTATATTCACCCTGACCATTTTAACGATGACATTCTGCCAGTAATCAAGGCAGATTCCAGAATCCTTCCGTATTTTGACATTCCCTTCCAATCCGGGGATGACAAAATCATCAAATCAATGCGCCGGGTCGGAAGTCAGGAAAAATATCTTGCTCTTGTCTCAAAAATCCGCGAATTCTTCCCGGAAGTTGCCCTCCGCACGACTTTTTTGACCGGCTTCCCCGGAGAGGACGATGAGGCTGCCGCCAATTCCCTTGAATTTTTGAAAAAACTCAGCCCTGACTGGTCGGGCTGCTTTCCCTATTCAAAGGAAGACGACACTCCGGCATACGATTTTGAAAATCAAGTTGACGAAAAAACAGCCCAAAAACGCGCTGACGCACTGACTCAAATGCAGGCTGACATCACAAAAGAACGCCTTTCTAGCCGCACTGGAAAAGACTACAACGTTTTGATTGAAGAAGTCCTTGCCGAAAATCCCGAGGCTCCGGATGAAGGCCTTGCGATTGGACGCGCTTGGTTCCAGGCACCGGAAGTTGACGGCTCTGTGGTCGTAAGCTATGACAGAAGCGACAAAAACGCCCTTGAGGCTGTTAAATCCGGCCGCCTTGTGAAAGTCCATGTCCACTCTTCCGGTGACGTTGACTTGAACGGGGACTTTATCGGAGACAGTGAGCTTAACGCGAAAATCAAAAAGACCTCTCTAAAATTTGCCCAAGCCCTGTAAATTTTTTATAATGGCTGCATGCAAAACGAGCAGGAATTTGACCCGATTAAGTCCATTGAAAAAAAATACGACACGCTTGAGCAAAAGCCTTCTTATCTTGATGTTCTGAATCCAGAGCAGTATCAGGCTGTCGTCCATGAAGGAAAGTCCCTTTTGATTTTGGCAGGTGCCGGATCGGGAAAGACCCGCGTAATCACCACAAAAATCGCATATTTAATCGGGCAGAAAAATGTCAATCCCCGCTCGATTCTCGCAGTCACTTTCACCAAAAAAGCGGCCGATGAGATGAGGGAGAGGGCTGTCGCCTTGGAGCCTCTTGCCGCTGACGCCCAGATTCGGACATTTCACTCTTTCGGGGCTTATTTTCTGCGCGTGAACGCCGAGGCCGCTGGAGTAGACCCGAATTTCACGGTCTACGATGACGATGACTCTGTGACTCTGCTCTCAAAAGCTGTCGTAGGTCTTACAAAAGGTCAGTCCTCAAAATACGCCCACAAAATCTCCCTTGCAAAAGATTACTGCCTGCTGCCGGACGACCCGGAGACAGCAGATTTGGACTCTGACCCGGAATTTCCCGGAATCTACAGGGCTTACGAAAAGCGTCTGCGGGAGACCGGCAACTGCGACTTCGGTGACTTGATTATGCTGCCATATCTGGCCCTTAAAAATAATCCCAATCTCAGGGCGAGAACCCAGAGGCGCTTTCAGGTCATTATGGTCGACGAGTACCAGGACTCCAATACCGCCCAGTTCAAACTTTTGCAGGCTCTCTCAGGCGCGGAGGAGGGGAGCGGGACTTACGTCTGCGTTGTCGGTGACGATGACCAGTCAATCTACAAATTCCGCGGGGCTGAAATCAAAAATATCCTCACCTTTAAGGACAAATTCCCTGGGACTGACATAATACGCCTGGAAAGAAACTACCGGTCCACTGAGGAAATCCTCCGTGTCGCAGATTCCGTGGTCTCCAATAACGGCGGACGGCTTGGAAAAAATCTTCGCTCCGAGCGGGGAAAAGGCAAAAAGCCCGTCCTCGCATTTTTGCAGAACCAGGAGCAGGAGGCCGAGTTCACCGGGGATTTGATTGAGGAGACCCACAAGATGGGCGTGCCCTATTCTGACTGGGCTGTCTTATACAGAATGAACGCACAGTCCCTTGAGTTTGAGTCGGAGTTTTTGCACAGAAAGATTCCTTATGAAATCGTCGGCTCTTTGAAATTCTACGAGAGGGAGGAAATCAAGGACTTGCTCTCATATCTTTCGCTGATTGCAAATCCCAGGGACGAAATCGCTTTCCGCAGAATCGTCAACAAGCCTGCCCGTGGAATCGGTCTTACAAGTCAGGAGAAAATCATAGATGCGGCGCGGGAGGCATTTGCCGCCGGAGAAGAGACTTCAATCACTGAGAAAATGAGGGAGATTATTCCTGATTTTTCAAAAAAAGCCCGTGAGGGCGGCGAGACTTTTTTGCAGGCATTCGATGCTGTTCAAGGACTGCTCAAGACAGCTGATTCTTCTGGCTCGGATACGGCAAAACTTTCGGAGCTTGTCGAGGCGATTTCCGAAAAGTCCGGTCTCTTGGAATACCACAAAGACCAGGACGAGATTTCAGGCACCCAGAGGGCTGCCAACATGCAGGAGCTTGCCAACTCCGCTGTTCTCTACCCATGTACGCGGGAAGGTCTTTTGGAGTTCCTTGACCACATAGAGCTTGACCGGACTCTTGAAAAAACTGACTCTACGGATGAGACTGACCGTGTGACTTTGATTACCCTCCACAACACAAAGGGTCTTGAGTTCCCACGCGTTGTGATTACCGGCATGGAGCTTGGCGTATTCCCCAGACAGGACAAGACAGGCGGGGACTTGGAGGAGGAGAGGCGGCTTTTCTACGTCGGAATCACGCGGGCGCAGAACGAGCTTTACTTTACCTCGTGTTCCCAGCGGCGCATGTACGGCAGAAACGAATACTCAACTCCGTCACCCTTTTTGCTTGAGATGGGGCAGGATAACGTCAAGATTATCGGCCACAAGCCATCTTCTTTTATGGGAGGAGGCTTTCACGGTGGCGACTTTGGCGGAATGGGGCTTTCCAATCCGGACTTGAACGCCGACCCTCTGATGAAAAAATATTCGCGTGGGGCTAAAATCTACCACGATGACTACGGCTACGGAATAATTACAAGCGGCCACGTCTCGGATGAGGGAGAGTATGTCGTCACAATCAGGTTTGAGAATGGCGGGATAAAAAGATTCCTTCCGAAATATCAGGAAGGGGCTTTGATGGTGGTGAAAGACTGATGATTGACTTTACAAAAATGAAGGCTGCCGTTTTTGACATGGACGGCACTATTTTGGACTCCATGCCCATGTGGCACAATATGACTGAAATCATCCTCCGGGAATACGGATTTGAACCTGAAAAAGATGTCTGGGACAAGGTTAAGCGTCTGACTTCGACAGAAACCGCCCGGTATTTTATCGATTATTACGGCGTAAAAATGACCGTGGATGAAATCTGCAAAATCATCGAGGACAAGATTTCTTATTATTATGAAAATGAATTGCAGCTCAAGGAGGGGGCGCGGGAGCTTTTGCGCTTTTTGAATGAAAGAAAAATTCCCTGCGTTTTGGCGACTGCGACCGAAAGACGCTGCGTCCTCTCATGTTTTAAGCGGTTGGACATCGAAAAATATTTTTCCCGGATTTTGACCTGCATGGAGCTGGGCACATCAAAGTCCTCCCCCTTTATTTTTGAGGAGGCCGCAAGACTTGCCGGGGCAAAGGTCTCCGAGACTGTGATTTTTGAGGATGCCCTGCACGCCATAAGGACTGCGGCTGGGGCGGGCTTTCCGCTTGCGGTGATTTATGACAAGTCAACCGAGGAAATCACCGAGCCGCCCCTTTCTGACCGACAGCGAATCGAAAAAATTGTGGAGAATTGCGGCTCTGTCTTTGAGAATCCTGCCGCCGCATTGAAACTATGTCAGAAATCCGCTAGCTGAACTCTAATTAAAGTCCTTTGTGACTTCTCCGAGAGCCTTGAGCAAATCTCTCATTCCCTCTTCTGTTGTAAAGCGACCGAAAGAGAAGCGGACTGCCGACTCCTGAATGTCCTTTGGGGTATGCATAGCGGCGAGAACCGGCCGCCCCTGCTTTTTTGCAGAACATGCCGAGCCTGTTGATATGCAAAATCCTTTTTCATCGAGCGCCCTGGCCATCACCTGACCAGGAATTCCCTCGAAAGCGACTTGAAGAACCCAGGGGGAGAATTTGCTTTCGTCCTCGCTGCCGTCACGGGTCGGCGGAACAATCGAACAGCCCTTTATTTCTTTGACTTTTTCGATGAAATTTTTCGTCAGTGCCTTTTGATTTTCCAGCATTTTTTCACTGTGCGGATTCATCGGAGAAAGCCAGTATTTCTCAAGGCATTTTGAGAATGCGATTGCCGCGAATAGATTTTCCGTGCCGCTGCGGATTCCGCTTTCTTGTCCACCGCCAAGCAAAAATGGCGTGAATGAAGCGGGCTTTTTTACAAAGAGAATGCCGGAGCCTCTTGGACCTCCGATTTTATGGGCTGAGAGGGCAGCTGAGTCCACGCCGGATTTCTCAAAGTCGAATGGAATTTTTCCAGCCGCTTGAACGCAGTCACAGTGGAAGAAAGGTTTTCGCCCCTTTGAGTTCTCTGCGATTGCCTTTGCGATTCCTTCTATGTCCTGCACGCAGCCGGTCTCGTTGTTGACAGCCATGACGGAGACGAGCATTGTGTCACTTGTCAGTTTTTTTACGACTGATGAAGGCTTTATAAAGCCCTCCTTGTCCGCCGGAATTGAGACGACCTCAAAGCCCAGCTTTTTTAATTTTGCCGCCTGCTCCCGCATCGCAGGGTGTTCGATTGACGAAATCAAGATTCTTCCGCGCTCCGGCCGGGTCAGCATTGAAAGCAGGGCGATTTGGTCGCTTTCTGTTCCGCCTGATGTGAAGAAAATCTGCTCAGGCTTTACTCCCATTGCCGCTGCCGCTCTCTGCCTTGCGCCCTCAAAGGCACGGCGGGCGAATTTTCCCTCAACGTGCTCTGACGAAGGGTTTGCGAAAGAACCGAATGATGCGTCCAGCGACTCGCGGAGAATGTCTTCATCGGACGGTGCTGTGGCCGCCCAGTCAAAATAGTGGATAAAATCAATGTCGTTCATAAAACTCTCCTTTTAATTTAATCTTCTGTCAGGGCAAAAAGCACGTCGCTTTCCTCTGCCTCACAGATCACCGTTGATTCCAAGTCCTTCTGCAATACAAAGCGGATTTTGTTTGTGGCGTTCTTTTTGTCTTTTTTCATCGCGGCGTAAAGTTTTTGCGCCGCTTCATTTTTGTCCGGGCATGAGGCCTTCATCGCGCTGTGGACTGCCCCGGATTCCCATGTGAATGAAGAGAGCATTTTTTTGACCCGTATCGTGTAGTCAGCTGTGCATAAGCCCATTTTCTGGGCGAGAACCGCGGCCCTGCCGATTCCCCAGGCGACAGCATCCCCATGGCTGACGCTTCCAAGTCCTGCCTGACTTTCAAGGGCGTGTCCGAATGTGTGTCCGAGATTGAGCTGCATCCTGATTCCTTTTTCGGTGAAGTCTTCCTCGACGACCCGGCCTTTCGCACTCACGCAAATCTGAATCATTTCTTCTATTAATAACTTCGCGCTTTCTGATTTTCTGTCGTTCAGAATCTGGGGATTTGCCTCCAGCTTTTCAAAGAGGCCTTTGTCGTATAGCAAGGCGGTTTTCACGACTTCCGCCATTCCAGACCTGTATTCACTCAATGGAAGAGTCTGCACGAACTGGGGAAAGACGTGGATTTTTTCCGCCGGGAAAAAGGAGCCGATCATGTTTTTGTAAGAGTCAAAATCACAGCCTGTTTTTCCGCCCACGGCCGCATCGACCATCGAAAGAAGGGTTGTTGGAACCAGCTCAAGATGCGCACTTCGCTTGAAGATTGACGCGGCGAATGCAGTCATGTCCGTGATGACCCCTCCGCCGATTCCGACAAAAATTGAATTCCGTTGGGCGTTTGCCTTGATGGCCTCTTCCACGATTTTGAGGACTGACTCAATCGTCTTGAATTTTTCGCCAGAGCCGAGCGTCACCAAGATGTCATTTTGGTAGGAGCCGTCCTTGAAAAGGCTGAAAAATTCTTTTGTTCCGTCCAAATTCGCGACCGTTGTGTCCGTGACGAAAATTCTTTTGACTTTATTTTCTGATTCAGAATCATAAAAAACTGACTTCAAATCGACTTTGCCTGAGTAAAAACGAACGAGGCTTTTTTCTGTCCCCGGATGAACAGATGGGTAGACGACTGACTTTTCCTTGAAATTCATAAGTTTATTTTAGTATGAATCAAGACTTTTAACAACGGTGGAAATTTTGCTTGGAAAGGCGGATTGGAAAATAATTAAAAAAAAACTGGTTGACAGACTGGTTTAAATGCCTTATATTTAAACTGTAAGGAGGTGATTATGGCGGTTGCAGTCGGTTCATTTGAGGCTAAGACCAAGTTCGCGGAGCTTTTGCGCAACGTGGAGCAGGGGATGATTTATTCAATCACGAGAAACGGAAAGCCTGTCGCTCTTTTGCAGGGGGCGGCTTCCGCCAATAATGACCGCTATCATGCGGCCTACAAGCGGATTGTCGACCGTGCTGAAAAATTGCCCGCTTTTTCCCTGTCTGAAATAAAGGAGCTTAAGAGTGAAGGCAGAAAATATTAACTTGGAGTCTGACTTTTCTTATGCTGACGAGGAGGTTCCCGCCGACACGATAATTACGGAAAGAATTCCCGCCGCCGTGATGGACACTTCCTTTCTTGCGGCTTTTATGCTTGGCTCCAGAGCCGAGCAGGCCTTTGAGCAGGCTAGAAAAACTGTGCTTGATATTCTCGACAAGAACGGCTTTATCTTTGTACCCGCCCTTTTTTGGTATGAATTCGGCAACGTGATTTTGAACGCGGCAAAGATCAAAAAGGACGGAAGACCCGCCAGAATCTCAAGGAGTCAGGCTGACGACATTCTGTATGACGCAAAGGACTTGCCGATTGTGGCGGACGGCAAGAGCGATTTGGATATTCTGATGCGGACTCAGAATATCGCGGAGGAATTCGGTCTTTCTTTTTATGACGCTTCTTATCTGGAGCTTGCGAGGCGAATTGATTTGCCCCTTTACACACTGGACGTGGATTTACAAAAAACGATGGCTTGACTTTTGTCTGAGCAAGCCTTTGGTGTGTCTATAGAATCTTTTTGGATTATTTGTTAAAATCTTCAATATTTTTGAAAAAGACGAGGTTCATTTTGTATAAGGCAGTTGATCCGAAGACAGACTTCCCGAAGCAGGAAGAAGAGGTTTTGAAATTCTGGAAAGATGACGATACATTCAAAAAATCTGTTTCACAGCGTGAAGGCTGTGAGGAATTTATTTTCTTTGACGGCCCGCCATTTGCAACGGGACTTCCTCATTTCGGACATTTCATTCCTTCTACAATTAAAGATATTATCCCCCGCTACCAGACTATGAAGGGCAAGAAGGTTTCCCGCCGTTTCGGATGGGACTGCCACGGTCTTCCGGTGGAAAACTTGATTGAAAAAGAGCTTGGAATCAACTCAAAGCACGAAATCGAAGCCTATGGAGTTGCGAATTTCAACGACAAGTGCCGCGCCTCAGTTTTGAAATACACCGGCGAATGGAGAAAGACAATTACCCGTATGGGCCGCTGGGTTGACTTTGACAACGACTACAAGACGATGAACCCTGACTTTATGGAGTCAATCTGGTGGGTCGCAAAGTCTCTTTGGGAAAAAGGCCTCATCTACGAGGGAAAATACATTCTTCCCTACTGCCCACGCTGCTCAACAGTTCTCTCAACTCACGAGCTTGCCCAGGGCTACAAGGAAAAACAGGATCCTGCGATTACAATCCGCTTTAAGGTCACAAAGGCCGGCGACAAGCTGGGCGACAGCGAATTAGCTGACGGAAAAACTTACTTCCTTGCTTGGACTACAACTCCGTGGACTCTTCCCTCAAACTTGGGGCTTTGTATGGGACCGGATATTGAATACGTCAAAATCCTCGACAAAGAGTCAGGTGACAAATACGTCATGGCCGAGAGCCGCCTGCACGCCTACTACAAAGACGAAAAAGACTACGAAATCCTTTATAAGAAGACCGGAAAAGACTTTTTGGACTGCGAGTACGAGCCTCTTTTCCCCTATTTCGCCTCTTTGAAGGACGAGAAAATTTGCGCAGAGCAGACCGGACTCAAATGCGAGAAGGGAGCTTTCCGACTTTTCAACGCCGACTACGTTTCAACCGAGGACGGAACTGGAATCGTTCATATCGCCCCTGCATTCGGTGAGGACGACTCAAAGGTTTTCGCAGGAAGCGGAGTGCCTTTCGTGGAGCCGATTGACGCTGAGTGTAAATTCACAAAAGAGGTCTCTGATTATGTCGGCCGCTTCGTAAAGGACTGCGACAAGGACATCATGGACCGCCTCAAAAAAGAGGGAAAACTTGTAAAGCGCGACCAGATAAAACACCAGTACCCACACTGTTGGAGATGTGGCTCTCCATTGATTTACCGTGGAATCGGCTCCTGGTTTGTAAAAGTCGCAGACCACCACGAGGCTCTTTTGAAAGCCAACAGCCAGATTAAGTGGCAGCCTGCCCACATCAAGGAAGGCCGCTTCGGTAAATGGCTGGCGGGCAGTCGTGACTGGGCTATTTCCCGCAACCGCTACTGGGGAAACCCGATTCCAATTTGGAAGTGCGATGACTGCGGAAAGACTGTCTGTGTCGGAAGCCGTCAGGAACTGAAAGACCTTTCCGGCGTTTACCCGGAGGACTTGCACAAGCAGTTTGTAGATAAAATTACGATTCCCTGCTCTTGCGGAGCGACGATGAAGCGCATCCCGGAAGTCTTTGACTGTTGGTTTGAGTCAGGCTCCATGCCTTACGCCCAGCTCCATTATCCATTTGAGAACAAGGACTTCTTTGAAAAGCACTTCCCCGCTGACTTTATTTCGGAAGGTTTGGATCAGACCCGCGGTTGGTTCTACACGCTTACGATTCTCGCCAGCCACCTCTTTGACAAGCCGGCATTCAAAAACTGTATCGTCAACGGTCTTGTTCTTGCCGAAGACGGACGCAAGATGTCAAAGTCTCTGCGCAACTACACGGATCCTGTTGAGGCAATCAACAAGTTCGGTGCGGACGCAATCCGCCTTTTCTTGACCCATTCCGCCGTTGTAAAGGCCGATGACCTCCGCTACTCAGACAACGGAGTCCGTGAAGTTCTCAAGAATATCCTGATTCCTCTTTGGTCAGGATATTCCTTCTTTGTGAACTATGCGAATGTTGACGGCTATACAGCCACAGGCAAATATTTCGAGGACGGAGTTAAGCCCTCTAATCCTCTTGACGCATGGATTCTCTCCGTCACGCAGAAGATGGTCAAGGACGTTTCAGCTGCTTTGGACGACTACGACCTGTCATCCGCGATTGACCCGCTGATTAACTTCATCGACCAGCTCAACAACTGGTACATCCGCCGCTCACGCAAGCGCTTCTCAAGAAGCGATGAGAACACTGACAAGAAGGACAAGACTGAGGCTTATGAGTCTTTGTACCTTGCCCTCCGCACATTCACCCTTTGCGCGGCTCCATTTATTCCCTTCATGACGGAATCAATGTGGCAGAACCTGCGCACAAAGGATGACCCGGAGTCTGTACACCTGGCGGATTTCCCGGCTTACGAGGAAAAATTCCGCGATGAGAAACTGGAGCACCGCATGGAAATCGTTCAGCGCGCAGTCTCAATGGGACGGTCTTTGCGCAACCAGTTCAACTTGAAGAACCGTCAGCCTCTTGCCTCAGCGGAGCTTGTCACCCGTGACAAGGAAGAGCGCACCGTTCTTGAGGAAATGCGCGACACAATCGCCGAGGAGCTTAACGTAAAGAAAGTTATTTTCCATGAGCGCGAGGACGAGCTTGTCTCTTATGCCGCAAAGGCTAACTTCCGCGCGCTTGGAAAGGAGCTTGGCAAAAAGATGAAGGCAGCAGCCTCTGTCATTCAGGCTCTCAAGGCTGACGCAATCGAAAAGATTCTTTCCGGCTCCAAGGTCACTGTTGACGTTGAGGGGCAGAAAGTCGATTTGGACACTGAGAAAATCATCGTTGAGCGCACTGAAAAGGAAAACCTCAAGGTTGTCAACGAGGGAACGATTACAGTCGGTCTGGACACGAAGGTCACTGATGAACTTAACAAAGAAGGGGACGTGCGCGACCTTATCCGTGGCGTACAAAACCTCCGCAAGGAAGCCGGACTTACAGTCCTCGATAGAATCAACCTCACTTTGTCAGGCGATGCCGAGCTTAAGGCTGCCTACGAGATGTTCAAGGACATGATTGAGCGTGACAACTTGACTGCTTCAATAACGTGGGAAGACAATCTTTCCGCCGCCTCTGAAATTGAGGCCGGTGACAGAAAGTGGCTTGCCAAGATTGTGAAAGCGTAAGGTTATAGATAACCGCAGAAGGCCGCTTGCACGGTCATTGACCTGCTTCGGCTTTCTGCATCGACTTCTGGTGGCAAGAATGCCGCTTCGCGCCGGAAACTCCCGAACGGGAATGTTCCGGCTTTATTTTTTTGTGAGCATGTGCAGTCATTGCATACGATGATATTTTCTTCTTTTATTCCAATGTCCAAAAGCAAATTTTCATTTGCCCGGGCAAGTGAAAGTCTGTATGGAAAGCGGGAATTCTCCGGGGCTTCGGACTTCTCTACGCAGTCGGAGCCAAAATTTTCTATAAAGTATTTTGCCCTTTCTCCGTCGATCGAATAGCAGCATTTGTGGATATGTGGGCCGATTGCGGCACAAAAATCTTCGGGACGGCCGCCGTAAATCTCGCAGGCTTTTTTTATGGCTTCTGCGGCAATTCCAGTTCCTCTCCAGCCAGAGTGAAGGGCTGCAAAGACTCCAGTCTCTGGGCAGAATAAAAAAATTGGAACGCAGTCAGCGACCGTCACTACCGGAACAAAATCCTTGTTCGTTGTAATCATCCCATCGGCCAGTTGATTTTTGTTTTCTCCTGGCTTTTTAATATCCAAAACAATTTTTGAGTGAATCAGCTCAAGAGAAAGAGCTTCTTTTTTTCCGCAGATTGTTGCGAGCATTTTTTCCCGGTGAAGATTTTTTTCATTCCAGCGGAAGCGCATTGAGCCAGCTTCACGAAGTGTCATCCCCCAGACAGGGGCTCTTTGTGATAGTGGTTTTCCGTCACGATAAAAATATTCTGTTATAAAAAGCGGATTTTCTCCATCTTTTTGGGCAATCGAGTCAATTTTCTCTGTAAGCGAGATTCTGTTCATTTGTTTTGAATCTTACTGGGGATCAGTTTTTTGACCGGCTCGGCATGTCAATCGGCTCCAGCTCCTTGATAAGGGAGTGCGCTTCTGAAAGCGAAGTTTTTGCCCTCCGGACTTTATCCTGAAAAGCGTCGTTCTCCTTTCCGCCGATTTTTGTAAAGTTGCGTAAAGTCTCTGCATGAATATCGACCGTCAGGCCTAAAATCCCGTCCAAAACTTGTGTCAATGTGCGGCATGCGTCCCCGAAATGGTAAATCATGGATCCAATTTCACTTTCTGCGGCGTGAATCAAACCTTCCGCCTTGGTCTGCCCTTGCAGTGTTCTCTGGTGCTCGTCAATCAGTTTTGTAAATATACTTCCTGACTCTCCGCTACTTTCCCATTTTCTGTTCAGATTTGTCAAATCGATTGAAATCTGAATCATCATATTGAACATGTCGGAATAATTTTGCCGAACTTCTTTTGAGATGAAGTCGCCTTCGAGAAGAATCGTTTTTAAAGTTAGCTCGAACTGAGGAAATTTTTCCTTGAAGTACCAGTTTAAGAAGCCCCCAGTAAGTTCATAGCGGAATGGTATCCCACCCCAAAGGTCAGTCCAAGGTCTGTTCGGCAGAAGTGGGAATGTTTCCAAATTAAAGTTTGATTTTAGGCTCTGTCGCAGGGCTTCTTTTTTGCAGTCTGTGGTCCAGGCTTCCCATTTTTGATCAAAAAGGCGTTTCCAGGTCTCCTGATAGCGGCGAAACCAGTTTTCGCCACCGGTGAATTCCGCAGACTGCCACGATGAGTCTTGGTAAATTACGCGGCCGATAGAGAGCATTGGAACGTTTACAATGAATGTGTGCATCATGGAAAGTTCCGAGTGGGCCTTTTCAACGTAAGCGGGAGCGGCATCCTCAGCGTTTTCATCGATGGTCTGAATCTTATTCTTTTTTTCAATTCTAACTTTGAAAAGATAAATGGCTTCTAGAACTTCTTCTGGAATTGAAAGACCGTTGCACAAGACTTTTGCGAAAGCATTAAACTCGTTTTCAACTTGACCAAATGAGCAGACTTTTGCAGTGTCGTTCAAATCAGAGAAGAATGCGAGAAAAGTTGCAAAGGGCAGGGTACAGAACTGGGTCAGCCATTCGACTGAGCGGACTGCTGAATACATGTCGCTCTTTTGCTGGGC
This sequence comes from uncultured Treponema sp., assembly GCA_946615905.1. Taxonomy (GTDB): domain Bacteria; phylum Spirochaetota; class Spirochaetia; order Treponematales; family Treponemataceae; genus Treponema_D. Next base: position 76,074 of record CAMOIE010000006.1, on the reverse strand, counting down.
TGGAATTCCTGTGATGATTTCATCCATTTTGTGGAGGAGCTTGCTCCTCAGTTCCAACCGGACTCCGGCCTTAAGAGGATTTGAATAGGGGTCAACATCTTTGTCAAGTTTGTCCTCAATGTCTGGCATACAGATGGAACCTAAAAATACAAGGAAATTGTCCGGATCTGTGGCGGCAGCACTGACACATGGACGGAAGAAATCAGCGCAGAGTTTCAATTCGCTAAGTTTTTGATAAAATCCAGACTTGAACAAGCTGCGTCTGTAGTCAATTAGTCCAGGAAAGTTGCGGTCTATAGTGCGGGCAAGAGTATTGATTTTATATTCGTTGAAAAGCTCTTCAGCAGGTGTGTTTCTTATGATGGATTTGAGCCAGAGCCAAAGGCGGAATATCAGGGGCTTTCGTTTGATTTGCTCTGCAATAGCTATCGTATTTTCTGCGGGTTTTTCGAGGGGGGCGAGAGATTCGTTTTCTTCTGTTGTATGAATCATGTGGACCTTTGAAAGCAAGTCCTTACGTTCTTCTGCGGAAAGGCCGGAAACAAGCCGGTCGAAAGAATTGGTTTCAGCCATGTCCATATTCTAGTTTATCTGCCTAGAATTTACAACAATTCATAATTGACAATTTCGGGGTTGACCAAAAGTAGCAAAATAGTGGCTGAGCTTGTCTGGGCAAAGCCCGCATTCTGCGAGCTTATTGGTCCCCCCTACACGGATTGAATTTATTTAAGGTGCGCTACAACAAGCTCTCCCATTTTCTTGGTTCCGACAAGCTTGCCTGCGGCCTTGATTTCGCCGATTTTAGATCCTGCGATGTCGCCCGTTCTCCAGCCTTCGTTGAGGACTTCGTTTACGGCGTTTTCGATTGCCTTTGCTTCTTTTTCAAGCTTGAAGTCGTAGCGGAGTAGCATTGCCGCAGAAAGAATTGTGGCAAGCGGGTTTGCAAGGTCTTTTCCGGCGATGTCCGGGGCCGTTCCGTGAATCGGTTCGTAGAGGCCAGGTCCTTTTCCGTCGCCGAGTGAAGCTGAGGCCAGCATTCCGATGGAGCCTGTGATCTGGCTTGCCTCGTCAGTGAGGATGTCGCCGAACATATTGCTTGTGGCGATTACATCGAACTGTCTTGGGTTGCGCACCAGCTGCATTGAGGCATTGTCGATGTAGAGAAAGTCGAGCGTTACGTCAGAGTAGTCTTTGTGAACTTCTTCCGCAACCTTTCTCCAGAGGCGGCTTGAGTTGAGGATGTTTGCCTTGTCAACTACTGTGAGGTGCTTGCGGCGTTTCTGGGCGAATTCAAATCCCATGCGGCAGATTCTCTCGATTTCTTCCCAAGTGTATTTTTCTGTGTCCCAGGCGGTCTTTCCGTCTTCTGAAGTTCCCCTCTCACCGAAGTAGATTCCGCCTGTAAGCTCGCGGACTACGAGAATATCAAGCTGGCCGTCTCCTACAACTTCGTCTTTAAGGGGGCAGGCATCGCGGAGCTGCGGCCACATTACGGCCGGGCGCAAGTTTGCGTAAACCTTCATTCCGCCGCGCAGGCCGAGCAGGGCTTTTTCAGGGCGAATCTCAGGAGCAACGTTGTCCCATTTTGGACCGCCTACGGCTCCCAAAAGAACTGAGTCCGCCTTGAGACAGATGTCAAGCTGATCCTGCGGCAGGGGCTTTCCGAACTTGTCGATTGCGGCTCCTCCGGCGATTACGTTAGTGTAATTCCACTTGTGGCCGTACTTTTCGGCTACAGCGTTCAAAACGTTTACGCCTTCCGCAACTACATCAGGGCCGATTCCGTCACCGGGAATCAAAGCAATGTTCTTTTCCATATTTCACTCCTATAAGCCTGCGGTTTTTAACTCCGCTTAAATTTCTTTAGTATTTGTAAAGTTAATTTAGCATAAAACATCATTTGAGTAAAGGGCGGAAATAGGCTAAAGTCTCTTTAATGAAAAAAGGAATATTTTACGCCATGAGCGTAGGGCCAGGGGCAGGAGACCTGCTCACTTTTCGTGCCGCCGAGATTTTGAGAAAGTGCGGGGCGATTTTTTATCCGGAGTCTGGCGGAAAATCCCGCGCCTTGCAGACGATTTCCCCGCTTGTCACAGCTCACGATGGCGGTGGAAATCGGAAGCTGATTCCGGTCTCTTTTGTTATGGGCGGAGGCGAGGAAAAAGTCTATGAAAAAACTGCCGAGAAAATCCGCAAAGTCCTTGAATCTGGAGTTGACGCAGCCTTTGTCTCTTTGGGTGACGTGTCGATTTATTCGACCGCAGGAAAGATTTCGGCTTTTTTAGAAAAGTCTGGATTTAAGACGGAATTCTGCCCCGGAGTGACTTCATTTGTTGCCTCTGCCTGTTCGGTCGGGAGAATGCTGGCAGACGGAAGCGAGTCCGCGGCGATAATTCCCGGTGACGCTTGGTTTGAAGGGGAAAATTCAAGATTTCAAAATGAACTTTCGCTTGCAGGGACAAAAATCATAATGAAAGCCGGTCGGCACTTAATGGAAATCGTCCGCTTAATTGAAGAAAAAGGTCTTTTGGACAGCTCGTATTTGGTCTCTAACGTCAGCCTGCCTGAAGAAAAAATATTTTTCGGAAAGGAAATACTTTCCGCCGGGAAAGAGACTGGATATTTTTCTGTATTAATCGTCAAAGTGTAGATGCGGTCGCCTGTAAAAATCACTCGCAGTGAATCCAAGTCAGCTCGTGCTTGTTGTAGTGCAGGTGGACGACTTTTGAGTTTGGAATCTGGGCGAACTTTGCGACTATGCTCCAGTCTATTGCCCCCTGCATTTTTATCGTGCAAATCATTTTTTTTGTAAGTCCAGAGTCAAGCCAGACTTTTACCCATTCCAAGAGGCGTTCAGGATAGCAGATTACGTCCGAGAAAACCCAGTCGCATTCCCCGATTTCCTGGGGTTTCAGCGTGAATGCATCGTGGGCGAGGAATTTCACTTTCGGGTCGGACATCAATGAGTCGGCGAGTGGTGCCCTGTCAACGGCAAAGACTTCAGCTCCAAGTTGTCGTAAAACCCAGGTCCAGCCGCCGGGACAGGCTCCCGCTTCAAAGCATTTTGAATTCTCGCTGGGAAGGTCCACGCCGAAAAACTGGCGGGCTAAGGTCAGGCTTTCTTGAATTTTGAGATATGCCCGGCTCGGCGGATTTACATGGTCTTCTTCAAAAGTCAGGATTCCGCAGGGAAGGGCGCTTGATGTCGCGGCAGAGGCAAGAATCTCGTTTTCTCCGGTCAAAGTGTAAAAGCCCATCGGAGAATCTGGAATCTCAAAAGGAAAATTTCTTTTTTTGAGCTTTATATACGGAAGTTTTTTTTGAATCAGCTCAGCCCGGCGGAAAAACTGGTAGTGTCCGCCCGCCCAGTTGCGCTGGATTTGAGAAAGTCCCTTTGCTGCATCTCCGATTGAGTCGAATGACATTTTGAAAGGCTCCAAAAGGGATGTGGCGGCCCAATAGGGCAGAAGATTCTGGCCGGAAGGGTCTTTTTGCGGGGCGAAGTCCGGGCAGTAAAGCAAGTCGCCGAATTCTTTTGAGCCGTGTTCGGCGGGATTGTATGAAAATCTTGAGGAAAGTTCTGAAATCAAAAGGTTTTTCATCTCCGGGAAGGCGAAAAAGGCGGTTCCCGGAATTTTTTCTATACGAACTGGCACTCTGTCTCCACCGGAATTATATCTTGGTCATTGTATTCGGACTGTTCGGAATGAAGCTTGCTTATGTATTCGTGCAGGCGGCCTGAGTCAGGTGAATGCAAAATCTCGAATCCTATCTCGTTGGTCTGCCCATCAATGACTTTCTGCCACTGGGGATGGCAAATCAGGGTGAGCGGGGCTCCTGGATTTTTTGAAAAGCGGACTTTCAGCTCGTAATCTTCTTCTTCGTTCAAAGAGACCGGGGCGTTAAATTGAATCCTGCAGCCATTCAAGGAAACGTCTTCGAGGATCCCGCCGACTACGCAAAGTTCTGGGCATTCTACACGGCCAAAGTCGTCAAAACGAATGTCTTTTCTTGATTCAGAAGTCATGCGTCAGAGTATGATAAAAATCTGCGTGAAGGTCAATGTTTGAAATCTTAAAAACAGAGGTGCCCTGTCATAAAAGAGAACTAGAGGCTGTAGCGGGCTCGGTTGTGGTCTGTTTCAAAGACGTCAACGGCAAAAAGCTGAGGACCTAATTTTCCGGTCAAGTCACAGGACTTTTCCGCTGTTTCGGCAAGAATTCGGTCGAAAATCCATTTTGCGATTCTCTCTGCCGAAGGATTCTGCATGAATTCCGGCCTGTCGTTCAGGTTGGTATGGTCAAGAAGTTTACAGGCGGACTTTAGGGCAGCCTTCAAAATCGTAAAGTCCAGTAACATACCGCCCTCATCGAGATTTTCTCCGCGGACGTGGGCGTATACTTTATAGTTGTGGCCGTGCAGGTTCTCGCACTTGCCGTGATAATCCCTTAAAAAATGGGCGGCCGCAAAATCGGCCTCAACTCTTACTTCAAACATGATGGAAGAGTTTAATTCTTTTTCGCATTCACTTCAATATTCGTGTCGCCAGCCTAAAAGTCAGGAAAATTAAAATAATATTTACAAATTTCATAAATTGTATGGTAGAATATTTGTATATAAAACATTAAATTATTATCTGATAGCACATTTTTGGAGGAAATATGAAAAACGCAATCGTGGGTCAGTCCGGCGGACCGACATCAGTAATCAATTCAAGCCTTGCTGGTGTTTTTGAAGCTGCAAAAGGCCGTGGAGCTGAGCATGTATTCGGAATGGTGCACGGAATCCAGGGACTTCTCCAGGAAAAATACATAGATTTGGGCGAACAGCTCAGGGATTCTCTCGACATCGAGCTTTTGAAGAGGACTCCATCGTCATTCCTTGGCTCCTGCCGTTACAAGTTGCCAGAGCTTGACTCTCCTGAGGCTAAGCCTGTTTACGAGAAAATCATGGCCCTGCTCAAAAAACTCGATATCGGTTATTTCTTCTACATTGGCGGAAACGACTCTATGGACACAATCAACAAGTTGGCCATCTACGGAAAGAGCGTCGGGTCTGACATCCGCTTTATCGGGGTGCCAAAGACAATTGACAACGACCTCTGCGTTACCGACCACTGTCCGGGCTATGGCTCTGCTGCAAAATACATCGCTGCCGTAATGAAGGAGATTATCCGCGATGCCACCGTTTATGGAACAAATCAAGTTACAATCGTAGAAATCATGGGACGCAATGCAGGTTGGCTTACCGCTGCCGCCGCTCTTGCCAAGGGCGAGGACTGTGAAGGCGTTGACATGATTTGTTTGCCGGAAGTTCCTTTCGATGTTGTGCATTTTGTTGAAAAAGTCCGCAAGTTGCAGGAGAAAAAGCCAGGAATCGTAATCGCAGTCTCCGAGGGACTAAAGCTTGCCGATGGACGCTATGTCTGTGAGCTTGCCGATGATGTTCATTCGGTTGACGCTTTCGGCCACAAGGCTTTAACTGGGACAGCCCGCTTCCTCTGCAATACGGTCGCTAAGGAGATGAAGACAAAGACCCGTCTGATTGAACTCTCAACATTGCAGCGTTGTGCCGGCCATTTGACTTCACGCACAGACATCACGGAGGCCTATCAGGTCGGTGGAGCTGCGGTAAAAGCCGCATTTGAGGGACACTCTGGCGAGATGGTGGCTCTTGAGCGCATTTCAAACGCCCCCTACCAGTGTACGACCGAGCTTCACCCGATTTCAGAAGTTGCCAACCTTGAGAAAAAGGTTCCCCTCGAATGGATGAATCCCGACCATACCCAGATGCTTACACCATTTATCGAGTACGCAATGCCCCTTATTCAGGCTGAGTTGACTCCGATTTACGTTTCAGGTCTTCCCCGCCACATTTACTTTGACGACAGGGGAATATAATTTGGGGGGCGGAGCCCCGCCCCTGGTCGGCACTTCGTTGCCTCCACACCCCACCCTGCGGGGGAGGTGGCTGCCCGACATAAGCGAAGAAACTCACGAGGTGAGTTTCTAGGCGGGTCTCGGTAAAGGCTGTGCCTGAACCGCCCCCGCAACGCCCCGGCTTTTTTTGCTTCTCTTTTCACTGACCTTGCAGGCGACTAGCAAATATATAGAAAAAATATAGAACAAGCAGCAAAAATACGTTTGCCGCCGTAAAGACTGCCAAATATCGCTTGCTGTTTGCCTTTTTTTCGGCGGCATAGAATTTGTATGTAATCAGGCTGGCCATGGAGGCGATTAAAGTCCCCAGCCCTCCAAGATTCGTTCCGACTACGAGTTTTTCGCCTTCTTCCGTAAATGACGAGAGGAGCAGGGCTGCAGGAACGTTGCTTATGAACTGGCTTGATATAATCGAAATCAAAAGTTCTCGGCCTTTAAGTATTTTTGCCAAAAGCTCTGAAAAGACGGGGATCTTTCCTAGGTTTCCAGTAAAGATAAAGAAAAAACAGAATGTCAAAAGCAAAAAATAGTCGATTTTTTTAAGAACGCTGCGGTCAAAAATCAAGGTTAAAAGCAGAACCGCAAAAAAGAGAATCTTCCAGTCTATAAGCCTTGCAACCGACAGGATGCAGAGCAAAAAAAGTCCTGTGTGAAAGGCGAAGTCCTTCTTTAAAAGTTTTTTTCCTGTTGATGAAGAGAGCTTTCTACTCACAGACTTTGTGTCTCTTACGAAAATCAGGCTCATAGCCAGCAAGATGACGAGCGAAATGACTGTGTATGGTAGCATCAAAAGAATAAAATCTTTGAGGGCGATTGAGTAGCGGGCGTAAAGGTAGAGGTTCTGAGGGTTTCCAAGTGGCGTTAACATGGAGCCGAGATTTGCGGCAGCAGTCTCCAAAACAAGGACGTTTATCAGGTTCGATGTGCTTTTAGGGGTGTCACCGAGATTTTTAAAGACTAAAAGCGTAAATGGAACAGCCGTAATCAAAGTTACATCGTTGGTCAAAAACATTGAGGCGAAAAAGCAGAAAAAGGTGAGCGTAAAGGCAAGTCTTTTTTCCGACTTGTTTACCGAAAGTAGCCTGGCACAGAGAATGTCGAAAGCTCCGGCCTTTTTGATTCCCGCGACCGCAGCCATAAGGCAAAAAAGAAGGGCGAGGACGCGGAGGTTTATGTATTCGGCGTACTTCGCGGACGGCGGAACTAAAAAGCATGAGGCGAGAGCCAACATTCCTGAGACGCAGAGGACGCTCTCCCTTTTAAAAAACGAAAATATTTTTGACAGCATTTTTTGCTTCCTGACCGGGAGAATCTCAATATCCCGGCTGACTTTCGCATTATATCAAAAGCGTAAAAATTTGTCGTCCGTACCTAAAAAATCTGTGGCCTCCTGAGGAAGATTTTTTCTTCTCCAATTTTCTAACATAATATTTAAAACTTGACATTAAAAAATCTAAACTGTATCTTAAAGGAACAGAAGGAAAATATATGTCAAAGAATTTGTATGTCGGAAACTTGAATTTCTCTACAACGGAAGAAGGCTTGAGCAGCGTATTCAGCCAGTACGGTGAGATAGTTTCTGTGCGTATCGTAAAAGACCGCTTTACAGAGCAGTCCAAGGGTTTCGGATTTGTTGAATTCGCAGAGGATTCAGCGGCCGACTCAGCAATTGAAACTCTTAACGGCAAGGAAATTGACGGCCGCCGCGTCCGCGTGAATGTCGCAGAAACCCGCCCACGCCAGCCCCACGGAAATTTCAACCGCAACCGTGCTCCCCGTCAGGAAGACAATTCCTATTAATTGTAAAGAATTACAAAATCCGGTTCTGAAAAACAGGGCCGGATTTTTTTTGCCTAAAAAAACTATTAAATACTGTCGATAAATGTGTTATAATTGTATGATTTTAAAAAAGGAGTCCGTATGTACAAGGCCAGGCGCCGAATTGCTCTCACGCTTATCTATGTTTTTATTGCGGTGATTTTCGTTATTCTTGCGATTTTGCTGGTTCCCCAGATTAAAATCAACGATTTTAGGACGTATACAAACGTTTTTCCGACTTCTGTAACGGCAGTCCTTTTCGGATTTTTGCTGCTAACCGGATTTACAACGTATGAAACAATCCGGCTTTCTCTTGAAAGACGAGCGATGGAGGGTGGGGCTACAGAGCTTTTGACCCGTTTTATAAATAAACTTCGCTTTTGCTATTCTTTGGAAGATTTCTATTCTGCAATCGCATCTATTTTGGAGGAAGAGGCTGACTGCTCGGTTTTGTATGTTGACCGCAAGACCAACTATACGCTTTATTCTTCTCCCGCCCGTCTGACTTCAAACCCGGCTGTCATCGAGAAACTTGCCCAGTATTTTCCTGTGTCTTGGAATGACGGATTTTATTTCCTTGGCAATGAATACGGGGTTGTTTCATCTTCAAAGAATGCCAGAGGATTTTTTCTTGCGGTGAACGGCCAGCACCTTTATGTTTTCTGCCGCTATGCCCGCCGCTTTGACAACGAAATCTATCCTAAACTTTACGATGAATTCGGACGTTTCCAGAACCGGGCCCAGACAATTTCATCACTTTCTGAGATTTCCGAGCTTACGACAGAATGGGAGGTCCTTGCTGACACCCAGCGTTCATTCCTTCCACAGGTAATGCCTGAAATCAAGAACATGAAACTTGCAGCTTACTTCCGTCCGCTGATTAACGTTTCCGGTGACTACTACACAGTTCTTCCGATTGACGAGCACAAGACCCTGCTGATGCTGGGAGACGTTTCTGGTAAAGGTCTGGCGGCCGCTCTGGTCATGGGTTTGGTGATGAACACGGTAAAGACGATGGTCAACAAGAAAGACTTGGTCGCTGCAATCAATGCTGTTGACTCCGCCATCAAGGGAATGGCCTTGCAGGACAAGTACACGGTTCTCTTTATGGGAATCGTTGATACTGAGAAGATGACCATCCGCTACATCAACGCATCGATGTCCGACCCGATTATCGTCACAAAGTCTCCTGACGGCTACAGAATCAAGTCCTTGGGGTCCAACTGTTCGATTGTCGGAATCATTCCTTTGGATGACATTGAGGTCGCTGAGCAGAGACTTTTCTCCGGCGACTTAATCATGATGGCTTCCGATGGTGTTTCAGAAGTCATGAACGACAAGGGCGTTGAACTCGGCGACACGGACCTTTTCACGGACACAATCAAAAAATCCGCCTCAAAAGACCCTCAAGCCTTTATTGACGATATTATCAATCTGGTTATGGCGTATAACGGAAACAAAAAACTCCGCGACGATGTTACTATGCTCGTTGCCAAGGTTAAGGGGTAATCGATGATTTACTGTATTCTGAATTTCGTTTTTGCTTTGGTCTTGTTTTTCCACACATATTATACGGACAAGAAAATCGGTAACGTCGACTACAATCCTCTTGTTGTTCTCAGTTTGATTCTAGCCGGGGCCTGCTTTGCCATGTCTGTTGCCCTTTATGCCTCTTTCTTTCTTCCTGTCCGCCTGGCTCTATTTCTCCTGAGACTTTCTTTCTTCTTGTTCGGGGCCTATGCTCTTGAAGTCTGCATTTACTTTTTGTACTTTCCTTCGTTCAGCTATCCTGCGGCGGTAAGAATTGTCCGCGTTGCAATAGATGTCCTGCTACTTTATTTTGTTTTCACCCAGATTCAGGCTATCAACGTCACGAACTTTTTGGGTATGCGCGTTTCAGCCCGATATATTTTTACCGGTATGATTACGATGTACTATCCGTACACGCTCTTTCACCTCTACTGCTTCCTTTTGGGATTCTTTATTCCTGCGATCTGCGCTGTAGTCATGCAGGTTAAGGCTGAAGCTACGAACGAGCGTCTGCCCCTGCAAAAGTCAATTTTGAATGTAATAGCCCTAGTGGCTTCTTGGTTCATTATCTGGCTTTTGATGAAGTCAACTGGACGCGTTCCACTTTTTATCACCCTTTTCCCGATGGCCTATGTCGTCATGCAAATCCTGCTGGTTTTCTCGATTACGACAAACACTCTGTTTGATTTTTTCCTGCTTTTGGGCGGATTCTTGAAGATGGCCGTCGTTGTCGTGATTCCTTCACTTTTGGTTGGAGCCTTATTCCCTGTCTTGTGGCCTATTTACCGCGACTCGCCGAGACTTTTTATCTTTGCAATTTTGCTTGTGGTTGCCCTTGCTATTACGGTTTCTTACCAGCTGAGAAAATTGTTCAATAAAGTCTCTCGCTTCCGCTCCGTCCAGTATGAGGGACCTTTTGAGCATGCTCTTTCAAAGATGGACTACAACGGCGAGCCTGAGGAAATCGTCCGCAACATGCAGAATATCTTCAAGCAGAACCTTGGTCTTTCTGAGATGCGGGTCTTGATTGAGAACGGTCATGGAGAGCTTGAGTCAGTCTACGACGAGGAAGGACAGGACAGAATTACAATCGACATCCGCAATTCCTCTTTTGACCAGCTACTGAACTCAAACCGTAATATCATCCTTCGCTCAGTAGTCGAGAATGGCCACACATTTGTCTTTATCCGCGAGGCTCTTGAGAAAACGTTCCGCCGTACCCACTCCGATGCGATTATTCTTTTGAACGAAGGCCGCCGTATTTCCGGTGCGCTCTTGCTCGGTCCTAAAGCCGGCGGCAACATCTACAACGACTACGACTATTCGGTTTTCTCCAAGCTCTATTCATACTTCTTCGTATTCGGCTACTACATGAAAAATATCGGTAATCAGGCCATTGTCGGTACCGTCAACCGCGAGATTCGCATGTCAAGTCAGATTATCAACTCAATCCAGCGGAATATGGATAAAATCAAAAACAAGTCCTACGACACCGGCTATATCATGGTTCCATCACACAACATCGGGGGCGAGTTCATCGACTTTATCAAACTTTCGCCTGACCGCCACATAATTGTTTTGGGCGACCTTTCAGGCAAGGGAATTTCAGCCTCGATGAGCATGGTCATCGTAAAGTCAATCGTCCGCTCATTTTTGAACGAGACCAAGGACTTCAAGCAGCTTGTCCAGCGTGTAAATGAGTTTATCCGCGACAACCTGCCCAAGGGAACATTCTTTGAGGGCTTCTTCGGACTTCTGGACTTCAGCGACAAGACCCTCTACTACATCAACTGCGGAACTCCGGCTCTCTTCCTCTATACCCGGTCATACAACAACGTCATCGAAATTCAGGGTGAGGGCCGCGTTCTTGGCTTTGTGAGAAATATTTTCCCCCTGCTCAAGGTTAAGAAGGTCAAGCTGAATCCCGGAGATGTCATTGTCGCCTGCACGGACGGTCTTATTGATGCCCGCTCGCTTCGTGGCGAGGTCTACGGAAAGGACAGAATTCAAAAGTCAATCACGGAAAACACAATGTATCCGGCCACGAAAATGGCTCAGTCAATGTACGACTCTATGGTTGACTTCCTTTCGACTGAAATTCAGGATGACGTTTCTATCCTCGTCCTGAAATGTTTGTAAGACTGACAGATTACATTTGGAGTGAATTATGGACCAATTGCAGATTACAGAAAAAAACGGTGCCAACTACATGCTTATGGAGCTTGCCGGGGACATCAACTCTTACACGGTCTCTGAGTTGCAGACTAAAATCTACGAGCAGATAAAAAAAATCAACATCGTGCTTGAGATGTCCCAGGTGACTTCGATTGACTCCTCCGGGGTTGGAACGATTATGGCCGGCTTCAACGACGGAATCGAGTACAAGCACAAGCTCTATCTGATGAACCCCTCTCCTGTCGCCCATCAGGCCTTGGACGACACCGGGTTTTCTGATACATTCTTGTTCATACACTCTGTCACCGAAGTCGGCTGATAAAATTGCGCCCGCCAAACTTATGTAAAATTGCGGGCAGCAGCTTCAATTCTGGCGACAATTTTTTTAGAGGCTTTTCATGAAAAAAATATTTCTTCTCTCTCTTGCGCTTTTTGCATTCTGCGCTTTTACGGCATGTGCCCAGTCAAACTCTGACGTTGAAAAATTGGGGCGGGTTCTCTCGTCTATGTCAGACCGGGCAAAGGCGGCTATTCCGAACGGAAAGCCTGAGGAATTTATTGCCGACTTGAATAAAGTCCTTGAGGCCGAGAAAAACTTCCGTCAGGATGACCTCTCGCTCTACTATCTGATTGACAAAAAACACTCGGTCGGCTCGGACTATGTTCCGAAGGATCTGGTCAAGCTGGTAAAAAACAGCCATTTCAACATCAACCGCAATGACCTCTCCCTCCGGCCGGATTCCTACGAGGCTCTTGTAAAAATGTCTGACGCGGCCAAAAAAGACGGAATCACCCTTCTTGTCTCTTCGACCTACCGCTCATACGAGTACCAGAAAAAGACTTTTGAAAAATGGGTCCGCATTGACGGCTTGAAAGAAGCTGAGCGCGAGTCAGCAAGACCAGGGACAAGCCAGCATCAGCTGGGAGTCGCGATTGACTTTGGTTCCATCACCGATGATTTTGCCCAGACACGCATGTGCAAGTGGCTTGACGCCCACGCCGCCGACTACGGCTGGTCGCTCTCATTCCCACAGGGCTATGAGGATGTGACCGGCTTCCGCTGGGAATGCTGGCACTTCCGCTACATCGGAAAAGAAGCCTGCGCCTTCCAGAAAAAGTGGTTCAGCGACATCCAGCAGTTTATGATTGAATTCATCGATGCTTGGAAAAAGTCCGAGTAGCCCGATTTACTTCACCGCATCCGGTGTCAGACCGTATTCCTCTTCCCTCTGGTGGTCGGCGGAGCCTTCCGGCTCTATGTGGACTACGATTCCGTATACGTTGTCGATTTTTTCCATGACGGCCTCCTCGACTTGCTCGCAAAGCTCGTGGGCATCGTAGACTGTCATGGCCGGGTCTACCTCAATGTCCAAATCTATGTCAAAGCATGATGCGATTTTACGGATTCTTGCCCGGTGGGGATTTTTCACGCCCGGAACGGAAGATGCCGCCGCGAAAAGCTTTTTGTAGAGGGAGTTGTCAGCGTTTCCGTCCATCAACTCCAGGTTTATCTCCTTGAAAAGCCTGACAGCGTTTTTTATTACCCAAAAACCGACCAAAATCGCACAAATCGGGTCTAGCAGGGGCTGAGCGAAAAAGTGGCTTGCAAGAAGACCCGCGAGAACTCCGGCTGACAGGATTATGTCGCTTTTCATGTTCTCGGCGTTGGCCTTGACGATTTCAGAATCCGAGATTTTCGCGATTGCGAACTGGGAGAGGGCGAGAAGGGCTTTCCCGCAGATTGAGATTGCGGCCGCCGCCACCGCAAGCCAGGAAATCTCGCTTGCGATTTTTCCCTTTATTATTGAAGAAATTGAAGTGATTGTCAGCTGCAAGCCCGCGTAGAAAATTACGCAGGAGAGAATCAGCGTTGCTGTTGTCTCTGCCCGACCGTGCCCCCAGGGGTGGTCTGAGTCACCGGGTTGGGCGACAATCCCGCTCACGAAAATCGCCGTGAGGGCAATCAGAACGTCTGTTGAGGAGTCGATTCCGTCGCCGATTACGGCAAGACTCCCTGTCTTCCAGCCGAAGAGGAGTTTTATGGCACAGAGAATCAAATTTCCGATTGCGGCGATAGTTCCGGCTAAGCGGATGTAATATGAACGGGAACGGTGCATAAAAAAATTATAGAAATTCCAGCATAAAAATCAATTAAAAGCGTACCAATTCTATCATCTTTTGTGCTATAATCTTACGATTATGAATAAAAAAATCTTACGAAATTTTACCCTCGCACTTATTTGCGGTGCCCTCTTTTTTTCCTGTAGATCGGCCCCAGATATTCCTGCTGTAGATCCTCTGGCTATGCTTTCTTCGGATGCTGCGATGTATATTTACATTCCGGTAAAAGGAAATCAAGATTTTGTGACCCAGGCTTTTGCCAAAATTGCCGGGACATCGACAGGGGATGCAAAAAGAATTTCTTCCAGAACAGAGACCCTGGCTATTGCGACAGGAACTCCAAACCATGGATTTGAAGCTGCAATCCTTGGAAATTATCCGATAAAGTACGCTGCTTCTGCCTTGAACGAAAAAAACGGCTGGAAAATCAAAAATGACCCTGACAGTCAGATGGTTTATTATGAGCAGTCAGCGTCAGCAATTCAAATGTCCCTGCCGTCAAATTATAACGTCCTTGTCTCCTATGATGTCAGTCCGATGATTTCAAATTATGGAAAGGCTCTTGACTCTCTTTTGGCTAAAGATGTTGGAATTGAAGGTCAGGCCTACCAGAATGGAATCGGTGATGATGTCGTGAAATTTTTGACAAGCGGAACCGATTACGAGATTCGCATGATTGCCCCTGACCCGCAGAAATTTTTAAAGCGCTTTTTGGGCAAGTCCGTGAACGTCAAGGTGTCGTCTTTGAGTGGAATTCTGACCCCGTCAAAAAAGGAGAATGTCTACGCATTCCGTCTGGACTTGGAGATGACCGACCCTAGGACTACGAAAGCCGCCTGCGCCCTTTTGAAAATAGCCCTATTCCCGATTCCTGCGAAAATCCAGCAGGTCTCTGCAAGTCGTATTTCTATAACGGATATAGATTTATCTTGGAATGAACTTTTAACTTTGATATACAAATAATGGAGAATGAACTTATGAAAAACGCTGAAAAAATCATCCTTAAAGCAGAGGATCTTGACGGCTATCTGACAAAAAAGGACATGACTGACTTGCAGGAACTCAAGTCAATGTACGAAGACACGATGAAATTTTTTGAACCTGCTGATAAAGATAAAATCGTTGAGTCTTTTGACAAGTTGGGACACAAACTTCAGGAGATTTGCAAGGAAAATCCTGCCATTAAAGTTTTCTCTTTTGAGACTGAAGAGGGAAGCCACGCCGAGGCCAGTCGCGTAATAGCAAAACTTCGAGACCAGGGCACAAGCCATCAGGAATTTTTGTATTACGTCCAGCGCGCATACGAGATGCTTTTCCGCCTCGCCTACACTGACGAGCATTCAAATGAGAAAGGCCACATCATAGTAAAAACTCCGGTGACTTCTCCCGTGCAGAACTATGCAGTCCACAAAATTCCTGACATCGACCACAAAATTGAGAATACCGTCATGTGCGTGATGCTCCGCGGAGCCCTTTTGCCGTCCGTGATCATGTCAAAGGAAATCGAGGAATATTCAAGCCACAGATATGTGACCCCCTTCGCCCTCTTTAAAATCAACCGCGACGATACAAAGCAGGAAAACAACATGGAATACGTTTTGAATCTCAAAAATTCCTTCTTCAATATTGAGGAGCTTGACGGAAAGGACTGGGTTTTTGCCGACCCGATGAACGCAACCGGTGGCTCCCTTGTCACTGTCGTAAAATATCTTGAGGCCCAGGGCGTAAAACCCAAGTCAATCAAATTCTTCAACGTGATTTCCGCCCTCAAAGGCTCTCTGCGCGTAACCAGGGCGCTTCCGAACTGCACTTGCTATACTCTTTGGCTGGACCCGACTTTGAACGAAAAGGCCTACATCATGCCAGGACTCGGTGATGCAGGCGACCGCCTGAACGGCTGTGACAAAAAGGATAATCCCCGCAATATTATCCGCCTGATTGCAGACTACGGTTCCAACATCGCAGGTCTTTACAGCGACCAGTTCGCAAAAATTGAAGATACTGTTCTAGAATAAGTTTTTCAAAAGTCCACGGATTTAAAAGTCCGTGGCAAAGTCTGCATGAAAAGCAAACAATTTTTCAAAATGATAAAAAGAATCCTCAAATCTTTCATTTTCACTTTTTTATTCTTAATTTTTTTCTCATGTTCGTCCGCTCCGTCATTGCGTGTTCCCGGAGAATCCGCTGTAATCAGCAAGAATCTTGCCATTGAATATTTCAATATAGCGGAGGGCTACACTGAGTTGAAAAAATACGACAAGGCTGCTGAATACTATAAAAAGGCCTTGTCTGATAAAAATCTCTATTCTCAGGCCTATTATAAATTAGCCCGTTCCTATGCGTTGGCAAAAAATTGGGATGATGCAGCCACCTGCTATGAGGAACTTTTGACTTTGGACCCGGAAAATGAGGAATTGAAGGAGTCTCTGGCTTATATAAGTGCGATGAAAGGGGACTTTGATGATGCCATTTCCCGCTACGAGACTTTGACCGCACAATATCCATTCAATCAGTCTCTGCTTGAGAATTATATCGCCATGCTGATTCAAAATGACTTTGGTGAAGAGGCGGAAAAGCAACTAGCCTTGCTCAAAGAGAAATTCCCGGATAGCGAGAAAATTACGGCTTATGCCGGAAAAATTGAGGATTTGACCGGCAAATCTGATTCCCCCGATTCTGTTCTTGAGAATGCTGATGTGAAAAAATAATTTAGGCGTTCTGAACGTACTGACGGTATTTTTCTGGATTGACTCGGAACGCCACGACTGCAGATGACGGGTCTTCTTCCGCATGTTTTTGAGCTTGTAGTGCTTCCGTAACGAGTGTCTTTCCATCCAAGTTGCGGCTTGTGCGGGCTGCAACACCGAGAGTCACTATATTTTCCATTGATTCAGATTTTAAAATCTCAGAAATCTGACTCTGCAATTCTGACGCGGTGGCAAAAGCTCCGTCCAAAGCGGTGTCATTGAGAGTCAATGCGTAGCTGTCCGTGTTGAATGCGTAAATACTTCCTTTTGTGGCGATTTTTTCTTTTAAAAGACCAACTATTTTTTTAGAAACTAAGTTTCCCCGATCAAGATTTTCGATTTTTAAGACGATTACAGACAAGTCCTCGTTGTTTTCGCTCGCCTTGGTAAGCTCCCCAGTGAGATTCTCGTAGAGTTTTGACTGCTCTAAAATTTCGCCTTGTGTGTCCGAGTCTGCATCTGCAACTGCCTCCGGAGAATTCTCATTTGCTTGGCTTTCTGAAGTCTCTTCGTATTCTTCAATAGTCAAGTCGTCATCAAGGGCGTTAAATGAACTTTCCCCGTCTTTTTCAAAGGAGTCCTCATAATCTGTCGCATCGGAAAACTGCAAGTCGATTTCTTCGTCATAATCATCTTCTTTTAACTCGCCGGAATTCTCAGCTGGACTTTCAACCGCTTCTTCCTCTTCCTGAAGAGTCACATTTTCTTCCACTGGGTTTTCAAGCTGGCTTGCTTCATCAATATTTTCATCGACAAATTCTATTGAATCCTCGTCAGCAGTTTTTTTGCTGAATCTGCCTGATTTTTCCGCGCTTGCGATTTTCTTTTTTAGAGAAAGAATTCCATTTTCTTCTGATTTTTGACTTTTTTCATCGGACAAAAGAAGGATCAAAGCGGCTGCGACTGTTCCAATCAAAATCAAAAGGAATGAGACTCTGGCATGGCTGTAAATGGACTCGGTTTTTAAAATGTAGACGGAGGCTGAGAGTTCGAGTGTGTTCCCGTATTTTGTGGAAAAAGTTTTGCTGAAAGTTGATACGAATTCTGCCGCCGGACCAGAAAGCCCTTCTCTCGGATATGAATAGATTGTTGCTCCGTTCAAAACTAATTTTAATGCCGCAAAGTCGTCAATCTGACCTATGTCACGGATGAACTGGGCTGAAAACTGCATTGTTCCCGGCTCAAAATTGCTGGCTGTAACTGCTGTTTTTGAAATCAAATCCTCAAAGCGGGCCTGAGCTTTTACAGGACCTTCTTTTTTGTCGGCGTAAACTCCTGCTGCAAGGTAAATAAGTGCGGCTACGAAAACTGCCGGAATTAAAACAACGAACAATTTAAAATTTTTTGACTTCATAATAAATCAGTATAACTTAAAGTCCCCTCTGCCGCAAGGTAAAAACTTTCATCCCTTTGCGCACCCTGCCGCTGGAAAAATGCCGACATGGGGAGAATGGAGAAAAATGCAGGATTGCCCCTGACTTTTTGCAAATTTCCGCCTTTAATTTCTTTTTTTAGCCCAACCAATTCTGCTTTTAAAAAGTTTTTCAGTTCGTGCGCTGAATTCCTGCCGAATTTTAAGTCAAATGTCGAGTTTCCCGCTTTTTTTTCTGACTCTGGAAAGCTCCAAATATTATCTCCTGACTTCTCAAGTCCATTTTGCCTCAAGAATTCTTCCAGCGAGGCTCTGTATGAAGCCAGCACTTTTGTCGTAAACTGATTTCTCCCGATTTTTTCAAGCTCGGTCCTGAATAAAAGTGAGTCGTACTGATTTTCTACCGGGTTCAGCCTTGAGGATGACCGGCCGTAAATTGAGTCCAGGTATGTTCCCCTTGTGTAGGATTTTCCGTCCAGATATGAAAAGTCTGCCCCGAAAAATTCCAGCCTTGTGAAACCTGCCATGAGTGCGAATGAGGCTGCCGCTATTGTCACGGTTCCGCTGCCAGAGGAGATTTCAGGCAAATTGATTTTCCCGCTTTGAAAAGCCAGACGGGGCAGGGGGTGACCTGTCATGCAAAAGAAAGTTTTTGAGTCATTAGACTGTGGATGGGAGACTGTCCTCCTAGCTGACTGAGGGTTTGCGCATGAGTCAAAGATGAAAAGTGTTTTTGCCCCCAGACTGAAAAAATGCTCGCGGGATATGAACTGCGCGTCAATTGAGATACAGGCGTCCGCCGTGATTCCCCGTTTTGCAAGGGCCTGGTAGGCCGTGTCCGTGGCGATTACGAAATATTCACCGCGTTTTTCCGCGATTTTTTTGTATGACCAATCCAGACTCGGCCCTGCCGCTATGATTGCTGCTGTTTTTTCTATGTCATTTTGGTCAAAAGAGATTTTCAAGTCTTTGGGATTTTTTTCCGCTGATTTTTTCAGGAAATGCAGGTTTGAGAAGAAATTTTTCTGCCAGATTTTTCCGAAGTGGCTTTGAACAGAAAAATCCGCTCCGACCATTTTCAAGGCGGAATCTACAGCCGCCTTTGCGAGCGCGGAACCAAGCGGAAAATTCTCCTCCCATGAGCGGAGGGGCAGATATGCGAGATTCCCGTCTATGTGCGGAAGATAGGTCTCTGCTATGACTCTGGCAAGATTTTTTGCCTCTGTGAAAGTCACCCTCGGGTCTGCTGAAAGTTTTTTTACATTCTCAAGTCTTAGCAAAAAGTCAATTGATTCCTGATTTTCTTCTGCGGCGATAATTTTTGACTCCGGGAATCTTTTCAGCAGGGCTTCGATATGAAAGGCTCCGCAAATTCCCCCGATTACGAAAAAACTGCCTTCCGGCGCGTTTGATGCGAAAGTTTCGCCTTCCCGGTCTGGATTGTATGAGGAATGCAGGTTTTTCCCGTTTGCCTGCGGAATCAAAGAGGCGTTTTTCGCCTGAATTATTCCAGTGTATTTGCTTTCTGACATTAAAAAATCCTTTTGGCCTGTCTTAGAAAATCCCTTGTTTTTTTGCTGATTTCATTTAAAATCTTCGCCTTTTTATATTCGTCCAGACTACGCCCGTATAAAATTTTCTCAAGCGGGAAAAGTTCCTTTTGGACGGCCTGACTCTCACAAAGTGAGTCAAGGCATTCCTTGATTTTCTCATTCCGCCGGGCGGCCTTGCCATCTATTTCAGCCTTTTCAATTAACGGAAAGTCTCCCCGACACTGTTTCTGCTCAAAATACTGCCAGTTAACGTCTTGAATTTTTCCTAGGCCAAAGGCGAAGTCGTAATTGTCGGAAAGGCGTTTTACCCTCGTTGAAAAATCGCCCCCTTGGCTTGAGAACCATTCCCGGTAGATTTTGAGGGAGCCGTCAGAATTGAATCTTGAGGAGCTTGTCCTGCTTTCCTTTGTCGAAAGCCTGAAATCCTTTGCGCAGTTCAGCTCTTCGAGAGCGTTCGGTTGACAGTGCTGAAAGCCTTTCGTAGCAGCCTGGTCAAGTCCGCAAAAATATACGTTTCCTTCCGTAAGATTCAGGGCGAAAATCGCCGCTGTTCCGCTGACAGTCCCGTTCCTTTGCGCCTCAAAATCTTTTATTCCGGCCGCCTCCAAAAAATTACGCCCCAGACTGTCTGGATAGGCTAGCGGAAGAACCTGATTTTTTTCGAGAATCCTTGCTGGAAAAGCTCCCTCGCAGCAGAGGGCGAATTTCAAGCCTGTAGGCTCTGAAAGATTTAATCCCGCAAAGTCCAAGTGCCTTTTTGCCCAGTAGCCGCCGTCAGAAGACAAGACCAAATCCGGCATGATTCCGTTTTTTACAAGCGGCATCAAGGCTGATGACAGGGAGATTAAAAAAAAACTTTCTCGGAATTTCTTTATAAAAGGAATCGAGCTTTTTAGCGAAGGACCTGAGGCCGCGATTATGATGTCGCATTTTCCCCTTTTTTTTATTACAAGGGGATTTTTTATCCTTGCGGCGAAGATTATCGAATTTTTCAGCCAGCGTTTTGAAAAATACGAGCGGGTGTACAAAACGTCACGGGCTTTTAGGACAGCTTCCTTTACATTTTTCCAGACGATGGAACTTTCCTCGGTAAAAATCTTGTCAGAGGGCGGCCATGATAGAGTCAGGCAGGAGCAGAGTTCTTCTTCGCCGAGTGAAAAGAAAATGTCTGAGTCTGGAAAAAAAACTCTGTCCCAAACTGAGTCATTTTTGAGAAAGTCTTTCGTGTAGTGGAGGGCGTAAAGTTTTGCATCCGGGAAGCGTTCCTTCAAGAATCGTCCGCAGTATGAAAGCCCCGGCTCCAAAATCAAAATTGAGGAAGGCTTATAAGTGCATTGTATTGATGAGACAAATGTCTGCGCCTCTCTGAGCGGATTGTATTTTGAGTGGAGGAATTTTCCGTCGACGGAAGATGTTTCTTCCCCGTTCACCGCCTGTAAAAATTCGACGGAATGCATTTTAACCCCAGGTGAGGAATTTTACGGCGCCTTTTACGTTTGGACAGGTTCCGGCAATCAAGAGAACGATTTTATCTGCAAAAGAGCCGAAAATCTCAGAGAATTCCTTTTTGATATGTGACTGCAAAAGTGTCTCGTCGATTTCGTCCTTGGCGTAAATCAAAGTCTTTATCTCGCAGTTTTCACCGCGCGCGCAGGAATTGGGCGACTGGAAAAGTTTTTGAGCCTTGTTGAAGCACTCGTCCATAATCGCCTTGTAGCTTTTGTCCTTGATTTCCTCGTTGGAAAGGGAAAGCATTCCTGTAATCGTGTCGATTGCAAGTTTGAACGAAAGCAAATAAAGGTAGCCGGTTCCTTGCTCAATGCCTTTTTCACAGGCTGCTGTAGCCGCTTCCTCGTTGAAGACGGGGTAGGGTGTCCTGATTACTTTTTTGAGCAGGTAAAACGCATCGTTCCCGGCCTCTGGAAGAACGGAAGGCTTTCCGTCAGAGTCAACCACGAGGGCGATGTAAGTTTTCCCATCGCAGTCAAAGGGCAAAAAGTGCAGGGAAGTGACATTCATCGTGAATTCATCGGTGAATAGCTGGAAAAAGGGCTGCAAGCCCTCTCCCTCAAAAGTCTGCCATTCCTTTTTCTCAAGGTTGATGATGCCTCCGATAAAGTCATCGGTGGAAAGACAGAGGGCGACAGAAAGGGCGTCGACTCCCAATGCGTGTGTCAGCACGTAGCTGGAAGCGACAGGGCTTAAAATTCCGCACTTTGAGAAGCCGTATGAGTCAGCCCACTCGTAAAAATTGAGGGGCTGCCGCTCATAAAGCAAGGCGCGGGATAAAAGTCCTCCCTGCGGCGTGTCACTTGAAAAATCAGATGAAAGTATCCGGCTCAGAAGTCCCATTATGCCAGTCCCAGCTCCTTGAACAATTTTTTGTAGGTCTCAAACTGTTCAGAGCGAGCGAATTCAGCGATTTTTTCTTCCGGCAGATTTTCAAGCAGCTGATCCATGTAAGAAAGAACTGACTTGACCTCGGCTTTCAAGTCCTTGGGAATAGAACCTTCTGGAATATTTGACTCCGCAGCTGCGGCTTCCATAGAAAGTGTCGCACCAGGATCGTTTGAAAGGTAGTCGAGCTTGTCGTCCGAGAGGCTTTCTTCAATTGTAGGCTCTTCAGTCTGGGTCGGAAGAGCGGATGTATCCTCCCCAGAGTCCATCAAGTCTGTTGTTGAAGATTCTACCAGAATATTGTCGACTTTGGGTTCTTCGATTTCTTCATTCAAGTCAGAAGAAATCTGTCCTTGGTCGTCTGAGTCGAAGCTGATTCCGTCAAGGGCGGGTTCCTCTAGTTTTTCGTTGTCGAAATTCATGCTGAGGTCACTGTCCTGACTTGCCCCTTCTTCTGTAAATTCATTTGCAGGAATTGGAGATTCTTCTGTGACAAACTCATCATCAGGAATCGGAGCCTCTTCTGCCGTAGAGTCAGAAGATTCGACCGGCTCTTCAACAGAGATTCCTTCGGCTGTCGGAGCTGTGATTCCCAAGTCCTCTTCATCGCCGTGGGTTTCGCCTTCTTCTTCAGTAAAGTCAGCGTTGTTCAAAATATTCTCAAGTTCATCGCTTGAAAGAGAGATTGTGTCGTCTCCGTCATTGTCGTCAAAGAAACCGCCGGAGGACTTTTCTTCTTCCTGGGGAATCTCTGTCTCGTCCTCAGTTGAGACTGGGCTGTCCGCCTCAAAGTCTGCTGTCGACTCGACTGCCTTTCCTGAGAAGTCTGAATTTTTGAGATTTGCAAAGTCCTGCTTGAGACCTGCAATTTCATCCTTCAAAGAGGAAAGCTCTGAGACAATCTGGCTCAAAATCGGTGAAGTTTGGTCTGCTGCCGGAGAAGGAGAAGTAGTCGTGGCAGGGGCAGACTCTTCAAATGTCTCCTGAATTTCTTCGCTTGTTTCTGCCACTTCAGGTTCTTCTGGAATTGAAACTGGTGCCTCTTCTGAAACTGTTTCTGCAGGCTCATCCAAAGTGACTTCCGGCTCCGCCTCGCTTGCTGCGATTGTGTCGTCAATTGCGTCAGTGAAGACTGAAGACTCTTCCGCTGGGGCTTCCGCAAGGCTTTCCTGCTCGGAAACGCCAGGCTCTTCTGCTGAGATTTCTGGCTCCCTTGTCTCTTCTATAACACCAGCTTCGGTCTGCTCTGCAAGGCTTTCCGCGGTGGAGCCTTCTGAAATTGTGTCGTCAATTGAGGTTTCAGGAAGTTCAAAAGACTCCTCTTCTACACTCTCTTCTGACAGATTTTCTTCTGTGTTACTTGTGACAGTCTCTTCGGGAGCAGAGACGTTTTCTGCAGCCTCTCCATCTCCGATGCTTACCTGATTTCCGTCCTCGTCTTTGACATCGTTCAAAATTGCGTCCAAGTCAAAGTCGTCATCTCCTGAAGATACGAATGAAGAGTCCTTTTCTGCGTCTTCTGCGGAATTTTCCTCTGCTTGTACGCCAGCTGACTCTGCCGGCTCTGCGGAAAGATCTACGTCTTCTGTTGCGTCAACAGAATCAGTGGTGAAGTCATCGAGTTGGACTTCTTCCGTTCCCTCAATCGGGCTTTCTGCTTCTGTATTTTCTGTGATTGATTCGACGGAAGATTCTGAGGAATCGGTGTTGAACATGTCCTCGAATGATTCTCCCTCGGCGGCTGTTGTGTCTGCGGGGCTTTCTGTTGACTCTGCGACTGTCGCATCCTCACTCTGGCTTTCAGAATCTGATGAGTCATCTCCAAAGCCGAATTCACTCAAATCAACAGACTCGCTTCCCTCAATGTCAGCGGCAATCGCATCTGTGGCAGAAGAATCTTTCGTGCCTGATGAGGCCGTGAATGATTCTGGCTCTGCGTCAGGATTTTCTCCTTCTCCAGAGTCATCGAATGAAAGGTCTATGTCAAAAGAGTCATCGTCAGCGGAAGATTCTGCCGGCTCTGCAACGGTCGGGTCTGAGGCTGTGACAGAAAAATCATCGGAGCTTGAATCTGACAAATCTAATGAGAAGTCGTCAGATGAACTTTCTGCAAGAGTCTCCTCACCGGAGTCGGAAGTTCCCGCAGGCTCGTCAAATGAAATATTTTCGTCCTCGGCGGAAGAGTCAGAGGGGCTTTCCTCCTGCTGGGCTGCTTTTTCCGCCTCTTTTTCGCGGATTTTATCTTCGTCAGGACCGGTCTCAAAAACTCCGTCCGTGATGAATTCGTCAAGGGAAATCTCTCCGTCTCCTGATTCGTCCGCAGAATCGCCGAAACTGTCTGTCTCTGCGACTGTAGAATCAGCGGAACTTTCAAGTCCGTTGGAAATATCGTCAGCCGCAAGTGTTGTGTCAGCTGTCGGCTCGTCTAGTGATGAGAAGTCAGGAAGATCGGCCGCTATGTTGAGGGGCTCGTCAGTTCCTTCCGCAGAATTCGCGTCTGAAGAATCAACTGTGCGCGGAGGCTTTTTGACCCAAACGCCGTAGCTGTCAAGTCCGTTTGTGTTGTCGCTGTCACTCATATATCTTCCCCTTAATTAGAAGTAATTTTAAAGTTTTCTTTTTATACCTTAGAAATATCGGCAGAATTTTCGAATTTCTACAGTTAAAATTATTATAAACTGTAAGTTCTTAAAAGTCCATTATTTTTAAAAGACCTTAAAAAAGTTTTGCTTTAGAATCCTATGAATATTTTGAACTTTTATGCCGAAGAATTAAACATAGTGAAAAGATATAGATTTTTGCCTGCCCTTCTTGCTGGAACCTGCCTTTATGCGCTTGTTTCCGTGAGCCTCGGAAAAGACGGACTTTGGGCGCTCAGGCAAATGAAAGAACAAAAACGTTTACTAAGCACCCGGACTGAGCAAATCCAGGGAATTTACAACAGCCTCGACCTTGAGCGGACCGCCCTTGAGCATGACGGGGACGTTATCGCCGCTTTCGCAAGAAAACTGGGCTTTGTGGAGCCTGGTGAAAAACTCGTGAAACTCAACGGACTGGCTTCCGAGGATGAATTCCTTTACAACGCCGGAACCCCCCTCAAGGCCGGAAAGATTGACTTCGTTCCTGAGTGGTTCTGCAAGGCCTCAGCCATTTTGCTTTCACTTGTAGTCTATCTCTTTTTGCTTATGAAAGATTTGTCTTCCGGGGAGATTTCATTCAGGAGAAGACCTTCTTTCACATCTGAATCTTTTGTTCATGGAGTGCCTGTTTATGATTTGCCGCAAGTCTGATTCCGAGTCAATTTTAATCGCCGCTGATTATATCCGCCGGGGAAAAGTCGTTGTCCTTCCGACTGACACTGTTTACGGATTTTCTGGAATCGTTGACGGCCGCCATTATTCCTACCACACTGACCGCCAGATTAACAGGATAAAAGAAGCCGACGAGGGCAAGCATTTGATTCAGCTCATCTCAAAGCCTGACGACGTGAAAAAATACACCCGCGACGTGATTCCAGACGAGCTTTGGGCCAAGTGGCCGGGACCGCTGACTATCATTGTGCATACTTTTGAGAAAGACGGAAATTTCGCCACGACAGCCTTCCGCTGCCCGGACGACCAGTGGCTTCGCGATTTGATTGCCCGTTGCGGCGCTCCGATTTATTCAACCAGCGTGAACAAGTCTGGAAGTCCGGTTCTTTCTTCTGTCTCAGAGATAAAATCTGTTTTTGGAAAGGATGTCGCCCTGATTGTGGATGACGGTGACAAAAAATCCTCGGTACCGTCGACAATCGTCTCAATCGAGGAGGACGGGTCTGTGAAGCTGATCCGGCAGGGTGCTGTAAAACTGTCCTAAAATTTCTTTTTTTGGGTGCCAGCCTGCCACTTGGCAGGCCCGCTACGTTCCGCCTTCGCCTCCTTCGGCTCATAGTTGCTACGCAACTACTTCGGGCTTCACATCGCTGGCACGTCAGATTTGAAAACTATTTTTCCTTATTTCCTTGTCCAGGTGACTTTGACCGTGCCTTCCTCCGCTCCAGTCGCGGAATCAAGGGAGGGCACCAGAGTTTCCTTTGTTCCTGTCAAAACCCCGTCTGCTGATTCGTTCATCTTCCATGTGATTGGTTTTGCTGTCGGTGCGTTTGCCAAGGCTGCCTGACGGTCAAGGGCTGGGTAGAATGAGGCGTTTGCCTTTCCCTGTTGGAGAATTTCTATATAAGCCTTGCCTTTTTGCTCTTTTACGGAAACAGATACCACCATTGTAGCTCCGTTCTTAAAGACAATAAAGCCTTTTCCACTTCTCATTATGATTATCTTGTCGGTGTCAGGCTCTCCTTCCCATGTTCCAACGAGTGTGTCGCTGTCAATTTTTACGTTTGAGTGGGAGGCTCCTTCTGTTGCTGCCTCCTGGACAAACATTGAGTTGCCCCTGTAATTTTCAAGGACTTCCTCAATCGCTGACTTTGCACCGACCAAAATCTTGTAGTAAGACTCGTATGAAGCTGCGCTGACAAAGTTTTTTCCAAGGGAATTCTGGTCAGCGTGGAAGGTGCATTCCCAAAGGCCTGCCGCAGACGAGGCTGACTCCATTATTTCTGCAAAAAATGCTATGTGGTCGCCTTGGGTTTTTGAAGTGTCCGGTGGAGATTTTAATGCGGTTGCCGCATTCTGTCTTTTGTCGTCAACGGAGATTCCTTCGATGGATTTTAGCTGGGTAAAGAAGATATCTTGGGCCATTTTGAGCATGTTTTCGTCAGCAGAAGTTGAGACGACTCCGTAGTAGTCAATATGGAGGGGAACAGCCCATGCGGCGTTGGCTGCTGAAAGTGAGAAAAAAATTAGAAGTGCCAGCGAAAAAATCCGTCTGCCCATTTTCCCTTAAAATGCCCCCGTTCCAAAGTGTTTTTTATTTAAAACCGTTTTTGAACTCGCGGGATACATCCCTAGCTATGTCGCGCTGCTTGATAGTCTCGCGCTTGTCGAAAAGTTTTTTGCCCTTGCATACGCCGAGCTTTACCTTGACTCTTCCTTCCTTTAGATAGAAATCCAGCGGAATCAGCGTGTAGCCTTTCTCTTCGACCTTGCGCGCCATTCTTTTGATTTCTTCCTTGTGAAGGAGAAGCTTTTTTTTGCGGAGAGGATTGTGGTTGAAAACCGAGGAATACTTGTATTCGGCAATCTGCAGGTTGGAAACCCATACCTCCCCATTTATAATTTCGGCAAAAGAATCGTTGAATGAGAGATTTCCCGCTTTTACGGATTTGACTTCTGTCCCCTCTAGGACAATTCCGCATTCATAAGAGTCTTCGACAAAATAATTGAAACGGGCTTTTTTATTCTGCGCGATGATTTTTACATTTTCTGCCATGCTTTCAATTATAAGATTTATCATTCGACCTTGCAAGACAGACTTTTTTTGTGATATTTTTACTTTATGGCAAAAAATATTTATGCGGTTTCCTATCAGATGAAGAGGGAACTTTATGGAAAAATCTTTCTTGTTGTCGCGACTATTTTAATCTGTTTTGCTGTAATTACCTTTATTTTGAATCTTTTAGTCTATCCGATTCGCTCCATCTCTGACTCGATGGCACCTGATATTCCCGCTTCTTCTCTTGAGTTTATAACCCCTCTGCTGAAAAGTCCCCGCCGTGGGGACGTGATGCTTGTTCGCACAGGCAAGCCGGAGAAAACAATCCTTCCGCTTAAAGTCGCGAATTCTGTGAGCCTTTTTTTGACAGGCCAGCAGTGGCTCCCATTTAAAAATGAGAACTACAAGGGGCAGCTGCCGTTTTTGCGCCGCGTGGTCGGTCTTCCCGGGGACACGGTTTACCTCAACGACTCTGTCCTCTATATTAAAGCCGCCGGACAAAAGCAGTTTTTGACTGAGTTTGAGCTGACTGAAAAAAAATACGATGTCACGATTGAGTCGGTTGACTCTTCCCTTGACCGGGAGCTTGGCGCGAAGGGCGACACTGAGGAAATCACTCTTGCCGCCGGGGAATATTTTGTCCTTGCCGACAACCGCATGGAAGCCCTTGACTCAAGGCTCTGGGGCCCTGTCACAAAAAGCCAGCTCTGCGGAAAAGCCCTCGTCTTGTATTTCCCCTTCAATAAAATCCGCCTTTTCTAAAAATTGCCGCTGATTTCCTGTAAGAGACCTGGACTTTACATTCACATTCCCTTTTGCGCGTCAAAATGCGCCTACTGCGATTTTTTCAGTCTTCCGCAAGGTGGACGTGAAAATCCTGTGGGAGATTCATATATTTCCGCAGTCTTGAGCGAAGTCGCCTTTTATGTGAAAAAATACAGGGTTTCCTCCTGGAAGACAATTTACGTGGGCGGTGGAACTCCGAGTCTTCTTGGCGCAAGCCAGCTGAAAAATCTTTTGGACGGAGTAAAAGCCCTTGTCCCGACTTCAAGCCAAAATCCCCCGGAAGAAGTCACCGTTGAGATGAACCCGGAGTCCGTGCGGAAAGACTTTGTTGATACGGCGAAATCATCCGGCGTGACCCGCTTTTCCCTCGGCATCCAGGCTTTTGACGACTCAGCCCTTGAGGCAGTCTACAGGCGGGCGAGAAAATCCGACATAACAAAGGCTCTTGACCTCTTGAAGGCAGAATGGAAGGGCAGGCTTTCTGTTGATTTTATTGCGGGGCTTCCTTCCCAGACAGAAAAATCTTTTAAAAGCCAGTTTGACCTGCTCGACCTTTATCCGGTTGACCACGTTTCATTGTATACGCTGACGATTGAGGAGAATACCCCGCTTGCAAAATTGATTGAGGGTGGAAAAGTCCGCTGGAATCCCGACCGTGCCGACCGCCGCTGGATTTTGGGCAGGAATATCCTTCAAAAAAAAGGCTTTTTTCAGTACGAGGTCTCAAATTTTGCGCGACCTGGATTTGAGAGCGTCCACAATTCTTCTTACTGGAAGCTTGAGAATTACATAGGGGTAGGCGCCGGGGCGACAGGAACGGTTTACGGGGAGAAGCTTGAGGCGGGCGGGGCTGACTTAGGCTTTAGGCGGACAAACGGACGGAATATAAAAGAATACTCTGACTTTTGGCTTTCTCATTCTGCCTTGCCGGATGACGAGAGAAATCTCTGCGAAATCGAGAAAAATCTTCCCGCCGCCACTGAAGTGCTTGATTCTGAGACCCAGGAATTTGAATATCTTATGACGGGCTTCCGTATGCTTGAGGGAATTGACTCTGAAAAATTTTATAGTCGTTTTGGAAGATCCCTCGAAAAGCGGATAGGGGCAGACACAAAAGACGGGGCTTTCAGCAGGTGGAAAAGCCGACGACTTGCCCACGTGACCAGCAAAAATGGGAGAAAGATTTACGCCCTTAACCTTCGGGGGCTATTGATGATGAATGCCTTCTTAGAGGAATTGTTATGATGAAGGCCGTTCCTACTCCCTTTTGTGAGTTCACGTTGATTTTCCAGCCGTGGGTGTTGATGATGTTTTTTACCACAGACAGTCCTATTCCCATGCCGCTTTCACGCCTTGAGTTTGTTCCACGGTAGAACATCTCGAAAATGTGCTGCAAGTCCTTTTTTTCGATTCCGATTCCAGAGTCTTCGACTTTTATCATCAGCTCGTCTTTTGACTGAACTGCCGAAATGTCGATGTCCGCTCCGTCCTCAGTGTAGCGCATGGCGTTCTGGAAAAGATTCTGCAATGCCCTCTGAAATAGAAGACTGTCAAAGGGAAGCTCCAAATCCTTGTCCATCGAGACGGAGCCGGTGATGTTTCTCTTGAAGACTCCGCCGGTTGCAATTGAGGACTTTATGAAATCCTGAATGACAGGCTCTATTTTTTGCTTTTTGAGTTGCTGCCGCCAGTCAGTCGTGTCCAGCTTTACGAAGTTAATCAGGGTGTTAATCATCGTCTCAAGAGATTCCGTTTTTTGCCTGACTATTTCAAGTGACTTGTCCATCTCATCGCCAGGAGTGATTATGCCGTCCTGCATGGCCTCGATATATCCCTTGATTACGGCGACAGGGGTGCGCAGGTCGTGGCTGATTCCCATGATAAAGGCGGTCTTTTTTTCGGATGTATCTTTTAGGGCAATGCGCATTTTTTCAACGTTCCCGATCAGACTTGTGATTTCGTTTGAAGCCCTGGGATTTATGCGGCGCTCGACAGGTTCGTCAAGGTCTCCGCGGGCGATGCTTTCCGTGCGGTTCTCAATGACCGTGATTGACGATGAAATCGTGTGTGAGATAGTGAAAATAAATGCCAGTGAAACAGACTCAAAGAGGACGAGAAAAATCAGCAGAAGGTCAGAAAAATGGTCAGCGTCCTTACTTCGTCCCTCGTGCTCCCGGTCTACACGGGTTATCAGAAGGAGGTCTACCTCCTGATTTTCAATCGGCGGGGTGACAAGCTGGTAAAAATATCTTTGGCTGGTTTCCCGCATGTAATAAAAGAGGGAAGGGTCATCGATGGTCCGGCGTTTTTTGAATTCTTCCATGTTAGTGAAGACTATTTCCTTGTGGTTTGCCGTAACCATGAATTCAACTTCCGGCGGAAAGGCCTTTAGAGCCTCGCGCAAAATCGAGATGTCCTGCTCTGTGACTGGCAGGTCTGAAAGCTTGTCGAACTGCTTGTAGCCCTGTATGACCATCCTGTCCGGGGAGTTGATGTGTCTGAAGAGAAAAATAAATAAAACCGTCAGCACTGGGGCGCTGACCACTGCGATTATAAAAAGACGGAGCTGCTCCCTAATCTTCATTACTCAGAGCCTTTTTCAAAGCGGTAGCCCTGTCCGAATACTGTGAGAATGTGTTTTGGCTCAGCTGGATTCTCCTCAATCTTCTTGCGCAGACGCTGGACGTATACCGCAACGGCAGTGACATCTCCGTACTGGGCTTTCCAGACATCTGAGTAGATTTTTTCGGGGCTTAGCGTCTCGCCCTCGTGAGTGAGAAGGTATTCAAGGACTTCATATTCTTTTGTTGAGAGCGGGATTTTTTCAGGTCCACGCTTCAATACGCATGAGTTCAGCAGGACTGTGAAGGGACCGAATTTGTATGTCGCTTCTGCGGCGGCCGTTGTCTCTGCCTGACGGCGCAAGTTTGAGTTTACGCGGGCGACAAGGACTTTCGGTGAGAAGGGTTTCGTGACGAATTCATCAGCACCGATGTCGAGACCGTTGATTATGTCTTCGTCTGCATCGCGGGCTGAAACAATGATTACCGGAATCGTAGTCTTGTATTCCTTTCGGAAACGTTTCAAAAAGTCGAATCCTGAGATTCCCGGCAAATTCAAGTCGAGTATAATCAAGTCCGGCAAATCTTTTTCGACAATTTCAAGAGCCTCTTCTCCAGAACTTGCCGTTGTTACTGTCATTCCGTCTTTCTGTAAATAGAGAGAAACGAGCTGTGACATTTCTGGAACATCTTCAATAACAAGAATCTTTGCGTTCATATAAAACCACCCCTTTGTACTTTTATTCAGAATAACACAAAAGTTAACAGACAGCAATAAAAATTGAAAATTCTTGATGATGAATTCTTAATCGCGGGAAGAAAATTGCCGATATAATGAGAGTAGTAGCGTACTGCCGTTTTTACTTGACGACAAGGCGAATACTATGGAAAATAGCATGATAGAAGTTACAAAATTGAACGGTAAAAAGTATTATCTAAATCCTCACATGATTGAAACAATCGAAGAGAATCCGGATGTAACGATTCAGCTGCTTTCCGGCAGAAAAATTATTGTGACTGACAAGCCTCAGGAGCTAATCGATAGAATCGTGGCTTACCGCAGGCAAATCGGCATAACAAAACAGGAATTATAGAAAAGCAAAGGATATAAAAGGAGATTCTTTCATGGATATAGCTTCAATAATCGGTATTGTCGGCGGTGCGGCGGTTATCGTACTCGGTGTTGTTACATCTGGTGGTACGATGGGCGGTATTATCGATATTCCGTCTATTTTCGTTACTATCGGTGGTTCTTACGCGACTATGTTCATCGTTGCCCCTCTCAAGCAGGCAATCGGTATTTTCGGAATCATGGGGCGTGCCTTCAAGACTTGGGACTGGGGTGAAAAGACCATGATTCAGAATCTTGTAGCCCTTTCGGAAAAGGCCCGCCGCGAAGGTATCCTTGCTTTGGAAGAAGGTTTGGACGACTTGGAAGACCCCTTTATGAAGGAAGGCCTCCGCATGGTAGTCGATGGTACTGACGGAAACGTTATCCGCGCGATTATGGAAAATGAGATGAGCCAGACAGAAGGCCGTCACATGTCATGGGTTAACGTTATCAACCAGTGGGCTGGTTTCGGTCCTGGTTTCGGAATGATGGGTACCGTTATCGGTTTGATTGGTATGTTGAACAACTTGGAGGATAAGAGCTCCTTGGGTCCAAACATGGCTGTTGCTTTGATTACTACTCTGTACGGTTCTATGCTTGCCAACTGGCTTATCGGTCCTTTCGCACAGAAGCTTTTGGCACAGAACTCATCTGAGATGGCCTCAAAGGAAATGGTTTTGGAGGGAGTTCTCTCAATTCAGGCCGGTGACAACCCCCGTATCCTTGCAATGAAACTTCTTACGTATCTTGATCCTAAGACGCGCAAAGTCATTGAAGCTGATGTTTTGAAGGACTAGTAAATGGCTAAAAAAGAAAAGAAAGAGCCTGGAAAACCGTCAACCGCCTGGCAGGGAACATACGGCGACATGATTACGCTGATGCTCTGCTTCTTCGTCATGTTGTACGACCCTTCTGAAGTCGATACCACGGCGGTCTCCCAGATTCAGTCATCGCTTTCTATTCCCACCGACTCAATTGAGCAGCCGGTTCCGACTGGCGGTCAATCCCTGACTATGGGACGCTTGGCCGACTTGGGAAACTCGATCATGGCTCTTCCCGCCGTTGAAAAGGGAAAGTCTTTGAGCTTGGCAAAAAAGAAGGCGGTCTCACTTTTTGCGCCGGAGATTAAATCAAATAAAATTACGGTTACTTCTGATGAGAGGGGGCTTGTAATTACACTGGCCTCTGATTCTTTCTTTGCGGAAGGTTCTGCCGAGATTGACGTTGACGCTTACAGGGAGATTCTCCTGAAACTTTCCCAGTTTTTCGAGGAACCGGAAATTGCCAACCGCAGATTCAGAATTGAGGGGCATACAGACAACACTCCCGTTTCAAACGAGAGATTCCCATCTAACTGGGAGCTTTCCGCAGCCAGGTCTGTGAATGTCCTCCATTATCTTGCTGAATTTGGTGTTGACGAAAAGAAATTCTCTGTCGCAGGTTATGCCGATACCCGCCCCATGTTCTCGAATGACACGGAGGAGGGCAAGGCCTACAACCGCCGGGTTGACATAATAATTCTTGATGAAGGACATTTTTAATGTTATTGTAAAAAATGCCGATTATTTAAAAAGAGAGCATTAAATTTCAGAAAAAAGGAGCATTTTATGGCAGATACAGATGATATGGGCCTTGATGACGCAGGCGGAGACGGTGGTTCTTCTTCTCCCTCAAAAGGAAAGGGTGTCGGCGGTCTTTTGCCTGTTCTTTTGAAATGGGTTGCCATTGCCCTTGGCGCGATTATTCTAATAGGAACAGTTTCTTTCTTTGTTGTAAAGCTGGTGACTAAAAACCAGACTCAGGTCGCAGCAGTTCCTGTCACGGAAGACGTGAATACAAACCGCGAAATCCTTGACTGGTACACGTCATTGGGAACAATCCGCACAAAAACCAACGAGGCAAATCCTGCTTCTGTTGTCGTTGAGGTTGTTCTTGGCTACAAGCATGAAGACAAGGCTTGTTCAACGGAAATTACACAAAGAAACATTGAACTTAAAGACTATTTACGCCGATGTTTTACAGGTAAGACAGTTGAAGAATTGAAGCCGGATCAGGAAGAGTCTTTGCAGCTTGAGATAAGAAATTATATCAACGATTCAATCCTGAGTTCTTCAAAAATCAAGGCTGTACGTTTTATGCAGCTTGACGTTGTTCAGCAGTAAGCAGTTAAAAATCTTTTTTTGATTTTTAATCTAGCGTTTCGGGTATTAAAAGGTGGGTAAGACATGAACGAAGTTCTGTCACAAGATGAGATTGACCAATTGCTCCAAGCCATCAGTTCGGGTGAATCGAACGCAGATGACTTTAAGCCGGTCAGTGATACACGCAAAATCAAGATTTATGATTTTAAACGTCCGGACAAATTCTCAAAGGAACAAATCCGTACGGTTTCAATCATGCATGAGACATTTGCACGTCTTACAACGACTTCTCTCTCTGCCCAGTTGCGCTCGCTTGTCCACGTTCATGTAGCTTCCGTTGACCAGTTGACTTACGAGGAGTTTATCCGCTCAATTCCGACGCCGACAACTTTGGCCGTAATCAACATGGATCCTTTGAAGGGAAACGCAGTCCTTGAGATTGACCCGGCGATTACATTCAGTATGATTGACCGCTTGTTCGGTGGTACAGGTCAGGGGGCGAAGGTTTCCCGTGATTTAACCGATATCGAGCAGTCTGTAATGGAAGGAATCATCGTCCGTATTCTTGCCAACATGCGCGAGGCTTGGACTCAGGTTATTGACCTCCGCCCGCGACTCGGCCAGATTGAGACTAACCCGCAGTTCGCCCAGATTGTTCCTCCTTCCGAAATGGTTGTCCTTGTCACCCTTGAGACAAAGGTCGGTGATGAGGAAGGAATGATGAACTTCTGTATTCCTTATCTGACTATTGAGCCGATTATCTCAAAGCTGTCTTCACAGTTCTGGTTCTCTTCGGTCAGAAGAAGTTCAACGACCCAGTACATGGGTACATTAAAAGAAAAACTTTCAGATGTTTCGATGGACGTAACCGCCGAAATCGGAACTATAAACCTGCCAATCCGCGATGTTCTTTCCCTCCGTACGGGGGATGTGGTACGTCTTTCAACGGTGAAGGTGGGAGACCCGCTTACATTGAGTGTAGGCACAAAAAAGAAATTTTACTGTCAGCCTGGCGTTGTCGGTAAAAAGATGGCGGTTCAGGTTATCGGAAAAATAGACGATACTGAAACTGACGAGTTTGAAGAGTTATCCGCAGAAGGAGAAGAATCGTATGAGTGATGGAGCTATTTCACAGGACGAAATTGATGCATTGTTGTCCGGAGTTGACATGGGCGGTATGGCCCCTGCCGGAGGAAGTTCTTCGTCAATCGACACGGCAACCCTCGAAAAATTTGCGGACGGCATAAAGGATGAGGTTTGTTCAAAACTGAACACGATGACCGGCAGCGAATTCTCATTCGGAAAGCCTGTTGTTGAAGTTGCAAACCGCGACCAGCTTTTGGCTAAACTTCCAGAAATGGTTGTCGCTGTCATGGCTGACTATAACGCAGGTTTGAACGGAGACCACCTCTTTCTTTTGGCACCGGAATTCAGCCAGAAACTGACCGGTCTTATCAATAAAGAAGAAAACGCAGAGCTTGACGACATGGCTCTTTCCGTAATCGGCGAGGTGATTTCAAATCATTCTGGCTCTGAAATCCAGAAACTCTCTGAGGGCGGAAAACTGCCCGGACTTGCCACCAATCCGCCGGAGGCCGTTCATGTGCCTAAGGCTATGGTTCGCATCCCGCAAGGCTCTTTCGCACTTTTTACATACCCAGTAAATCTCGGAGGCGATGCCTACACAATTTGGGAGGCAGTCTCTGAGTCTGTCGCAAACGGAATGGCTTCCGCGCTTGGCGGAGGTTCTGCTCCTGCCGCTGAGAGCATGGGCGGGGCACTCAGTGCCGCTGACATGGCTTCTCTCGGTGGTGCGGCTCAGCCTCAGATGCAAATGCAGCAGCCCCAGATGGCCATGGGTGGCATGGGTGCTATGGGTGGAATGGCTATGGGCGGTGGTATGCCAATGGGCGGAATGGGAATGCCTATGGGCGGTATGAGCCCGATGATGGGAATGAACACTCCGAACGTTCAGCCCGTCCAGTATCCGAATCTTGCCGGGAATACCGGAATCCAGGAGCAGGGCAACATCGGTCTTATCATGGACGTTTTCATGGAGATGACCGTAGAGCTTGGCCGCACCAAAAAGCAGATCAAGGAAATCCTTGGAATGGGCGAGGGTACAATCATCGAGTTGGACAAGCTCGCCGGTGAACCGGTTGATATTCTTGTCAACCACAAGCCGATTGCCAAGGGTGAGGTCGTAGTCATCGATGAAAACTTCGGTGTCCGCGTAACCGAGATTCTTTCTCCGATGGAGCGGGTCTCAGAGCTTTCTTAAAAATACGACAGTTAGACAGTCGGGTTGAAAATGAAAAATCGGGCAGGGGGATAGCTTTGATTTTTCATTTTTTCATTATAGAGATTTTACTGTGCATTAAAAAACGGGTGGGAAAATGAACGTAAAAAAATTATTTTTGACGCTGCTGGCGGCTTTTCTGCTTTCTGCGGGACTGCCGCTTTCAGCCCAGTCTTCTTCTGGCGGGACTCCTTCGGCGGAAACTGAAGTGACGAATGCAGCAAGTCCGGCTGAATCGCTGCTCGACAAGCCGATTGATTTTTCTACTGCCACGGGTGAAAATCCGCAGCAAAAACAACCTTCTTCATTCTGGATATTATTTCGCATGATTCTGGCTCTGGCAATTGTCGCCGGGGCTGTTTACGTTATATTCCGCTTTTTCAAGGGAAACGTTGAGGCTCAGAACAAGGCCGACCCTTTTTTGCGGAACGTCTCTCACATAACTCTTTCTCCGGGAAAATCGATTTACATTGTCACTCTTTTGGACAAGGCCTATATTCTAGGAGTGACCGACTCCTCAATCTCTCAAATCGGCGAGGTGACCGACAAGGAGCTGATTCAGTTGATGAACCTCTACGCTGACAAAAATTCAAACGTCAAAAAACCCCGCTCATTCGCTGATATTCTCGACATATTCATGCCGGGCGGCCCCAGAACTGAGGGGGAGGGAGGAACCGCTTTTTCAGGAAGCTCCGTCTCCTCTCTTTTGCGCCGCCAGCGCGAGCAGTTTGACCGTGACCTTTCTAAAGACTCTTCATCAGATACGGAAGGAAGTCAGCTATGAGAAAAGAAATCACTTTGTTTTTTCACAAAAGGCTTCCTAAAATCGTCCTTTTTGCCTTCCTTTCTATTTTCTGCCTGCTTCCGACTTTCTCACAGTCACGGCAGAATTCTGGTTTTGCCCAAGGCTCCACGAATGGTCGCACCGAGATGTCTGGCGACGTGAGAAATTCTCCTTTTCCGAATATCGACATAAACATAACACAGCCCCGCACCGGCCAGCAGATGGCATTCTCAGTGCAGATTTTGCTGTTACTTACGATTCTGACCCTTGCCCCGTCAATTTTGATTCTCACGACCTGCTTTCTGCGCTTTTCAATCGTCCTTGACTTTATAAAGCGCGCCCTTTCCTTGCAGCAGGTTCCTCCGACGGCGGTTTTGAACGGAATCGCCCTTTTCATGACCCTTTTTATCATGTGGCCGGTTTTTACGCGGGTCTACAATGATTCTTTCAAGCCCCTTTCAAACGGGGAGCTGACTATGGAGGAGGCGTTTGTAAAGGCAGAGGAGCCGATTAAAGTCTTTATGCTCAGCCAGATGCGGGACCAAAAGGCTATTGGAGCTATTGCCCGCATGGCCAAGCTTGAAAAACAGCCTGAGACTTACCGCGACCTGCCGATGTACGTCATAATTCCGGCCTATATCCTGCACGAGCTTACGGTCGCATTTAAAATCGGTGTCATCTTGTACATTCCATTTATCGTGGTCGACATGGTTGTCGCTTCAATCTTGATGTCCATGGGTATGATGATGCTGCCACCGGTTCAGATTTCAATGCCATTTAAATTGCTGCTTTTCGTTCTTGTGGACGGTTGGGGCTTGCTGACGACGAATCTCTTTAATTCTGTCGCCCAGTTC
This sequence comes from uncultured Treponema sp., assembly GCA_946615905.1. Taxonomy (GTDB): domain Bacteria; phylum Spirochaetota; class Spirochaetia; order Treponematales; family Treponemataceae; genus Treponema_D. The sequence goes on along the minus strand of CAMOIE010000006.1, from coordinate 38,516 downwards.
ATGTAAAAAAAAATAACGGGAGGATTTTATGGATATTACGCAGGTTGTCAGTCTTGTTCGACGAGCCGTTCTTGAGGTCTTTATTCAGTGTGCACCGCCCCTGATCGCCGCAATTGCGGTCGGTCTTGTAATTGCGATTTTTCAAGCGACCACCTCAATTCAGGAGCAGACCCTTACATTTTTGCCCAAAATGCTCGTGATTCTGGGAATGATTGCCCTTCTAGGCGGTTGGATGTTCCTCCGCATGACAGGCTATGCCTCGGCCCTCTTCAATATGATTCCTTCCCTTGCCCGCTGATTTTTAATTTTGACTGGGTGGGAAAATGATTGACAGAATCATAAGTCAGGCTCCGCTTTTTTTGATTTTGGCGGCCAGATCTTTTACGCTTTTGCTTACACTTCCTCTTTTTTCAATGCGCAATGTTTCCCGTGCCGCAAAAGTCGCCTTGGCAGGCTACATGGCCTTTCTTCTTTTTCCCAACGTCGACCTTTCCGTTTATGGGTCTGTCGTCAGCTTGGACGGCTCCTTTTCAATTCCTTACATAATCTGTCTTGCGGGGGAGGCCGTAATCGGAATTATCATGGGATTTTACATTTCGATTATTTTCGCGGCCTTTTCAACGGCGGGTCAGTTTTTTGCCTTCCAGATGGGATTTTCTGCCTCTGAAGTCTACGATTCTTTGAGTCAAGTTGAGAATCCTCTGATGGGCCAGTTTTTCAATATGTTCGCTATGCTGATTTTTATGCAGTCAGGCTGGATGATGAGGCTTTTTTCAGAGGCACTTGTAAATTCATTTTCATCGCTGAATGCCTTCACTTTGACTATAGCCGCCGCCCGTTCTGAACTTCTGACATTTTTGCTTTCCGGTCTGACAAAGCTTTTTGCCGATGCTTTTGTAATTGCCCTGCCGATTATCGGCGTTTTGGCCTTGATATCTGTCTCCATGGGAATCTTGTCAAAGGCCGCCCCGCAGATGAATCTTCTTTCCGAGGGCTTCCCGATTATGATCTGCGTTTCCTTTGGAATCATTTTCTTTTTGATGGAGCCACTTGCAAAATTCTTTGTGACTTCATTTGAGGGCGGATTTGCTTTAATTGAAGAGCTTTTTGCCAAATTTATCATTCAAAATCCAAAAGGAGGTATTCTGTGACTTTTGACGAGATTGACCTCCAGTGGTTTGCGGCTGAAGACGAAGGACGAACAGAGGAACCTTCAGAGTATAAATTACGAAAAGCCCGAGAGGAGGGGCGCGTAGCAAAAAGTCAGGAGCTTAACGGTGCTCTTGTTCTAATTTTTACCGTTGTCGCCCTTGTGATTGCAGCCCCCTATTTTTTGCGTTGGTGTGCTCAAATTTATGTCTACTATTTTAAGCACTGCACTGACGCAGACGTGACCCAAAAGGAATTTTACACTTATTTTCTTTTGAATATTCTGAGGATGACAGGTCCTCTTGCCCTCTTTGGAATCATTGCAGGAGTTGTTGGAAACATAATCCAAAATCGAGGATTTCTGTTTACGACGAAAACGATAACCCCACAGTTTTCAAAAATCGCCCCGAATATCGGCCAGTATTTACGCAGGACCCTCTTTTCATTCGAGGGGGGCTTCAATGTCTTCAAGTCTATTGCCAAAGTCACCTTTATCGGAATCGCAGCCTACCTGATAATTTCCGCGAACGTCCCGGTGATTTTAAAAATGCTCGGAACTTCAAACGTAATGTCCGCTGTTGGACGGATTGCCTGGACTGGGGCGCAGATTCTTATTGCAGGGGCTGTCATGTTGCTTGCGATTTCAATTCCCGACTATTTTGTGCAAAAGCACCAGTTTTTGGAATCCATGAAGATGACCAAACAGGAAGTCAAACAGGAATACAAGGAAATGGAGGGGGACCCAGAGGTCAAAAACCGTCTTGAGCAGGCCAGACGCGAGATGCTACGCCGCAATATTCCGAAAGCAGTCGCTGAGTCTGATGTTGTCATCACCAACCCGACCCACTTTGCGGTCGCCTTGAAATATGACTCTAAAGACCCAGGCCCCAAGGTCATGGCCAAGGGGCAGGACAACGAGGCCCAGATTATCAAAAGATATGCCCGCGAGGACGGAATTCCGATGGTGGAAAATCGTCCTTTGGCGCGCGGACTCTATTCACAAACTAAAATTGGTGATATAATTCCTAATGAGTATTTCTCTGCGATTGCGGTGATTTACGCACAGTTTAATTTACTCGATAAAAAAAAGTAACGGCCGAGGGTGGGAATGGCTAATCGTTTTACTGACATCTTTAAAAATATTGAAAATCATGCGATTGCCGCGGCTTCAATTGTCGTGGTTCTCATGCTCTTGATTCCCGTTCCTGGTGTCCTTCTTGACCTCCTGATGATTTTCAACATCGCCCTTGCGATTATCATCCTTCTTGTAGTTTTGTATACGCCCAAAGCCTCTGATTTTTCTTCGTTCCCGCGTGTTCTGCTCTATCAGACTTTGTACGGGCTTGCCCTGAACGTCTGCTCAACAAGACTTATCATCAGCCGTGCGTCGAGCTATTCCTACCAGAACTTTCCGGGCAATATGCTCAAGGCTTTCTCATCAATCGTTACCGGCGATACGGTCACGAATCCGACAAGCCGTGGTCTTGTAATCGGAATGGTCATCTTTATCATTTTGATTATAATCCAGGCGATTGTCATCACGAAGGGTGCCACCCGCGTCTCTGAGGTCGCAGCCCGCTTCTCATTGGACTCCATGAGCCAGAAGATGTTCGCGGTTGACTCTGAGTTGCAGTCCGGCTCCATCAACGATGAGGAGGCCAAAAGACGCAAGGCCGCCATTCAGCGTGACATTGACTTCTACTCAAGCATGGACGGTGCCTCAAAGTTCGTGAGCGGAAACGTCAAGGCCGGAATTTTCATCACCGTTGTTGACCTTGTTGCGGGAATTATCTCCGGCATGGTCTTGAAAAATGACCACGGTGCTACCCTTGCTTTTGGCGAGGCTTTGAACACTTACTCAAGACTCACAATCGGTGACGGACTTTTGAGCCAGTTGCCATCTCTTTTGGTTTCTTTCGCCACCGGTTTGATTGTCACCGGAAACTCTTCCGAACAGACTTTGGGAACCCAGCTCAAGGAGCAGTTCACAAGAAGCGGCTATGTCTACATCATCACAGGCGCGGCCCTTGCCCTCATGGCTCTTATCCCGGGCTTCCCGTCAGTCCTCTTGATTTTGGTCGGAGCCGCATTCATGTACTTCGGCTATCTTAGAATCAAGTCTGAGAAAGCCTCCTTTGAGAAAAAAGTCCAGGAAGAACAGAAAGCCCGCTCAAAAAAACAGACCGGCTCTTCTCCTGCGGATATGTCTCCTGTGGCTCCACTCGAAGCCCTTTCACTGGAGCTTGGAATCGGTCTGCTTCCCTTGGTCGATCAGGAAAAAGGCGCGGAGCTTTTGGAGCGAATCACGAGAATCCGTCACGAGTCTGCGCTTGATCTGGGACTTGTCGTTCCGGCAATCCGAATCATCGACAACATGACTTTGGAGCCTGAGGAATACGTATTTAAAATCCGAGGAATTGAGGCTGGCAGGGCTACGATCAAGCTCGGCTACTACATGTGTATGGACACAGGGGCTATCAGCGAGGAAATCAAGGGTGAGAAAACACGTGACCCGGCCTTTGGTGTTCCGGCAATCTGGGTTCCTGAGGAAAAACGCGCTGAGGCGGAGAGGGCAGGATATGCTGTCGTTGACCCGCCGACAATCATCGCGACCCATCTTACGGAGATTATCCGCCAGCATGCCGCCGACATTCTCGGCCGTGAGGAAGTCTCAAAGATTCTCAACAAAATCAAGGAGACAAGTCCTGTCGTTGTGGACGAAGTTCTCACGACATACAAATACACTTACGGCGAAATCGAAAAGGTTTTGCGTGGCCTTTTGCAGGAGCAGGTTTCAATCCGCGACATCGTTACGATTTTGGAGACCCTTGCGAATTACGGCTCCCTTGTTCCCCACAACACTTACATGCTTACAGAGAAAGTCCGCGAGGCTCTTGGCCTTTCGATTTGCAGCCAGTATGTCGACCAGACGAAAAAACTTTCCGTCTTGCAGCTCTCTCAAAGCTGGTCGGAGAAAATCCTGCAGCATGAGGTTGTTCCCAATGACGGCGGCGCGCCATTTGTCGCTTTTGACGCACAAGAAGGAAGAAAGTGGATTTCTTCCGTTTCTTCTGCAATCACGGCGGCGAAAGAGAAAAACTTCCTGCCGATTATTCTCTGCGCGCCGGAAGTCCGCTATCTCGTCCATTCTTCAATAGACCGCGAGATGCCGGGAACTGTTGTCCTTTCAATCGGCGAGGTGATGGCCGCCGGACACAGCATCAATTTGGAAATTCTTGGAGAAATAGATGAGCGGTGAGGAATTGAATTCAGCAGTTCTGACAGAAACCGGGGATTCCCTGGATGATGTCAAGCGCAAGCTTTTTGACAGGTACAGCAACACCTACAGAATCGTAAATTACGGAACTGAATTTACGAACGGCTTTTTGGGATTCTGGAAGAAGCCCTATGTGAAAGCCCATTACACGGTTGAGCGTCCCAAAATCGAGACAGAAAGTCCGATTGTTCCCGTTTCTACACAGAATTCTTTTCAGAAAAGCCGGGAAGAGCTGCTCAAAAAACAGGGCTTGGATATGGCCTCAACGATGCAGATGCTTGCCTTGAATAAAAAAATCGAGGAGCTTCAGGCGACTCTCGGTGCGAAAATGGACCAGATTTCCGTTGCCGCAAATGCCGTTGAAAAGCATCCGACAATCGCGAAAATCGAGGAGCTTCTCGCCGCAAACGAATTCACTCTTTCTTACATCAAGAACATCACTACTAGAATCCGCGAGGAATTCTCCCTTGATGATCTTGAGGATTTTGACAAAATCGAGCGTCACGTTGTGGACATGATTGGCTCTTCGATCCAGATTGCAAAAGCCCTTCCCCATAAACTGCCGCACGTAATCGTAATCGTCGGGCCGACCGGAGTCGGAAAAACCACGACTGTCGCAAAAATCGCCGCCTCGATGATTCTGCGTGCCCAGGACAAAAAACAGCCCCGGCCTGACATCCGAATGCTTACGATTGACCGTATGCGCGTCGGCGCTGAGGCCCAGTTGAGAAATTACGGTGAGGCTCTTGGAGTTCCTGTTGATGCCGCCGAGACAGCCAAGGGAGTCCGCGAGGTCTTCGAGGAGAACAAGGATTCCTTGGACGCCCTTTTAATCGATACGTCAGGATTCAGCCCCAACGACCACGAGAATATCGGCCGTATGCGCGACTTGCTCGACATCCCGGACTTGCACCCGGACGTTTACCTTGCCGTGGATGCCTCGAAAAAGGCCCATGACATCGAGTCGATTATCCGCAACTACGAGCTTTTCAACTTTAATTCTGTAATCATCACAAAGTGCGACGAGACGACCGCCTACGGAAACGTCTTGTCCGTGCTGAGTGAAAAAGGCAAGAAGATTTCATTTATAACTGACGGTCAGGTTGCCTCAAGACATTTTGAGCGTGCTTCCGTCGTAAAATTTTTGACGCGGCTCAACGACTTCACCATTGACCGACTGCACATTGAAGACACGTTCCCGGAGGAATAATAGATATGGAAGACCAGGCAAGAGAACTCAAATCACTCGTACACAAGACGAAGATTATCGCAATTACAAGCGGAAAGGGCGGTGTCGGAAAGACAAATCTGGCGGTCAACATGGCCATTGCCTACGCCCAGCATGGAAAGAAAGTCATTTTGATTGACGGTGACCTGGGAATGGCGAACGTGAACGTCCTTCTGAATGTTGTTCCCCAGTACAATTTGATGCACGTAATCAACAAGCAGAAGACTATGCAGGAAATCATTCTGGACACAGAATTCGGAATCAAATTCATCGCCGGTGCCAACGGATTTTCAAAAATCGCCTCGCTTTCAGTTGACGAGTTGAATTATTTCGCCCGCCAGTTCGCGGAGCTTGGAAACGCCGACATCATTATCATAGACACCGGAGCCGGAATTGCCGCCAACGTCTTGCAGTTTGTCGCTGCCGCTGACGAGGCCTATGTCGTGACGACACCGGAACCGACCGCAATCACTGACGCTTACGGAATCATCAAGGTTGTGACGACGGAGCTTCAGGACCGCAACGTGAACATCAAGCTTTTGGTCAACCGCGTCCACTCAGCCGCTGAGGGCAAGCGCATTTCCGAGCATATAATCAACATCATCGGTCAGTTCTTGAACTATAAAGTCGAGTACCTTGGCTTTGTCTACGATGACCCAGTTGTCCAAGCCTCGGTAATCCGCCAGAAGCCCTTTATAATCGTGAACCCGACCTCAAAACCAGCCCAGTGTGTAAACCACATTGTCGACAGAATTGAAAAGACGGGAACTGCGAATTCTGAGGGAGTCGCAAACTTCCTCAAGAAATTCTTGAAGAGAAAGTAAATTTTAGAAATTTCAGGGCGAATTTCTAACGCTCTGTTATTTCAATGTTAAAAAAAACTTGACCTAATGGTCTTTTTGCCGTAATCTGATTAAGGGAGGAATATGGAATGATAAACCCGAAAAATGTGTGCACCGCTGCTATCGCCGGGTTCATTCTGTCTTTCTTAATCGGCGTTTTTGCCGGAAACCATTTGCTGACAGTCTTTATCCGAGCCCTGATTTTCGCCGCGGTTTTTGCCGTCCTGTCTGTCGGTGTTTCCTTCTTATTCTATAAATTTCTTTTTGTTCCGACAGCTTCAGGTGAAATCGATGCTCCCCTTGCGGAGGCTAAGGCTCCCTCTCTTTCTAGGGGGGGCAGTTTGGTGGACATCACGGTTGACGATGAGGGGCTTCCTGATGATGCTGGCAGTCCCCGCTTTTCTGTATCAAATAATCGTCCAGGACTTGGAGCTGCTGAATTGTCGTCCGATTCTGCTAAAAAAGAGAAGGCTCCGGCGCCGAAGGAACCTGAGTCTTCAGCAGAAGATACCGTGGCTGCTTCAGTCCAGGCTTCCGCTCCTGATGCCGGCCCTGCCTTTACCGCTGCACCTCTTACTGAGGTTTCGGCCGGACAGAATCATGAAAAAGTTCCTCCGAAGGCAGAGGAAGCTAAAAATGAGTCTGCTGTTCATGAAAATAAGCCTTCTCCCGAGCAGGGAGAATTCAAGCCGGTCGATCTTGCGCAGGCTGCAAAACACTCTGATGCTGCGGAAAAGCATGAAGCCCCGCCGCCTCAGTCAAATCCTGAAATCGACGAGCTTCCTGACATCGGGGCGTTGGGCGATGGAGTTGCCGCCTCTGGAGAAGGTTCCGTCATAAGTGACTCGGATTTTGCCTCCCAAGGTTCATCATCATCGTCGGCGACTTTTCCAGACGGCAAGTCTGCTGAAAACAAGGATGCTGCCGTAATGGCAATGGCGATTCAGACGATTTTACAACACGAAAAACAATAAAAAGGGTTGATACATGGATGTCGAAAAACCGCAGATAGTAAATACAGAAGAAGAAGACAAACTCTGGAGAGAATTTAAAAAAACTCGGTCAGCCGCTCTCCGCGACCGTCTGATTCGTCAGTATATTCCTCTCGTAAAATACGTTGCCGGCAAAGTGAATGCGGGACTTCCCCCGTCAATTGAGTATGATGATTTGGTTGGGTTTGGCCAGTTCGGTCTTCTTGACGCAATCGCAAAATATGACCCTGACAAGGGGGTTAAATTCAAGACTTACGCCGTAACAAGAATCCGAGGGGCGATTTTTGACGAGATGCGCCAGCTTGACTGGGTTCCTCGTTCTGTCCGCCAGAAGTCACGCGAGATTGAGGACACTATTTCTGGTCTTGAGTCAAAGTTGGGTCGGCCTGCCACAGACTCTGAGATTGCAAAGGAAATGAATATCTCTGAGGACGAGTACCAGCAGACTATTATGAAGGTCTCTGGAACTTCCGTGCTTTCCTTGAACGATGTTTGGTATTCCGGTGATGATTCCGACAATCTTTCAATCGGGGACTCTATCGAGGCTCCGACAAGCCTTAATCCTGACGTTCAGATTGAGCGTGAGGAAATCCGAAAGGTTATTATCGATGCAATCAACGAGCTTCCTGAAAAAGAAAAAATGGTCATAGTCTTGTACTATCATGAGGATTTGACATTCAAGGAAATCGGACAGGTTCTCGATGTCAGTGAGTCCAGAATCAGTCAGCTGCATACAAAGGCTAATTTGCGGCTGAGGGCAAAACTTACGAATTTCAGAAAAGGAATCATATAAATGGCTGTCGTTACACTTGAAATAATGCGCAAAGACATGAAGGCTCTTCTCGATGCGGAAAATGAACTCCATTCAGTTGAAGTTCATGCTGATACCCTTGAAGAAGCCCTTGCCGATGCTGCTGTTCAGTTGGAAACGAAAGTTGAGAACCTTGAATACGAAGTTGTTGAGAGGGGATTCGAGGGCTTTTTAGGAATGGGCAAAAAGCCGTGGACTATTAAAGTTTACCAGAATCCTGAAACCGTTCAGAAGAAAATCAAAAAAGGCGTTGCTGGGCAGGTCGTTCAAGAGGGAGAAATCGAAGAGTCCAAGCCTGTCGATATGGACGGAATGTATTTTATCCGCCATTTTGGAAACAATATCGCCCTCAAGGTCGTTCTTCCTGTCGGAACTGGCAAACCAGTTACAGCCGATGAAATCATCAACGACCTCAAGCGTCCTGATACAAAAGAATTTGACGAGGAACAGGTCAGGGAGCTTGCCCAATCTGGAACTGACGGTGAGTACGAGGATGTCGGCTCCTATACCCACCAGCCGGCGGCGGATGCGATTTTTGTTGTCGATGTCTCAAAGGACGAGATGCAGGCTACCTGTACAATCAACCCTCCTTCTCTCGGTGGTTCTGATGTAAGCCCTGAAATGATTAAGCAAGCCCTGAGGACACAGGGGGTCGTTGCCGGAATCTCAGATGAAAAAATCATGGCCCTTGTTGACAGACCTATGTTCAATGCCCCTGTCGTAGTCGCGGAGGGAAATGCCCCTGTCGATGGAAAGGATGCCTATATCGCATATAATTTTGAAACAGATCGGTCTAAAATTCGTGCGAAAGAGGCTGCCAACGGTCAGATTGACTTTAAGGAACTCAACCTTATTCAAAACGTTGTCAAAGGTCAGCCGCTTGCCCAGAAAATGTTGGCTGAGCGGGGAAAGGCTGGAAAGACCCTTTTCGGAAAGTATCTTGAGGCTAAAAACGGCAAGGATATTCCTCTTCCAATCGGAAAGAATGTCTCTGTCGACTCTGATGGTCGTACGATTATCGCTGATATGGATGGTCAGGTGCTCTTTAATGCCGGAAAGGTTTCCGTTGAACCGATTATGGAAGTCGATGGCGTTAATATCAAGACCGGTAACATCACCTTCCTTGGAACTGTTATTGTTAAAGGTTCCGTTGAGGACGGATTTGACATCAAGGCAAACGGAAATATCGAGATTTCCGGTGCTGTCGGCAAGTGTCACCTTCAGTCAGAGGGTGATATCATCGTCAGCCAGGGCGTTATGGGCCGTGACGAAGGTGAGATTAAATGCGGCGGTTCCCTTTGGGCTAAATTCATTCAGAATACCAAGGTTGAGGTCGAGCAGAATGTCATCGTAACTGACTCAATCATGAACTCTGACGTTTCCGCCCAAAAGAAGATTATTTTGAACGGAAAGCGCGCCCAGATTACCGGCGGACATCTGTTTGCCACGGAATTTGTCGCAGCCAAGAACATCGGCTCCAATGGAGGCGGTACGGAAACTGTAATTGAGGTCGGCGTTGACCCCCGTGCCAAAAAACGCCTTACTGAACTTCTTGAGTTGCAGGAAAAGAACGTCAAGGAACTCGATGATTTGGAGTTGAACCTTTCGACTTTGGAGAACCAGAAAAAGATTCGCCGTACCCTTCCGAAAGAAAAGGAAGAGACCTTGCAAAAACTTACAGCGCGCAAAAACGAGATTCTGGACGAAAACGACGGATTCAATGCGGAAATCGAAAAGATTCAGGGACGCCTGCGTGAGTTGAAAAATATTGGCAAGGTTTATGCGGCCGGTATGGTTTACACTGGTGTCAAAATCTATGTGCGCGATGAGAAGGATGAAGTTCGCAATGATGTGAAGGGTGTTACATTCTTCTATGAAAACGGCTTTGTCCGCCGCGGAAAGTACGAGCAGCCGTCAATGGATGACGTGAAGGGGCCTGATGGGTATTCAGCCGATTGATTTGCAGACGATGTATTCTCAGATGAACAACCTCGCTCAGAATGTTGCGGCGAGTCAGAATTCCATCGCCGCAGGACAGTCTGCTGTTCATGTGCAGTCGGCCAAGCAGTCTCTCGAAAAAAACAGCCAGGTTCAAAAAGCCGCTGACAATGAGGCCCAGACCATGGACATCAAAAAGGATGGAAGAAATTCGTCTTCCGGGGCCTGGGGCAGCGGCAAAAAAAAAGATAATCAGGAAGGGGAAGAAGGGCAGAAGCCTGCAAAGAATCCTTATCTTGAGCCGTATCTTGGCAACCACATCGATATCGTCCGCTAGCCTCCATTTCGGGGACGAGCATAATTAAGAATTCGATTTATTAAGGAATAAAAATGTATTTAGCACTGGCTTTGTTTTTAACTGCCGCAAATATTTTTTTGTGGATTATAATGCTTTCCCGCTTCAAAAAATATTTTTCCACAGACGATATAATTGCGTCTGCCAAAGAGGAAATGAACCTCATGGTTTCTGATATGAACCGGAATACCGAAAGGGATCTTTCTCTGATTAACGACAGCCTCCGCCAGCTCCGTGCCGCTACAGCTGAAGCCGACCGGCATCTTGCTGTGTTAAAGATTGAAATCAAGAGTCAGACAGAAGCCGTTGCCTATCAAAAGAAAATCTCTGAGATTTCCGCGAAATCAAAAAATCAAAATCCTACCTCTTCAAAAGGAAATCAGGCAAGTCGTGCTGCCGACCGTTACAGGAGAACCGGACGTTCTGACTCAGTGCAGGATTTTTCAAAGACTTCAATCGGCTCCCTTTTTGACGACTCGATTAACCTTTCTTCAAAGCAAGATTCTGAGGAGCCTGTAATTACAAGTCCTGCCGGAACCCAGTTTACGGTTGAGGAAAACGGAGCTTCCTATGCTACAGTCCCTGTGATTGCTCCGAGTGTTTCATTTGCTGACGACCCAGTCGTGCCTAAAAAAGATTTTCCCTCACAAGTCCGTGAACTTTCCGAAGATGGAAAGTCTGTTGAGCGCATTGCCGCCGAGCTTGGCCGGTCTGTCGCCGAAGTTCAGATGATTCTAGACATGGGACTGTGATAATTAACATTTTATTATCTAAATTTTTATTCCTTGCTTTTTGACTTTTAGCGTTATAAAATTATGTCTGATGTTTAGTTTTATCTGAAACCAAACTGACTGTGGTAAAATTTCTTGCCACACAGACTTTAATTTTTATACCGAGGGGTTTGCATGGACGTCCAATTACAGGAATTGATTGACAAAATCAAGAAAGATGGTATCGCCGCTGCTGAAAACTCCGCTTCAGAAAAAATTTCCGCCGCAGAAAAAGAAGCCGCGAAGATTGTAGCTAACGCTAAGGAAGAAGCGGACAAAATCATCAAAGCAGCAAAAGACGAGACAGCCAGACAGGAAAAGGCAGGTGAGGACGCGATTCGTCAGGCCGGCCGCAACCTTCTGCTCGCTTTCCGCGAAAGCCTTACAAAAGAACTTTCCGCCATTGTAAGCGATGAAACAGCCAAAGCCTATGACAAGGGAATGATGGAAAAACTTATTCCTGAAGTTATCAAGGAATGGTGTAAAAACACAGAGGTTGCCGATGTTTCAGTCCTATTGAACGAAAAACAGCTCAAGGAACTTGAATCAGGTCTCAAGGGTGCTCTCAAAGCCGAAATCTCCAAAGGACTCACGCTCAAAGCCGATGACTCTATTTCCGATGGATTCCGTATCGGAGTCAAGGATGGAGCCGCATTCTACGACTTCTCTGCTGAGGCCGTCGCAGGCATGTTCTCTGCGTATTTAAATCCGAAGACTGCTGCGATTATGAAAGAGGCGGCTAAAGAGTGAATCAGTACTATTTAGTCCCGCAGCTGCCGGCCTTTAACGTGAGTGATGACCGTGCCCCGCTGCCGATAACTGAAGAAGCATTTACTGAACTCTGCTCCCGTTTTCTGGAAAAGGAAGAGCTTGAAACCTTGCAGACTCTCTCTCTGGAGCCTCCAAAGGAAGCAAAATCAACAGGTTCTGCCCTTGTGGATTCCTGGTACCAGAAGGAGCGGGAACTCCGCTATGCGCTGGCTCAAATCCGCGCACTCCGCTTGAAGAAAAAGTTGGATTCTTCCGCTTTGAATCCTGGCGGGGACGTTGTTCAGGTTGCAAGGACAGCCTGCGGAATGGACAGCCCGCTTGCCGCCGAGCAGTATTTGGATCAGTACAGGCTTCAAGTGCTGGACAATCTTCGTCCGATGAACGGCTTTGCGACTGACTCCGTATTTTTGTACGGACTTAAGTTGAAGCTGGCCGCCCGCATGAAGAAATTCAACGCTGAGACAGGAATGGCTTCCTACCATAAAATCTACGACAAGATTCTCAATGAAGATTCAGGAGAAAATAGATGACGGATACAAAAGGAAAGGTAGTCGGCATTAACGGAAACATGGTTTCGGTCGAATTTGACGGAAACGTTTCCATGAACGAAGTCGGCTACGTAAAAGTTGAAGGAACAAGCCTGAAGAGTGAAGTAATCCGTATCCGCGGAAACACTGCACAGATGCAGGTTTATGAAATGACAAAAGGAATCAAGATGGGAGATGAAGTCGAATTCACAGGCGACTTGCTTTCCGCAGAACTTGGACCGGGACTTCTCGGACAGGTTTATGACGGTTTGCAGAACCCCCTTCCATTGCTTGCAGAAAAAGCCGGCTGGTTCCTTGAGAGAGGTATTTACGTAAATCCTCTCGATGTCGAGAAAAAATGGTCTTGGACACCTACAGCCAAAGTCGGAGATACAGTCCGCCGCGGCGAGTATGTCGGTACAGTCCCGGAAGGACCTTTCACCCACAAAATCTTCGTTCCCTTTGATTTCCTCGGAACATACACTGTTAAATCTCTGGCTCCCGCCGGTGACTACACGATTAAGGAAACTATCGCTGTAGTGACTGACGAGAAGGGCAAAGACCACAATCTTACCATGTCATTCAAATGGCCTGTAAAACGCGCCGTTGACTGCTACGCTGAGCGTCTTGCTCCGACAGAGACAATGGTCACAAAAGTCCGCTTGATTGACACCTTCTTCCCGGTCGCAAAGGGAGGAACATACTGTATCCCTGGCCCCTTTGGTGCCGGAAAGACAGTTTTGCAGCACACTACATCAAAATACGCTGACGTTGACATCGTAATCATCGCAGCTTGTGGTGAGCGCGCTGGTGAGGTCGTTGAGACTTTGACCGAATTCCCTGAGCTTAAAGACCCGAAAACCGGAAAGTCTTTGATGGAGCGCACAATCATCATCTGTAACACTTCTTCAATGCCGGTCGCTTCCCGCGAAGCCTCCGTCTACACGTCTGTTACACTTGCTGAATACTACCGCCAGATGGGCTTGAACGTTCTTCTTCTTGCTGACTCAACTTCCCGCTGGGCACAGGCCTTGCGCGAAATGTCAGGACGCTTGGAGGAAATCCCTGGCGAGGAAGCATTCCCTGCCTACTTGGAGTCTTATATTTCAGCATTCTACGAGCGCGCCGGTCAGGTTCGCCTGTCAGACGGCTCCAAAGGCTCTGTCACAATCGGTGGTACGGTTTCTCCGGCCGGCGGTAACTTTGAGGAGCCTGTTACACAGGCGACTTTGAAGGTTGTCGGCGCATTCCACGGACTTTCCCGCGAACGCTCTGACGCACGTAAATATCCGGCTATTGACCCGCTTATCTCATGGTCAAAATACCACGGCGTTATCCGCGATGACTGGGTAAGCTACTGCCGCACGATTCTTCTGCGCGGTGTTGAAATCGGCCAGATGATGAAGGTCGTCGGTGAGGAAGGAACTTCTCTCGAAGACTACGTGACTTATCTGAAGGAAGAGATGCTTGACGCGGTTTACTTCCAGCAGAACTCATTTGATGAAATCGATGCAAACGCCACTGTTGAGCGTCAGCAGTATGATTTGGCGAAACTCATGAAGATTCTCGGATCTGACTTCAAGGTTTCAGAGAAGGACGAGGCCCGCACCTACTTCAACGGTCTGCGCCAGAAGTTCATCGACTGGAACTACACAGAATTCAATTCCGCAGAATTCAAGAAGATTGAGGGCGAAATCGATTCACTCTACGCCGAGAAATCAGGCAAGCTGACAGCAGAAGCTGAAAAACTTTTGAAGGACGGTGAGTAATCATGAACAAAGTATATTCTAAAATTGAATCTATTACCGGTTCAGTAATCACGGTCCGCGCGGAGGGCGTTAAATACAACGAACTCGCCGAAATTACAACCCGCTTTGGAAAATCTCTCGCCGAGGTCAACAAAATTGACGGCGACATGGTTTCCCTTCAGGTTTTCGCTGGCGGCCGCGGTGTTTCTACCGGTGACCAAATCCGCTTCCTCGGACACGAGATGCAGGTTTCATTCTCTGACGACTTGCTCGGACGCATCTTCAACGGTTCTGGAGAGCCGAGAGACAACGGACCGACACTTTCTGAGAATTTGAAGCCGATTGGTGGACCTTCTGTCAACCCGTCAAAGCGTATTCTTGCAAACCGCATGATGCGCACCAATATTCCGATGATTGACATGTTCAACACATTGGTCGTCTCACAGAAACTGCCGATTTTCTCAATTTCCGGTGAACCTTACAACCAGTTGCTTGCCCGCATCGCTATGCAGGCTGAGGCTGACGTAATCGTTCTCGGCGGCATGGGCTTGAAATATGACGACTTCCTCTACTTCAAAAAGACTTTGGAGGAGGGCGGCTCTCTTAGCAAGACCGTCATGTTCATCCACACGGCTGCTGACCCGACTGTAGAATGTATCAAGATTCCTGATATGTCTCTTGCTGTCGCCGAGCAGTTTGCCTTGCAGGGAAAGGACGTTCTCGTTCTTCTTACCGACATGACGAACTATGCCGACTCAATGAAGGAAATCGCTATCACGCAGGAGCAGGTTCCTTCAAACCGCGGTTATCCTGGAGACTTGTACTCTCAGTTGGCTGCCCGCTATGAGAAGGCCGTTGACTTCAAGGACTCAGGTTCTGTCACAGTTCTTGCTGTCACAACAATGCCTGGCGATGACGTTACCCACCCGGTTCCGGACAACACCGGATATATCACCGAGGGACAGTACTACCTCAAGGGCGGAAGAATCGAGCCGTTCGGCTCCCTTTCCCGCTTGAAGCAGAACGTCAACGGCAAGACCAGAAAAGACCACCGCGCCCTCATGGACGCTATGATCCGCCTCTACTCATCTTATAAAGACACACTCGAAAAGAAGTCCATGGGCTTCATGATGTCTAAATGGGACGAAAAACTCCTTAAATACGGCGAGATGTTTGAGAAGGGAATGATGGATCTTTCCGTCAACATTTCGTTGGAAGGCGCGCTCGACTTGGGTTGGAAAATCCTTGCCGACTGCTTCAACAAAGATGAGACTGGTATCAAGACAGAACTCTTGAACGAATTCTGGCCGAATAAGGACTAATGCATGGCAAAGATTAAGCTGACAAAAAATGAGCAGAAGGCACAGAAAGACGCGCTGAAAATGTACCAGCGTTATCTTCCTACGCTCACGCTCAAAAAACAGCAGCTGCAGTCTGAAATCAGAATAATTGACGCTAAGGCAAAGGCCGTCCGCGAACAGCGCAAACAGCTTGAAAAAGAATTTCAGGTCTGGATTGCGGTGTTCGGTGAGGAAGACGCTTTCAAACCCGGCATGGTGACAGTCCGCAATATCAAAAAGGGGATTGGAAACATCGCCGGCGTTACGATTCCGGTTTACGAGGGGGCAGAATTCGGCAGGGGAGACTACGACTTGTACTCAACCCCGCTTTGGATTGACCTTGCCGCAGACCGGATGGAAAAAGCTCTTTCCCTTGATTTGGAGGCATCTGTCCTTGACGAGCAGGTGCGGCTGCTTTCAAAGGAATTGCGCACTACAACACAGCGCGTAAACCTTTTTGAGAAGGTTAAGATTCCTGAGGCAAAGACCAACATTAAAAAGATTTCTGTTTATCTGGGTGACCAGCAGGTCAGTGCGGTTGTCCGCTCAAAGATTTCCAAAAAGAAAATCGAGCAGCGCAACGCGGCCGCAGAAGCCCTTAAAGCAGAAAAGAAGGGGGCTTAGTTATGATAGTTCCCATGAAGAAAGTTTCGCTCGTACTTTTGGAAAACGAGCGCAAAGAAGCCTTGAAATCCTTGCGGAAACTTGGTGTCGTGCAGCTTGAAGAAGTTCACGGCTCCAGCGAGGAATTGCAGGCTTTAAAGGACAAGAACAACAAGATTCTCAAGGCACTTTCTTTCCTTACGGAAGCGGCTGACAAAAAATCCCTCAAGAACCAGAAGGCTTTGGAGACTGCCAAGGCTGCGGAACTTGCGGAAAAAGTTGTCGCTCTTGAGGACAGGAAAAAGACCTGCCAGGACCGTTCGACTGCCGATGCAAATGAGCTTGACCGTCTGACTGGCTGGGGAGAAGTGGAGCCTGAGAAAATCGCAGAACTTGCGGAGAAAGGTATTTACCTCTCTCTTTACGAGATTCCTTCCAATAAATACAGGAATATCGGAAAAGAGACAAAAACTCTGCTTGTGAATGCGGACAAGAGCAAGACCAGATTCCTTCTTTTGAGCGAGGACAAGGAAAAAGCCTCTGAGCGACCTGCGGATTTGCCGCCGGAAGCCTTTCAGGTGCTTTTGCCCCGCTGCTCAACTGCGGAACTTAAAAAATCCGTGGCTGAGAACAAGGCGGAAATCGCGAAGATTGAGGGCGAGATTGCTTTTAATGCGGTCTATATCGATGCCCTTAAAAAAGCTCTGCCTGTCTACAACAAGGAGATAGAGCTTGAGAACTTTGCAAGCGGAATGGGACGGGAGTCCGCCAACCTTGAGGAAGGGGAAGCTGCTCCGAAAGTTCCGCTGGCTTGGATTACAGGCTTTATTCCGGCAGAAGACTTGGCGAAATTGCAGGGAGCCGCAAAGAAAAACGGCTGGGCAATCGCGTCAAAGGATCCTGACGATGAGGAATTCGTACCAACGAAACTCAAGAACAACAAGGTGACGGAAATCATCTATCCGTTGATGGACTTCTTGGATGTAACTCCTGGCTATCACGAGTTCGATATTTCCGGCTGGTTTCTTTTGTTCTTCTGCATATTCTTCGGAATGATTTTTGCGGATGCGGGCTACGGTGCTTTGATTGCACTCCTTGGCCTTGGGCTTCTCGCAAAGTCAAAGAAGGGTAAGAAGGCTCTTCCTGTACTGGTGACAGTACTAGGCTGTTGTACTGCGATTTGGGGTATCATGACTTGCTCATGGTTCGGAATGCCGACTGAAATGCTTCCTAAGGAGCTGGTCGGACTTTCATTCGCCCCTGTCTCAGCTGCAAAGGTCGGAAAAGCCTTGGCGGACAAGAACCAGCAGATTTTCTGCTTCGTCCTTGCCTTGATTCAGTTGAGCATCGCCCACATCAAATGCACGATTGCCGACAGAAAGTCCTTGAAGTGTATCGGTGACTTCGGTTCACTCTTGCAGCTTTGGGGAACATTCTATGTCGTATTGAGCATGGTTGTCGCGGACGGAAAGTATTACATCTTCCCGCTGGTGGACACTGGTGAGAACGTGAATATGTTCGGCTGGATGGCACCGCACTACTTCCCGACATGTGCAATCGGCTTGCTTGCATTCGGATTTATGCTGAACTTCATCTTCGCTAACTACAACGGAAGCGTCGGCAAGTCAATCCTTGAAAGCCTGAAGAATATCATCAGCGTTTTCTTGGGAATTGTAAACGTATTCTCGGATATCGTTTCTTACATCCGCTTGTGGGCTGTCGCCCTGGCTGGAGCCGCAATCAGCGGTACGGTCAACCAGATGGCGGGACCGATGTTCGGAAAGCTTACGATTATGATTTTCGGCGTGATTCTGCTTTTGTTCGGACACGGCTTGAACATGATGCTGAACTTGCTTTCAGTAATCGTTCACGGCGTTCGCTTGAACACATTGGAATTCAGCCAGCACTTGGGAATGAACTGGAGCGGAAGCAAATTCCGGCCGTTCAGTGAGTAATTAATAATTCACGATGCGCGATGAAAATTGTGCATTGTGAAAAATGTCCGGGGCGGGAGAAAAATTTCGGCTTGGACTTGAAAAATTAAACATGCTTGTTCCATAGGTAGTGTTCTTTGGAACGGGCTTAAAATATGAATTAATGACGGCTATGCCGTTCAAGGAGAATTGTATGAATTGGGGTATGTTAGGCGCAGGTCTTGTTATGGGTATTGCTGCTATGGGAAGCGCAATCGGAATCGGAATCGCAGGTCAGTCTGCAATCGGAGCTTGGAAACGCTGCTATCAGGCGAACAAAGCCGCTCCCTTCCTTCTGGTCGTTTTCGCCGGTGCTCCTTTGACACAGACAATTTACGGCTTCCTTCTTATGAACACTTTGAAAGCCGCCGCTGTCGGTGCTGACACAATGACTCAGCTCTTCTATCTGGGCTTGGGACTTGCTTGTGGTCTTTCAATGTGCATGTCTGCTGTTTCACAGGGAAAAGCTGGTGCCGCTGGTTCTGACGCCCTCGCTGAGACAGGAAAAGGCTTTACAAACTACATCATGGTAGTCGGTCTTTGCGAAACTATCGCTTTGTTCAGCATGGTATTCGGAATGATCGCATAAACTTTTGCATCCTTGCAAAAGTTTATGCTGCGGCAATTGCGATGCAATTGCCGTCTTGTATGAGCCGGCCCTCCATGGCCGGCATTTTTTTACATAGCCATCCTGTCAAAAGTTTACGCTGCGGTAATTGAGATGCAATTACCGTCTTGCATGAGCCGCACATCGTGTGCGGCTTTTTTCTTTTAAAGTGAAAGCATTTGTGGCTGGTAGACTTTTTAAATCCCCCGCTATGCGGACAAGTCTCTGGGATTAAAGACTCTCCGCCGTGAGGCGGTAGTTGCGCACGGACTGGAGCTGCGTCAGTTCGGGAGCGTGAGCGGACGAATGAGGGAGACCGAACAGCGGAAGGCCGCTTGCAGAGGGACTTGCGCCCGAAAAAACTTGCCCAGAAAATGCCGATGTGATAAATTTTAGGCATGAAATACGAATATTGTAAAAAATTTGACACTTCTTATTCGATGATTGACATGTCCGGACGGCTTGGACTGGTGGAATGTCTGGACTTGAATCAGGACATGATCACTGAATTTTTCGGCTCGGTCGGGAGTGACAACCGGATTTTGCGCAAGGAAAACAATGCGGCCTGGATTTATACTCGGACGAAATTTCATATTGAGGATCTGCCTTTTTGGAACACTAGGACTGAGGCGAGGACTTTTGTCTCGGCAAAAAGCCCCATCCGCCTGACTTTGGAGACTGCCCTGCGCGGCGAAGGTGGAAAAATCCTTTTTGCGGCGAAAACTGAGATGTGCGCGATTGACTTTGCTGAGAGGAAAATCCGCCCGATCGGGACTTTGACTTTTCCAACTGACTTGGAGGCGGAGCCTTCGCTCGTGGAAGCCCCATTTGAGAAGCTTAAGACGGACTTTTGCGAGGATGACTTTGTTTACGAGGAGAAAGTCTACGCCTGCGACATGGATTTTACCCGCCACACGAACAACACCCGCTATCTGAAATATCTTATGAACACTTTCCCTCAGGAATTCTTCACTGAGAAAAGCGTGACTGACTTGGACATTCTTTTTGCCAAGGAGTCTTCGGCCGGCTCTCTTTTGAGAATTTATAAGAAAGATTTGGGAGAAAACACAATTGCCTTTCAGATTTGCTCGGAAGGGGAGGCTGTTGTCAAGGCTCTGCTGAAATTCTCTGACACAGCCCCGTCATGGGACGGAAACTTTTAGTCGAATCATTTTTGGAGGAAGACGATGATTAAGATTTACGGACTGCACACTTGCCCATACTGCGATTTTTTACAACCGCAGATAGAGGGAAAAGAGGACAAATACCAGTACATTGACATCGGAAGTCATGTCCGCTACATGCACGAGTTTATGGACCTGCGCGACCACAATCCTGCTTTTGACCATTCAAAGGAAATCGGCGATATCGGAATTCCATGCTTTGTCTTTGAGGACGGGCGGGTTTCGTTGAAGCCTGAGGACGCGGGGCTTGTCGAATATTCAAAAGATGCGGCCTGTTCTATAGAAGACCACAAGGCTGGAAAGAAAGGCTGTTAGCCCGAAAATGTCTGATAATTGCAAAAAGATTAATTTTTTGTTCTATATGTAGGAGAAGCGGACGGCGAAAGTTTATTTTCAAACTACTGTGTTATAAAGAAATCCTGTTTTTGGAGGACTGTATGCGTGCTAGTTTGAAGGTAAAAGTTCTCGCCATGATGTTTGGCGTCGTCGTTCTTGCTTCTTGTGCTTTGGGAGCTATTGTTTACGGGGTTGCGGCCTCGAACCTTTCAAACTCCGTTCACACGACATTGACGGGGGTCGCTCAGAATGTGGCGAATCAGATAAAGGCCACGAATCAGGCGGAGTTCAGTATGCTTGAGAGTCTGGCTAGATTGCCAATCTTGCGCACTGATGAATTTGACTTGCGGCAAAAATGTGCCCAGCTTGCTGAGGTTGTGCGCGGAAATTCAGAGAAATATGAGAACATCGCCTATTACGATGCTAACGGAATGTCAGTGCTTGCCTCTGGCGAGCTTCATGATTTTTCCTCTTCCAGCTATTTCCTGGCGGCGATACGGGGCAATAAATTTCTTTCTGACCCCAGCTATTCTGATACTGGAAAGCAGTTTTTGATGTTCTATTCTGTTCCGGTTTACGCCCTAGGCTCTTCTAGCCGTGTGGTTGGTGTCATAGTCTCTGTGATAAAAGGCAACATGCTTGGAAACATCACGAGGAGAATTGATGTTGGTGAGGGCTATCATCCCTCTGTCATCGACCGGACTGACGGAAGGACTTTGAGCGACGTGACCAACAGGAACGGTGCCAAAATTTCTGATATTGACCAAAACTCTTCTTTGGGGAAAGTTCTTGCAGAGGTCAAGACCGGACGAACCGGTGGCAGTTCCTTTGTTGATCCTCAGACAAAAAAGAAGATGACTTCTGCCTATATGGCGGTTGAGGGCACTGACTGGGCTGTCTTCTGTGCGGCTCCCTATAGCTTTTACTTTGGCGGCCTGAGTACGATTCAGCACACTGTTCTTATCGTTGTCCTGGCGACTCTTATCGTAAGCTCTCTTTTGAGCATGATTGTGATTTCCCGCTTTTTGGCTCCTCTTGCCCTTGTCAAAAACAATATCAGCGAGATTGCGACCGGAAACGCCGACCTTACAAAGAGAATCGAGCAGACCACGAAAGATGAAATCGGGGATGTGGTCAACGGCTTCAATAAATTCACTGAAAAATTGCATACTATCGTCGGTGACGTTAAAAAGTCAAAGAACGAGCTTGAGTCTGCTGACGAGCTTTTGGCGGCTTCCGCTGAGGACACTGCCGCTTCAATCACCGAAATCATCGCGAACATCGAGTCGGTGCGCAAGCAGATTGACAACCAGTCTACTTCTGTCCATCAGACTGCTGGCGCGGTGAACGAAATAGCCTCTAATATTGAATCACTTGAGCATATGATTGAAAACCAGTCGGCCGGGGTGACCCAGGCTTCCGCTGCCGTTGAGGAGATGATCGGAAACATCAATTCTGTGAACAACTCCATGGACAAAATGGCCTCTTCTTTTGAGAGCCTTACAGCGAGCGCCCACCAAGGCTCTGAGTTGCAGCTGAACGTGAACGACAAAATTGACCAGATTAAAAATCAGTCCGAGACCCTCAAGGACGCTAACCTTGCCATCTCATCTATCGCCGAGCAGACAAACCTTCTAGCCATGAACGCCGCGATTGAGGCTGCCCACGCGGGGGATGCGGGAAAGGGCTTTGCTGTTGTTGCGGCTGAGATTAGAAAACTTTCCGAGACTTCAACGTTGCAGTCTAGGACTATCGGAGAGCAGCTCTCTAATATCACAGAGTCGATCGCTTCTGTCGTTGAGGCTTCATCAAAGTCAAGCGAGGCTTTTTCTACCGTGACTGGCAAAATCCGCGAGACGGACGAGCTTGTACGCCAGATTAAGGCCGCTATGCAAGAGCAGACCCAAGGCTCCCAGCAGATTTCGGAGGCCCTCCACTCGATGAACGATTCTACGATTGAGGTTCGCACTGCCTCAAAGGAAATGTCAGAGGGCAACAAGGCGATTCTTGATGAGGTCCGACATTTGCAGGACGCTACCGGCGTGATGAAGAATTCAATGCAGGAAATGTCAGTCGGAGCTAGAAAAATCAACGAGACTGGAGCCGCCTTGGGCGAAATCACCCGCCAGATGCACTCGTCAATCGACCAGATTGGCGACCAGATTGATTTATTTACCGTGTGATAGAATTCCTTGTGCCGGTATTGAAAATATAAATGGATAGGCTTGTTTGTAAATTTTTGTCCCCTGTGTTATTATAGGGGCATGAATCAAACAAAGCCTAATCCTGAGTTGGAACCTCTTTTGAACTCCATGGTAAAGGAAATCTGCGAACTCCTTTCTGAAAGTAATGATCCTGATTTTATATATGATTTTTTTGTCTGCCTATTTACTCCGGCAGAACTCCGCGATTTTGCTACAAGATGGTTTTTAGTCCGCGAGTTGGACAAGGGGACGACCCAGCGGGAAATTGCGGCAAAATACGGAATGAGTCTGTGCAAGATTACACGGGGTAGCCGTGAGCTTAAGAAACCCGATTCCGCATTCCGCCGATTGTTGGATTACGTTAAAAAATCCGGTAAAGACTGACTTACATCAATAATTCTGCTGCAGCCGGACGCTCCCAACGGGAAGCCATCTGAGCCGGTGTCTCACCTGAAAGATTTTTCACTTTTCTGTCGAGATTCAAGTTCAATAGGTGCTGAATCGTCGGTTCGGTCGCAAGACGGGCCGCATAGTGGAGGATTGTGTCTCCCTGCATGTCCGTTTTGTTTGCGTTGTATTTTACAATTTCATCGAGAATTTCTATGTTTCCGTTTTTGAATGCGTTGGAAAGTGCTGAATCCCCGTCAGTTGTTGCTATGAAGGGGTCTGCCCCGCGTTCAAGAAGGATGAAGGCAAGTCCTTTTGCATTTTTGTTTACGGCCTCTGCAAGAGGGGTAAGTCCCTTGCCGTTCCTCTGGCTGACCGGATAGCCCATGTTCAAAATCATTTTGAGTTTTTTTGAAGGTACTTTCTTTGAAACCGCAATATGAACCGGAGTGTTTCCGTCTGAGTCAACGATGTTAGTGTCGCTTCCCAAAACAGCCTTTATGATTTCTTCGCTTGAGTCTAAAACAAGAGAGAAGGGGGAGTCACCTTTTGCATCTCTTGAGAGAGGGGCGCCTCCTGCCTTGCGAACCATGTTAATTATGTCAACTTTGCCGTAAATTGCGGCCTCGTGGTAGGCGTTGCGTCCTGACATTTGCTGAATTTGTGGATTTGCCCCGTTTGCAAGCAGGAGGGAGACCATGGGGGCGTTGTTTGCCTGAATTGCGTCAATCAAAATTGACCGGCCTGTAGCGTCTGTTGAATTTACGTTTGCCCCGTTTTGAATCAAAAGAATCGCCATTTCTCTTTTGTCTGACCTGCATGTGTCGCTGAGGGCTGTCTTTCCTGAAAGATTTTGGGCGTTTACGTCTATTCCCATTCCGATTAGGGTCTGAGCAGCCTGCAAGGCGTTCCATCTTACTGCGCAGTGGAGGGGTGTGTTTCCCAAATGGTCGCGGGTCAAATTTGACCTGAAGTCAGTTGTGATTCCGCTTTCTACCAGTGCCCCGATTGTCGAGGGTGAATCCGCCTTGACTGCTGAGAAGAGGGCTGACTCTCCGTTTGCATTGACGGCGTTTACATTCGCTCCCTTTTGAGCGAGCCCCGTGATTGCATCATCAAGTTTCCATTCTGCGGCATAATGAAGCGGCGTATTGCCGGAACCGTCCCTTGCGTTCAGAGTTTTGCTTGTGATAATCCAGTCCTGAAGTTCTCCTCCTTCAGTAAGGGCGGCTCTCAAGGGAGAATAATTCTGTGTGTTTGTGGCGAAGATGTCCGCATCTTTTGAAAGAAGGAGGTCTCCTGCGTCTCTGCGATTTTTAGTTACTGCGAGATAAAGAACTGAGTCTCCGTTTGAATTTCGGGCATTTACGTCTGCGCCGGAATCAACGAGATATTTTATGTATTCATATGGGGAGTCCCGCATGATTGCGATGTGGAGGGCTGTGTTTCCAGCTGAGTCCTTCAAGAGTATGTTTTTGGGGGTGACAATGGTCTTTAACATGTCAATCGAGGGGGAGTCCAGGGCTTTTGTGAGGGGAGATGCTCCGTCCTGGTCTGCCGCATGGATGTCTGCCCCGTTTTCCGCAAAAAACTGGGCGATTTCAGGATACCCTTTTTCAATTGCCAGTGAAAGAGGCGTGATCCCCTGCTTGTTGCGCTCATTTACCGGTGCCCCCCTGTTTACGAGCAGGCTCAATACTTCCGCCTTTGTGCGGGAAAGAGTTGCAACATGGAGGACAGTGTCTCCGTACATGTCTTTTTGTGCTACGTTCGCATTGTATTCCATCAGGGTTTCGTACATTTTGTACTGTGAGTCTGCCGGAATAATCAAAAGAAAGGGAGATTTTCCGATTGAATCAAGGGCATCAACTTTTGCCCCTGCGTCAAGAAGGACTTTTGCCGTTTCAACGTGTCCGTAGCGGACTGCCTCATGAAGGGGACTTGCACCCGAAATGTCCTGGGCCTGGAGAATGTCTGTCAGTCGGACCGACGATTTTTCGTTTAAAATATAGGTCACGATTCCCGAATGTCCCTGAATTGTCGCCAAATGGAGCGGAGTCTGCCCATCGCTGAAACGGAGCATGACATTGCGGGTTTTTACAGCCTCCTCAAAATATTCATAGTCGCCGCCGACTGTCTCTGCCCCTGCCTTAATCAGTTTGGCTGCAATTCTGATAGCCACTGGGTTCTGTGCTGACTGGAAGGCGAGTGCAAGAGGGCTGATTCCGCTGCTGTCTTTTACTGAAAGATCAAGCTCCTGTTTTATGCAGCAGTCGATTGCCCTTTCGTTGCGGGTTCTTACAAAGTAATGGACGATTGACTGGCCGTTTACGTCCCGGATCTCTCCGGTCTGCTTTGTAATCATCGCATCGTACCAGCCTTTTGCGAGTGCGAGTTCAAGGGCCGTGTCTTCGTTTGCATCTTTTGCAAAAATATCACCATGGACGATTGCCAAAACTTTTGCTGAATCCAAGGCGTTGTTCTTTATTGCAACGTGAAGGGCTGTGTCACCCTTGTTGTTCTTTATTTCTGTGTCGGCCCCCTTGATAATCAAAAAAGATGTCATGTCCGCCTCGTTCAGACGTGCTGCGACATGGAGGGCTGTGTTTCCGTCTGCATCTCGTTCATTGATGTCAGTTTGGACTTTCAGCATTTCCTTTGCGTCTTCGTATCGTCCCTGCATAATCAGACTTTGAAGGGTTTCTTTTTTTGTAGAAGTAGAAGCGCAGGAAGCGAGAGCCAGGACAAAAGAAATTGCCGCGGCTTTGTAAACGATATTTTTTTTCATAAGTATCTCCCGTACCCTGATTTTTTAAAGATTTACCCTTTTATAATCGGAATGACTTTTGTTTTCACTTAGATTTATTTGTGCTTGCGGCCAATTCATAGTGGTGAAAAAGTCTAAAATCTCTAAGCCCTGATTATTTATTTTAAAAAATAATCTTAAAACCAATAAAAATTGGCGGTGAAGGTCAAATTTTAACGATACTAATAAAGTCTTGTTATAGATTTTATTCTGAGGATTAAAAAAGTGATGAACATCTTATTTGTTACAAAGGAGCCAGACGTATGCTTTTTGATGGCTTCTTTTTTGCCAAAGGGCGACTATGTTTGCGCAGTTCACAGTCGGCCTGCGGAAATTTTTTCAGGCATAGACAATGATTTTTTCAAAGCTGATTTTATCGTTATGGATTTTAGAAGCTTTGAACACACTATGTATGAATTTTTTGATACCTTTTCCGCACAGGAAAGAAAAATCCCCGTGATATTTTATAATGACCCATATCCAGAGCCGGGTGAGAAGCGGGTTTCATACTGGCTGAGGCAGAACAAGATTCGCTTTGGCCACAGGCATTCTTTTACATATTTGATGCCGGTCTTGACTTTGCTTGACCAGATAATTGAGCGTCCTGACGTTCATCCTTATATTTCGCTCTTGCAGCCACCTGCCGCAATTGAAAAACTATCAATCCGCCAACCCTACAGGAAGGAAATAAAATCAAATTTTCATTTGGTTGAAGAGTTTCGCCGTCACGTTGGCCTGTGTCCAGCTTTGCTGAAGGTTTTTGACTTTTTGTATGAGTGCCAGCCTAATCTTGTCAGCGTGGCAGAGATTTCAAGTGCTGTCTTTGGCAAATCTCCAGACCATGAAAACAGCGTTTATTCCTACATCTCAAGGCTGCGCTGCCTTGCAAAAAAGAAATGTGCTGGAAAAATTGAGATTGTCCGAGGGCAGGTAGGAAAATACGCCCTCCTGATTCGGACTGAACACCCTGACCATCGAAGTGAAATAAGTCTTGTGCCTGATTCTGGTACATTGTGATTATAAAACTGCAAGAATTATGACTGCTTGTAACTTTCCTCTTTCATGGGGGTTTGATAATCAGCACTGTATTATAGACGAATTTCGATTTTATCGGTATAGTGTTCTCTAAAATAAGGAACTAATAATGAAAAAAACTCTGATTCTCTCGGCTTGCGCATCTCTTTCCCTTTTGTTTTCTTCCTGCAAGTCTGCTCCGATTACTTTTGACAATCGTTCTCCGATTGGAATTCTGTCTGTAATGGGTAATTCCGCCATAACTTGGTATTCGGACAAAGATTCTGATGAAGATATGTCCGATGGGCTTCTTACAACTATGGTGAACAAACTGATCGATTCTAACAATCCGGAAGTCACGACTGGAGTTGACCGTGCTGACTACACGGATGAAAGTCTCAGAAGTATGCTGGAAGAAATCGGTGGTGTAAAGGTTATCGCCAAGGATAAAGTTCTTAAAAGTTCGACCTATCAGGCTTATAGCCGCAGTCCCCTTGCTTTCCTTGATACATCGGTTGCGGCGACCGGCTACACTAAACTAGGCGGACTTTCTGCAAAAACTGCAAGGAACATCATGAGAGAAATCGGGGCTAAATCCCTGATTATCGCAAATATCGACTGCCACAAGACCCTTTATTCTGGAAACAACCGCAATGGAAAGGTTCAGGGAATGGTCACTCTGAAAATCAAATTCATTGATGAAAGGGGCAAGGAGATTGTCAACAAAGAATTTACAGTTTTGTCTGATGATTTGGTCATTATGAGGGGCAGAAAATATGACAAGGCGGAGTTCGTTGAATCCTTCAAAGAACTGATTGATAACTCTATCAAACTTTTCATCATGGAGTATGTCGGTAACGGCGTTATTGAGGATCTTGACAGTGATGAAGTGGACGCTATCTCCTTGCCTGTAAAGCCCCGTCCTAATGCTGGAACAGCCGAGCCGAATGGTGAGTCTTCCGAGAAGGTTGAAGAAAAAGTTGTCGAGAAAGCTGATTCCGCAATTGAGGCAGAAAGTGAAAAAACTCCTTCCTCTGACGACCTTTCCAAAACTGAAAATGAACTAAAAGAATTGAAGTCCCTTTTTGACAAGGGGCTGATTACAGAAGACGAATACAAGGCTAAAAAAGCAAAGGTCCTTGGTCTATAGATTAACAATTCGATTTAAAACAAAAAATCCCGGTCAAGCGGCCGGGATTCTTTTTTCTGTCAGATAAAAAAGTCCTGGAGACTTTTTTATCGTGCATTTGCAAAGACAGAAAACGGCCTGACCGTTTTCTGTCAGATAAAAAAGTCCTGAAGACTTTTTTATCGTACGTTCTTCTTTATAAAGTCCATCTTGAGGTCTTTTAGTCCTTCTGAGAGGGAGACCTTGTAGACGTGTGGATTCAAAATCCGCTTGTATGAGTCATCGAAAGATTCAAGCTGACGGCGCATGTTTTCGCGGGCTATGCGGAGTGTCTCCGCCTCGCTCTTTTTCTCCCCGATTCTCTTTCCATCCTTGACGACCTGATGTAAAAGCGGCTCCACTTTTGCCGCCTTGAATGAGAACTGCCGGTAGTCGACCATGGGGTGATAGTAGCGGCATTCTTTTCCGGCCTCGATTTTCTCCCCCTCAAGGGCGATTATGTCAGCGGCCGCGTTGCCGTTCTCGTCGTAGAGGCGGTAGACGTTTTTGATTCCGGGGTTTGTCATTTTCTCCGGGCTTGAGGAGAATTTCATTACTGGCTCCACTGTGTCCGTCGCCTTGTCGTGGCGGGCTGCCAGCTTGTAGACTCCTGTGAAAGAAGACTCGTTGCCGCCCGTGACCATGTGGGTTCCGACTCCCCAGGAATTTATCGGGGTGTCGTTTGAGACCAGGGTGCTGATGATTTCCTCGGTCAGCTCGTTTGAGACTGTGATTGTCGCCTGGGGAAATCCTGCCTTGTCGAGTTCTTTGCGCACTTCGCGAGTCAGATATGAGATGTCACCTGAGTCCAGGCGGACACCGAAGTTGTAGCCTTTTTCGACAAGCTCGCTTCCCGCGATAATCGCGTTTTTGATTCCAGATTTTAACGTGTCATAAGTGTCAATCAAGAAGACTGACTTTGACGGGTAGATTTTGGCATAAGCGCGGAATGCCTCAAGCTCTGAGGGGAAGGCCATCACCCAAGAGTGGGCCATAGTTCCCATGACAGGGATTCCGTAGAGTTTTCCTGCCAGAGTGTTTGCGGTTCCGGCTGCTCCTCCGATGTAAGTCGCCCTTGTGGCAGACATAGCACCGTCCGGTCCCTGGGCGCGGCGAAGGCCGAATTCCATGACCGCTCCTTTTTTTGAGGCAAGCCAGATGCGGGCCGTCTTTGTGGCGATAAGGCTCTGGAAGTTTATGTGATTCAATACAAGGCCCTCGATAATCTGGGCCTCAATCAAGTTTGCGTGGATGCGGACAATCGGCTCCTGTGGGAAGATAATCGTTCCCTCGTTGAATGCCCACATGTCGCCTGAAAAGCGGAAAGTTCTCAAGTAGTCAAGGAAGCCGTCCTCAAACATGTTTAGGCTCTTGAGATATTCAATGTCGCTCTCGCTGAATGAAAAGTCAGTGATTGCGTTGAGGAGGGTTCCGATTCCCGCGTAGACGGAAAATCCCCCGTTGAAGGGCTGGCGGCGGAAGAACATGTCGAACACTACGTCCTGATTCATGCCGTTTTTCCAGTAGCCCTGAGCCATAGTCAGTTCATAAAAGTCGGTGAAAAGCGCGCTGTTTATCGTGCTGTTTTCAATTTTTTCAGCCATAAAAGACTCCGTAAAATAAAATCCCTAATGTTTTTCTCCAGCGTTTACCGACAGCATCTGCGGTAAAAACCGACATTATCGCTCTATTTTACGTTTAGGAGGGAATTTAGTCAAATTTTTATGAAGGCATTTACATCCGCTCAAGATAGTCGCGGAGCCGGATTAGGCGGTCTTGGAGCGTGCGCACGTGGTCTAGGCTTGAGAGAATTTTTGAGAAGACATAGGCATCTACAAAGATTCCGTCAAAGAAAAAGTCCGCGAAAGTCAAAAAGCCCCCGAGTCTCATGTCTGAGTCTGCCGGAACCTGTATCTGCGAGAGAGTCTGCTGGAGCTGAGAGAGCAGGTAGGAGGCCTCGTCCATCGAATTTTGGGCATTGCGGAGTTTTGAGTGCTTGATTAAGTCTGTGAAGAATCCTCCACCGAACATGTCAATGATTCCCCATGTGCGGGCGGAAGAAAGAGATCGTTCCGCAGCGTCAAGGACGGGTTCAATCTCGTCAATCAATGATAGGGCAAGGTGGGCATTTTGTGCAGGCATGGGATAAGTTTAAGGCTGGTGTGGAAATTTGTCAAATGTGGGTCACTATTCGCCCCTTTGCCGCATGATAGTTTTTTCCTCCACTCCGACCGGACGTTCACTCTGGTGCATAATCTGTTGGAGAATGCAAAAAAGAAACTTTCTTTACTTTGATTTGTGCTTTATAATGTCTCATTATGAATGAAAAAATTTCTTCTTTTTTGAAAAAGCACAATTTTGAAAATTGCCCTGACATTGAAAAAACTGTCAGCGATTTGATGGCCGACATGAAGGCCGGACTTTCCGGCAAAGAATCCGACAGCGACATGATCCGCACTTGGGCGGACATCCCGAAAAATCCGCCGAAAAATCAGAAGGTAATCGTAATCGATGCGGGCGGAACGAATTTCCGCTCCTGCCTTGTCACTTTTGACGCTGAGGGAAAGCCATCGATTTCTGACTTAAAAAAAACTTCCATGCCGGGAATCAAGTGCGAGGTCTCAAAAGAGGAATTCTTCGACACGATTGCGGAAAATATTTCCTATCTAAAGGATAAGGCTGACAGAATCGGCTTTTGCTTCTCATATCCGATGGAAATCACAAAGGAAGGCGATGGAATTCCGACCTGCTTTACAAAGGAAATTAAGGCTTCCTCCGTTCTGGGGCTTCCAATCGGCAAAAACCTGAAGGAAAAACTGGAGTCCTTGGGTTGGAGCAAAATCAATGGAATCTCTCTGATGAACGACACCGTTTCCGCCCTTTTGGCAGGCGCGGCTGACAGCGGAGGAAAGTCTTATTCTTCTTATGTCGGCTTTATTTTGGGAACAGGTCTTAACGCAGCCTACATCCAAAAGACTGACCCTGCCTATAAAATCGACCGGCAGATTATCGACTGCGAGTGCGGCAAATTCTCGAATATAAAATCCTCCGACGTTGACATTGCCTTGGACAAGGGCAGGGAGCATCAGGGGCTTTCTTTGATTGAAAAGGCGTCGTCCGGGGCATATTTGGGCGGCGTGATTTTGCAGATTTTGCGTTCTGCTTCAGAAGAGGGGCTTTTTTCTCAGGAGACTTGCAAGAATATCTTGGGCATTGACAGCCTGGGGCTTTTTGACGCTGACCTCTTCATGCACTTCCCGGCAAAGGAGGGCCTTCTTTCCAATGCGGCCGCCACAAAAGAAGATGTCGAGCTTATTCACGAGCTTTCAATGGCAGCTGTCAGCAGGTCGGCCTCTTATGCTGCGGCAATCATAGCCACAAGCGTTTTGATGACGGGCGAGGGGAAAAAATCATCGGAGCCTGTCTGCGTCCTCTGTGACGGCACGACTTTCCACAAGACCTACGGACTTAAAGAGATGGTTTCCCGCCTTCTCCTTGAATTCCTGACTGAAAAACGCGGAATTCACTTTGAGCTGATTTCAATGGAAAATGACATCACTCTTGGAACTGCCGTTGGCGCGCTGGAATAAAAATAGTCAATGTGACAAATAGGTGACAAATAATTGAAGAGAGTCATATTCCTCGCTTTTTTATTCTTGAATTTATTTTCGCTTTTTTCCAAAACTGGAGAACTGACCGGGGCTGGAAAAATGCAGAAAATAAGGACCCAGCATTTTGACATAATTTACCCAGAAGAGTGCGTGGCTTCTGCAAAAAAAATCGCAGCGGTTGCTGACGGCTATCTTGATGAAATTGCTGGAAAACTCAATTATCCTCTTGAAAAGCTCGGTTTTGAACATTTTCCTGTCACTCTGACGAGGCAAGTTCAAATGACGAACGCCTATTTTACGGCGATTTTTTACAACAGAATTGTTTTGTATGATAATCCGCCGGAAAACAATCTCGATATGTTTGAACGGCCGATAGAGTCAATTTTCTATCATGAGCTGACTCATGCGGTCACTTTCAACATGAAGTCAGCATTTTGGCGGGGTATGTCTTCGGTTTTTGCAGATGTCCTGAATCCTGCATGGCTTTCTTTGTCTCAGTTTTGGTCAGAGGGGGCGACTGTTTCCTTTGAGTCTGCGGACGGTTTGAACGGTCGACTTAACGATCCATATTCAACACAGATTGTCTACCAGGCGATTTTGGAAAACCGTTTTCCATCATGGCGCGATGTTACCGGTGCAAGGGACACACCCCCCGGCGGAAGTGACTCTTATATTTTTGGCTCCATGTTTGCCAGATACCTGCAAGAGACTTACGGAATGGAAAAATACGGGGAATTTTGGAAAAATGCCGGAACTTGGACTTCCCTTTCTTTTGTGGCAGGAGTTTTTAAAAAGACCTACGGAATTTCTGTCACAAGTGCATGGAAGGATTTTAAATCTTCTCTTATGCCTTTGACGTTGGATCTGGCTGCAAATCAGGATGACTACAAATTTTTTGCCCCTGCCCCGTATAAAAACAAAAATACAAAAGTTTCCTGCCTTGCCAATTTTGACGGGGGCTTTTATTTTTACGACTCTGCCTCGAAAGGTATTTTCTTTTGCAAAAAGACTATAGGCTCCTATGAAAAGGCTAAAAAAGTCATGTTTGCCACTGGAATAACCTCTCTTTCTGCAAGCTCTGACGGAAGATTCCTTGCTGTCGGATATTACAAGAGCCGGTCGAATGTGAAGTCAGAGATTTTCATCTGGGATACAAAAAATGATGAAAAAATTTATCCTGGCGGAAACGGCCTTCGCTCTCCTGCGGTCGTCCGTGCGGACGGAAAATACTTTTTGGCGGCCTATAATTTTGCCCCCGGAAAAAATGAAATTACGATTTTTGCCCTGAATGAAAAAAATGCCTTTGATGGGGAAAAAATATCCCTCCCTCTTGAGAATGATGAGATTGTGACTTCAATAAGTCCCTCATTTGCCAGTGACGGCGGTGAGAATTTCTCCTGCATAATTAAGAATGGCCTTTACTGGCGAATCGACTCATTTTCTGCCGATGGAAAAAAAATTGCTTCCCTCAAGGTTGCCCAGCCGCTTGAAGGTCTTAATGATGGGCTTGGCCTGATTTTGCACAATCTCCATGCTGCAAAAAATGAAAACGGAAATCCCAGACTTTATTTTTCGTGGGCGCAAATTGGATTGGAAATGCTTCCGCGCCCTGCATATCTGGAATTTTCCCCTGAAGGTGAGAAAATTTTCTTTGCCAGCTATGATTATTCCGGGGCATTTGGCGACTGTTTTTTTGACGGGTCTAATTTGCTTTCTGCCGCTGATTTTTATGAGACTTCAAAAGTGTATTGGATTCCTGCTGAAAAAATTGACTTTTATGAGGGAATCTTAATCCAGCCAGCCGGTCAGGGAGAGGACTCTTTGCCGGAAGAAGAGGGGCAAGACCTTTCCACTGAAAAATCTGGCCAGGAAAAAATCAACGTTCTTTCTTACAATCCCTTTTCATATTGTTTTAGAGGTGCCTTTATCCCCTTGGGGCAGGTTGGAATCTATTCATCCGACTTGAAGCAATCCTTTTCCGGCCTTTTAGGGGCAACATATATGACTTCGGATCCCTGGTGCGGGCTAAGAACTTCTGTTACAGGCGGCTACAGTCCTCTTGCAAAAGCTGGGGGAGGAGGAGCTTCATTTACGGCCGGTAACGATATGGCCGCTCTTTCAATGTCAGGTTCCGTGACTTTTGACTCCGGTGGATTTTTGCAAACATACAATTCGGCATCAACGTCAGTCGGAATTTTCTCAAGGTCGGTATTCTCTCTGAAGGCTGGGGCGGAAGGTTCCTATTTTTACGGAAAGGCCAAGGATACGGTAAAAGACCCTACCGACAGTGATAAGAGGAAAGTCGTACGGTCTGATGACAGGCGGCATGCATTTTCTGCCTATGAATATTTGATTTTTTCAACCCTACATACAGTCCGTCCGGGCTACAGCCAGATTTTTGGTTTTTATGTAAAGCCTTTTTTGAACCAGTCAAGGAAGACTAAGATTACTAGGGTTGAGGCGAAAAAATACTACAACTGCGGTGCAACAGTTGGATTCTGTCTGCCTGGCCCCTTCCCCCTGTCAGCTTCTGCAAGTATTTTTCCTGAACAGGACTATTGTGCCTCGTTCTCCGGAAAGCTAATTCTCCACGACTTTGAGATTCAAAGGGGAATACCTGCTGTGTCATTTTATTTGAACAGAATAGTGCTATTTGCCTCATACACCGGCAAGATTTCTTATGAAAGTGAAAAATTTTGGGATATCCGCAAAACAAATACAATAGTAAAAGAAATTTCTGCCGATGATTATAGTGATACAATTTCGGCCGGCTGTGAATTCCAATTGACCCCGAATACGGGATTTTTTGCCTCCTCAAATTATCTTTTTTCTTTGGGCGGTAAAATCAATTACCATATCAACCGGGAAGATGATGAGAGGCGGATTGACGGATCCTTGCTTTTTAACATGAATTTCTAGCTTGGGCTTTTGTATCGGCGTTGAATTGAATTAAATTTATTTATAATATAAAATTATAGAAGTATTTTGTGGGAGATTTAATATGGCACGCAGTCACGGAATCGGAAAATCTATTGTCCTTCTCTTTTTGATTATAATCATGGCATTGGGTGGACTTATGTGGTTTGACTATCTGGGCGTAGTGAATGCCAAAAAACTTTTTACCCCTGTCTATAAGATTTTCGGCCTTGCCCCGCAGACTTCGATTACTTCCACACAAACAAAACCCCTCGTCGCCGACTTGGACGATGACCGCCTTGCAAAAAGGCTTGAGGCCCTTGATTTGAGAAAGGAGGAGCTGGACAAGCGTGAGAGCGACATTTCCCGCGCCGAGGATCAGAATGAGGCCGTCGCTAAGGAACTTGAGGACAGGCAGAAGTCACAGGAAGAGAGAGAGAAGACTTTCAACAATGAGGTCAAAAAATACGATGACCGCAAGCTCAATATCGAGACCAGCGTGACCTATCTTTCAAGTATGCCTCCTAAAACCGCTGTCGCCCAGCTTGAGAAAATGGACGACCAGGACGTTATCGACATTCTCCGCAAGGAAGATGAGGTTGCCGCAGCCGCAGGTTCTGCATCCCTGTCTTCCGTATGGCTGATGAATATGGACGCAGCCCGCGCCGCAGAAATTCAGCGTAAGATGGCCAACAAGCCGGAAACCTTGGACTAAAAATCCTCCCTTTTTCCGTAATTTTCAGTAAAAAAATCCTTAACTGACCAAAAAAATCTGACGATTATCTAAAAGAAGAATCCTGCAAAAAGCGGAATTCTTTTAGGAGTCTCAGATGCAGTTACTTCAGGCATATCAGTCAAACCAGTCTCAGTCACTGGAACAGTTCATTCCGCAGATTCAAAAGGAAGCACCGAAAACTTCTGGAGAAAATACTTCATTTTTGGATTCTCTCCGTGCCGAGACGGAAGCCCAGAATAAAAGGCTCGAAGAAGCCCGCATG
Organism: uncultured Treponema sp.; assembly: GCA_946615905.1. Classification (GTDB taxonomy): domain Bacteria; phylum Spirochaetota; class Spirochaetia; order Treponematales; family Treponemataceae; genus Treponema_D. The sequence goes on along the minus strand of CAMOIE010000006.1, from coordinate 2,961 downwards.
AACAAAAAATCAGAAAAAGTCGAAAAAGAACCGATTTCTGCAAATCCAGGCCAGAAAAATCAGGAAGTCCAGAAAGTCGAAAAAATGGATTCTGATGTCAATGCCGCGAATGTGGAAGTTGCAGACTCTAAAGCAGCTGAAAAAACTTCTAAAGACGAAAAAGTCTCAAAATCTGACTCCAAAGAAGAAAGTGTAAAAAAATATTCCGAAAATGACAAAAAAGAGAAGTCAGAGCTTTCTGATTCACTCGCCCGCCAGCTTTCACTTTTGAATCGTCTGGTTCAGAATCAAAAAAAGTCAAATGAAAATGTAAAAAATCTTAAGGAGGTCGAAGGAGAATTTATGGCAGAAAAAGTTACAGCAAAAGAAATTGACTGGCTCTCAAAGACAGAGGCAAGTCATGGCATAAATATTGAAGATTTGACCTCGGCAGACCTCGATGAGCTTTTGAAGAACGCTGAGAATCTCGATGACCTTCTTAAAATGAGCCAGAATCCAGAGCAGCTTTTGCAGGATGCCCAGGAGCTTGCCCTTGAGTCCCCGAAAGACTTTTTGGCAGCGGCGGAAAAGAATGCGAAATTCACCGCTGAAAACGCCCGCCTTGACTCAAAGAACGACCTCAATGATAAAAAAGACGCAAAAGACCTGGGCGAGAAGGGCAAAAAAGTCCAGTTTACTGTACATGACTTTCGCACAAGCCAGAATGTCGAGGATAAGAACGTTGCCGTAAAAGCCGCCGCAAAGTCAGCGGAAAAACAGGCTCTCAACGTGAACTACAATTCTGACGGAACACCGTCTGTCCAGATGACTTTGGAGATGGCTCATGGAGCTGAGCAGAACATTACTTCCGCCAATTCCCAGACTGCAAGCGCGAACGGCTCCACATTCCAGGCGATGCTCAACAATGCCGTGGCTGAGAATGCCCCCGAATTCGTCCGTGCAGGCAACATCGTCTTGAAGGACGGAAACAAAGGCTCTATCAATTTGATTTTGCACCCGGAAAAGTTGGGAAATGTTAAGATTGCGCTCTCACTTTCCGATAAAGTAATTACAGGGCAAATCACTGTTCATTCGCAGGAAGCCTACGAAGCCTTTAAGTCTTCGATTGCCGAATTGAAAGCGGCCTTCACCCAGCAGGGATTCGAGGCCGGTTCATTCAATTTGGACTTTGGCGGTCAGAATAACCAGAGTTTTGCCCAGAACGGACAGAACAATAACCAGCAGAATTCAGACGGATTCTTTATGGCGAGCCAGAGCTACGGCGAGTTTGTCACACAGATGGACAGCCCCTCTCAAGGCTCTTGGACTTCCGGCGGCGACTACGCGGTTGACATCGTAGCTTAGGAGAAATGGAGAAGATATGGACATGACGGGAATTAATTCTGTTGAGGGCACAAAATCATTGTCAGACTTGGCGATGATGAGTCCTGAGGAAAAAGCCAAAAATCAGATGGCGGTTGACTTTTACAACAAGACTCTTAACGTCAACGGCCGAAAGCCCAGCCAGGAACTCGGAAAGGATGACTTTTTGAAACTCCTGATGGCTCAGATGACAAACCAGGATCCCACAAGCCCGATGGAAAACACCGAGTTCATCGCACAGATGGCCCAGTTCTCATCCCTTGAGCAGATGAGCAACATGAACCAGTCATTCCAGAAGCTCCAGGCACTTGTGAACTCAAGTGAGGCACAGTCTGTTTTGGGACGCACAGTTCAGATTGAGGACAACGGGGCGGTTTCAACAGGAGTCGTTGACGCGGCGACCCGTGGCGAGAACCCGCAGGTTCAGGTGAACGGAGTCTTCTACAACATGGACAGAATCAAGGCCGTCTACAACTGAGAAATTGTTCAGTGTAAATTGTAAATTGTTAAGAGGGTAGCTATATGATGAGATCACTTTATTCAGGTGTTTCAGGTTTGCAGAATCACCAGACAAGAATGGACGTAATCGGCAACAACATCGCCAACGTCAACACGACAGGTTTTAAACGCGGTCGCGTGAACTTTCAGGACATGATCAGCCAGCAGCTTTCTGGAGCCGCAAAACCGACTGAGGAAGTCGGCGGTGTGAACCCCAAGGAAGTTGGACTTGGAATGACTGTCGCAGCGATTGACACTGTTTTCACTCAGGGAAACTTGCAGTCAACAGGAATCTCAACTGATGTCGCCATTCAGGGAAACGGCTTCTTCATCGAAAAAAACGGTGAGAAGACCTACTACACCCGCGCCGGTGCATTCTCTCTCGACAACCAGGGAACACTTGTGAATCCATCAAACGGCTACCGCGTTCAGGGATGGATGGCCCGCGAGCTTAACGGCGAGATGATTGTCCAGACAGCCGCAAGCCCCACTGACATCACGATTCCGGTCGGCTCAAAAGACCCGGCAAAGGCTACCCAGAACATCAACTTTGCCTGCAACCTCAACAAGAACACTCCCTTGATTCCCGACAATCCGACAGAAGCGGACATCGCAAAGGGAACTTGGAACACTGAATTCAAAATCTACGACTCATTCGGCAATGCCCACCAGCTGGCAGTGAACTTCACAAAAGCTCCGGTCGAGGGAAACCCCAACCGCTGGAGAGCAGAAGTTCAGATTGACCCGGAGGCCGCTGACGAGCGTCAGACAAGAATCGGACTCGGAACCACTGACGGCGAGGAGAACTTCTTCTATGTCTCATTCGACAACATGGGAACTCTCCGCTCTGTGACTGACTCAGCCAACAACAACTCAAACCCGGATGGTGAGATTATCCTCCAGGCTTCATACAATGTTCCTGACGCCAATCCCAACGAGGACGGAACTCCCGCCCGCCAGACCATGAACATCAACCTTGGAACAATCGGCTCCATGCGCGACACAATCACCCAGTCTGCCTCAAAGTCTTCAACAAAGGCTTTCTACCAGGACGGCTACACATTGGGCTACCTTGACAACTTCAAGATTGACTCAACAGGT
>CAMOIE010000005.1 GCA_946615905.1 uncultured Treponema sp. | reverse complement strand
TCTTCTTCCCATTTTCTTCTCCCAAAAGTGTCCAACTTTTGGGGTTCGGTTCAAAGGCGGAGAGGCAGATAAATCTTGCGCCCAAAAAAGAAAAAAAATGTAAAGAATTGCTTAATCTGCGCCGCTTAAATTCCGATGATTAAAGAGATAAAAAGAAATTTTTTCACGCGAGGACTTATGGCTGAAGAACTTGAACAAAAAGACGACCCGATTATTGAACAGAAAAAAGAGCTGATTTCAGTCATGCAGGAAGAAAATTCCCTTCTCGACGTGATTTTGAAGCAGCAGGAAATAGTCCACAACTGCGTCAGGGAGCGCAACTGGGACGACCTTGCAAAGTGCATGGCTTCCTTGCAGTCCTTGAGTGACGATTTTGCGGAGCTTGAGGAAAAACGCACGAAGCTTTCAGAGGGAATCAACTTGAGCCAGGACGAGGAAATCGCGCCGGTCTTGAGCCAGGTCCGCGGAAAATTGCAAAAATCCAAGGTTGAGAATTCGGTTTTGAACGAGTTCATCATGACCACCCGGAAATTTTTGCAGGGGGTTTTTGACTCGGCCGTTCCCGCAAGCCGCAACACTTTGTATTCAAGGGACGGAAAAATCCGCAAGCCGGAATTGCAGAGCATGGTCCTTAATAAGGTAGTTTAATTCGTAACTGAGATTGGAGGAAGATATATGGCTAATTCATTCGGAGCAATTGAAATCGGTAAGAGGAGCCTGATGGCTCACACCCAGCAGATTACGACTGCCGGCCACAATATTTCTAACGCCGACACCGAGGGCTATTCACGCCAGAGGGTTCAGGTAAAGACTTTCGACCCCATTTACAGGCCAGACCTTGAGAGGGCGGAGACTCCCGGCCAGATTGGCCAGGGAACTTCAATCGAGTCAATCCGCCGCCTCCGCGATGAGCTTTTGGATCAGAGAATCGTCGCCCAGGGAAACGAGGAGTCATACTGGACTACCCGCTCAAAATACTATGAGATGATTGAGCAGATTTACAACGAGCCTAACGATGTCTCAGTCCGCACGAATATGGATAAATTCTGGCAGTCATGGCAGGAGCTTTCTGTTTATCCTGAGAGCAAGGCCGCCCGCCAGGCTGTCGTCACAAGGGCTGACACCCTGACCGATTCAATCAACGGCCGCTTCCATTCTTTGGAGGGGGTGGGGACTTTGATCAACGGCGACATCGAGGCCACCGTAAAGCAGGTCAACGAGTACACAAAGCAGATCGCCCAGATTAACGGGGAAATCGTCCGCGCAAAGGCCATGGGCGACAACCCCAACGACCTTCTCGACCGCCGCGACCTTTTGGTTGAAAAGCTTTCACAGATGGTCAACGTTACGACAGACCTCCGCGACAACGATGAGTTCATGGTCCACGTTGACGGAAACATTTTGGTCCAGGGAAGCCTTGCCCGCAAATTCGATGTCGTGTCTAACACCGACAACATGGGCTATTCAACTGTCGTATGGGCTGACACCGGCAACAAGGCCAAGATTTCTGGCGGCTCTCTCGGTGCCTTAATCGAGCTGCGCGACGTTGATATCCGAGGTGAGATTCAGACTTTGAACACAATGGCCATGAACTTCGCCGATTTGGTCAACGATGTTCACAGAAACGCAATCGGAGCAAACAATGTGACAGGACTCGACTTTTTCACGCAGAGACCCTTTGTCACAAACTTGAACGGAAACTTTGACCGCAACGGAGACGGCGCTGACGACTCGTCATACATCTTCCGCTTCACAGGAACTAACGCATTGAATCCCCAGGACAAAGTTGGACTTGAGGGAACTATGACTTTCTCTGGAAAATCCGGCAATGTGACAGTTCCCTACCACCCGACCGACACAATCGAGGCTGTAATCAACAGAATCAACGACTCAGACGGTGAGGTCAAGGCTTATCTCGACCGCGACAATCATCTTGTCTTGAAGGCGACAACCGCATCCTCAATGGAGAACCCAGACTTCGTGATCCGCCACGTTGAGGACTCTGGCATGTTCCTTGCAGGTTACTCTGGAATCTTGAAGGCTTCAGGAAGCGATGGGGCATACGACTTCAACCAGGTTGACGCGGTTAACGCCTTGCAGAGCCAGTACGCCGTGGCTCCGGTCTTGAATCCGTCAGGCTACATCGCCGTGAACGAGGCAATCCGCACGGACGTTCTCTCTGTCGGAGCCGCTTACCCCAACACCAGGGGAGAGGCCATGATTGGTGACGGAAGGGCAGCTGTCGAGATCGCTTCAATCCGCAACACCCACGTCATGATTGGAAAGGACAAGACTTTTGACGACTATTTCGCCTCAAGCGTGACAAACGTTGGTCTCAAGGGCGAGCAGGCCGAGACAAATATGATAAGCCAGACCGCGATTATGAACGACCTTCGTGACATGCGCGACTCGATTTCCGGCGTTAACATCGATGAGGAGCTTGCCGAAATCATCAAATTCCAGCACGGATACAACGCCGCCGCAAAGTTCGTCACAGTGATTGACTCCCTGCTCGACACAGTGATCAACCGCCTGGGAGTTTGATTAATAAAATACTAAGGAGGCATGATAAAAATTACATCCGTGTAATTTTTATCATGGGCAGTTGCGTTCTAAAGTCCTCAACTGCTATCCGCACCTCGTTCGAAACTTCGTTACGAGTTCCATGGTGCGCGGCTGCCGCCGAGGCTTTAAAGGAGTAAGATATGAAAAGGATTTCCAGTCAGATGAACAACAACCAGACGCAGTACCACTTGCGCAGCCAGGAGAGCCGTCTGAACAAAATAAACAATCAGATTGGCACCCAGCAGCGCATCACACAGCTGCGTGACGACCCCGTGGCAGCCGGCCACCTTGTCAAATACCAGTCATATCTTACCCGCGTAAACAATTTTCAGAAAAACGCCGAGACCCTGACCGACCAGTTCAACTATTCCGAGGGCTACATGAACAATTCCCTCCAGGTCATGCAGAGGGTTAGGGAGCTTGCCGTTACCGGGGCAAACGGAGTATACACTAAAGACGACCTCAAAAATATGGCCGTTGAAGTCAACGAACTTTTGGGCGAACTTGTCCAGAACGCAAACGCTGTCGGTCCTGACGGAAAGGCTATTTTCGCAGGAACCAACACCGAGTCAACTCCATTTGAGGTGGAGCTTGGAGCCGTTGAAGGTTCCACAGTTCCCCTGATTTCAAACGTCCGCTACAACGGAACGATTGACCAGAATAAAATTGAGGTTGACGAGAACAAATATATATCTGTCGACAAGGCCGGAAACCGGGTATTCTGGGCTGAGCGTCAGCGTATTTTCTCCGGCCGGGATGCCACCGCATGGCAGGCCCAGGAGGACGGGGTTCTCAACATCGACGGCCAGAAGGTTTTTGTCGAGGTCGGCGACAACGTTTCTTCTTTAATCGCAAAAATCAACGACTCTGGTGCTGCCGTAAAGGCTTTCCTTGATCCGATTACAAAGGGCTTGAATTTTGAGACGACCGATGCCCACCAGCTTTGGCTTGAGGATTTGTCCGGCTCAACTTTGAACCAGCTTGGAATCATCAAGGACTCCAGCCAGAAGCCCCCCTATAATCTTGGAGACTCTGTGAGAGTTTCCGGCGGATCTCTTTTTGATGCCGTAATCTCTTTGCGCGATGCCATGTACCGTGGTGACTCCGAGGCGATCGGTGGCCGTGTGCTTGCCTCCCTTGACTCTGGAATCAATTCCCTTGTCACGAGGGTCGCAAAATCTGGCTCCGACTACGAGAGGGCTTCTAACGACATTCTGAGAAACTCTAAGTCCGCGCTCGATGTCACTGCCCAGGTTGCGAGGGAAGGGGATTTGGATTTGACTCAGGCGATTACAGACCAGAAGATGCTTGAGTACACCCAGCAGGCCACTCTTTCAAACGCCGGGAAGATGTACTCTTCGTCGCTTTTAAACTACATGCGATGAATTAATTAACAACAATATAAACGCTTCAGGGAGGAAGTGAAACTATGGATGTCAAAACTAAAACAATGGGAACCGTTCAGGTTGAGGAAAAAAATCTTGTTGATTTTCCGGCCGGCCTCTTCGGTTTTGAGGAATTCCACAAGTTCGCGATAATCGAGGCTGAGTACGAGCCTTTTTTGTGGTTGCAGTCTCTGGATGAGTCGGGGCTTGCTTTTATAATGGTGGATCCCTTCGCGATAGAGCCTGAATACGAGCTTGATGTTGACGACAAGACTCTCGCAGAAATCGGGGTGAAGTCTCCGGCTGATGTCGTGGTCTTTGCGATTGTCACTGTTCCGGCAAACGGAAAGCCTGTCACTGCTAATCTGCAGGGGCCGCTTGTAATCAACCGGAAGAACGGAAAGGCCTTGCAGGTCGTTTTGAATGACACAAAATGGACCACAAAGGAGCCGCTCCTGAAAAAGTCAAAGGAGAGTAAATAAAATGCTGATTCTCTCCAGAAAAGTCGATGAAAAAATCAAAATTGGAAACGACATAACAATCACGATTATTGAGGTTAGAGGCGACCAGGTAAAAATAGGCGTTGAGGCGCCGAAGAACGTGAAGGTTTTCCGCCAGGAGGTCTTCAATGCAATCCAAGACCAGAACAAGGAAGCCGCTGCCGGCGCGACCTCTCTTGAGTCCCTGTCACACCTCTTAAAGTGATTTACCCCCCTGATTGTGGGGGGCTATTTCCCTTCCAAGGCCAGCTCGGCCTCGCTTTTTCTCATGTAGTCAGGCCCCTCGTAGTCTTCAAGAGGGGCGGCATTTTCTACAATCATTTTCTCGGCCAAATCAAAAAGAACGTCAGTCGTGTATGGAAGGACTTTCGCGGCCTTAACATCGAGGGAAGCGTCCGCTTTTTTCAAGATTTCCGCGAAACTCGCCGCGTCAGGTCCTACGGTAAGGATTTTCTTTGACTCTCCAGACTTTTTTATCTCGGCAAGGACTTCTTCAACGTTTGTGTCCTTTGCCTCCATAATGACTTTTTCCCCGTCTGAAATTCTTGCGAAGAACTGGTTCTTTTTCGCGTCGATTACAGAAACTACAAGTCCGTCAAAAAAATCGTATGGGGCGGCGTAGGCTTTCAAAGTCGGAATCGCGTAGACTTTCACTTTGTCTGCGCTTGCAAGCTGTATTGACTTTAGCGCGGCAAAGGAGATTCTAAGTCCGGTAAAAGTGCCCGGCCCCTTTGTCAGAGCCGTGTAGTCAAGTTCTGCTGGAGTTAGGTCGATTTGCTTTAACAGCCAGTCAATCAGAGGTAGCATTGACTGGGACTGCTTTGCCCCGATATCCAAAGTCGCCTGCGCCATCACAGAGCCTTTTTTAGCCGCGATGTTCAGGCGCGAAGATGATGAGTCTATTACAAGTGCGTTCATTGATTTTCCCCGTTGATAGGCGAGTGCGGCCAGTTTTCAATCGTGATTTTCCGGTCGTTTTTGCCTTCTTCAAGCGGTTCGAGTCTAAGTATTATTGTAGAATCAGGAAGTTCTTCCATGATTTTCTCGCTCCACTCAATCAGGCACACGCCTTTTCCGTAGAGCATATCATCAACGCCCAAATTGATAAAGTCTTCCGCACCGTCAAGACGGTAAACGTCCATGTGGTAGAGGGGCATTTTTCCCTCGTACTCTGAAATCAGGCAGAAGGTGGGGGAGGTGATTGTGTCTTTTACTCCGAGAGAATCAGCGATTCCCTTTGTGATTGTCGTTTTTCCGGCTGCCAGTGTTCCCTGCATGGCGATTATGTCGCCGGGTGCCAAAAGGGAGCCGATTTTTTTGCCGAGTTCAATTGTCTCCTCGGCTGAATGTGTGATGAAAGTCATGCTGATGGTAGGGATCCTTGGTTGTCCAAATCTAGAATGAAAGTCTTCAGTGCTTTAGTAATGGGCATGACAGGGTAGTCGAAATTAGTTCCTGCCGGATAGTCGACAAAGATTGTCTTCTGTCCCAAAGGATCCATTTCGATTGTGAAAGCGATTTTTATATCGACAGTCTGCATGACGAGTTGAATTTTTGCTGTTGCTGTATAAGACCGTCGGTAATAGATAAAGGTATCATCACCCCTAAGTCCTGCTAATTCAAGAACTTTCATGTTATATTAAGATACTCCATAGAAATCTAGTCGTCAACCCAAAAGATAGAATCTTTTGTTAGCCAGCTGATTTATAACCGCAGGCGACTGCCATGATTTTATTTACAGCCTTTTTGGCGATTTTCACAAAACGTATGTGGAGGATGAAGGTGTTGTCCCTGGTCTGGGTTGTTCGGATGATGATTCCGATAGCTTCCTCCTCGCTCTGGCTACCTAGCAATCCCTTTATGTAGATGTACTGGTCGGCTTTAATCGGCAGTTTGGTCACGATTCTGCATCCGCCGGAAGAAACGTCCTCAAGGGTTCCTGGGTGCGTCTTTTCCGCATGGTTGTAGACTGTTTTTTTCCCGTTTACCTCGGCTTTCACGAATGAGAACTGACATTCTGTGTTCAACTCCACGCGGACTGCCGTTCGTTTTGACAGGGGGACTAAGTTTCCAGTATGGGCAAGGACAACAAGAGGTGTTCCGTCTTTCGCCTTGTCGTAGCGGACTATTCTCGCCTCCATCTGGTAGGGGAAACCGTTTTTAGGCTCAAAATTGAGAGAAACTTTTGTGAGGGCGGCGGGTTTTATCTTTTCGTCCAACATTATTGGTGGAATCGTGGCATACATACCGCTTGAGTTGTTCGCCTTCAAAAAGAGGTTGTAGTGGATTCCTTTTTCAGGAGTCCATCTGAAAATCGTGTTCACAGGAATTGACTGAGAATGCTGCAAAATTAAAAGCTGTCGGTATTTCGTGAAAATTTTATGTCTCAAGCTGAACAAAAAGGATTTTGCTTCGTCATCCTGAAGCTGGTCCAGCTCTTGAAATTCTTCCTGAAAGAAGGGGTCCGTGGACTCTACGTCACGCAACTGGTAGATAAGGTTGGGAGTATTGTGCTTGTTTACGAATATATCACGCAGAATTGAGATTTCTTCTTTTACAAGCTGGGCCTCTTTTGCAACTTCCGAGATGTTTTTTTCAGAAGTCGGCTTATTTTTCTGCTTCTCAAGATATGCCGGGGAATTTTTGTATGTAGTGATTCTTTTGTTTACAATCCAAAATATGGAGAAAAAAAGGATGAAAAAGACAAAGCCTACGATTACGTTTGCAATCAGTCCTCCAGTTCTTGCGGCAATGGGAGAGCCAGTCTGGGCATAAAGACTTGTGGCCGAAAAAATTGCCAGAAAGGAAAACGAGGCTCGCAGAAGATTTTTTGTATAATTATTTTTCATTGTTTCCTCCTGAATTTGACTTGTCGACTCGAAAACTCAGAGTTTTTCAGCCGCTTCGGCCAAGGAAATGATTCTCGGACTGATTTCGTATTCTGCCAAGTCGCCCATGAGAACTGTGTCCTTTGATGAGAAGGCATCCTGAAAGTCCCGCAGAATCGTGGAGAAGTCCGCAAAGAATTCCTTGATGGATTTTCCTCCTAAAGTAATTGTACCATACTTTTGCGGAAAAAGGGCGGAAAGTGTGGCCGTATGGCAAAAATTATCGATTAAATCTGCAAGATTCGTGATTAATGAATAGGCTTCCTTGTCTTTTCCGGCCTGAAGTTTTGCCGGCAGCTCCTCAAGCTCTCCTGCAATCTGACGGGCGAATTTCGCCTCCGCCTTGAAGGCTGTGAGAATCTCCATTGAGGAAACGACTCCAAGCTCCAGCTTTTTGATTTCATCGACGGGAGTTTTTCCGGCTTCGTCAAAAATCTCAGCAGTCACCGCCTCTCCGTTCAATTTTATGCTGATTGTGGCAGCCTCGTTCTTGGCGCATTCTGTCTCAAATGCTGACAAGATTTCTCCAAGTGTCTTTTCATTTTCAAGCTGAATCTCAACTTTTTCGCCGTTTACAAAAAAATCCATATTATATTCCTATGTATATAGTATCGGCAGAAAAGAGCAGTTTTAGCACAAAAATTACTGCTGTCTGCCGCCATTCACCCAGTTTTGAACTGTATTTGACTGGGCGTTCAGACTGTTCAGGGTTCCCTCCATCTGACCGTACTTTGCCCGGAGCCGAGCTTCCTTGCCCTCAAGCTGGTCCTCCAGCTTTTTGATTTTGTTCTCGGAAGCCGTGATTTTCGTGGAAATAGCCCTGTTCTTTGTTGCGATTATTCCGCCTGACTGGACCCATGATGAGAGCTGCTGGTCAAGCTGGTAGCCGATTCCTGAGTCAATCACAAGGTCGCCGTCTGAGTCATAGCCGAATAGATTTTTTATGTCGTCCATGTTGGACTCAAGCTTCTGGTCAAGCTCGTTCTCGTTGATTTCAAGGTAGCCGCGCATCTGGCTGGGGGAGTATGTGCCGCCTCCGTTTCCTGATGCCCGTGTGGAGATTCCGATTTGGGAGAGCATTGTCACTAAAGCCGTGTCCGACCACTTGTAGTTCGCCGAGATTATGTGCTGCATGGATGTCCTTTCGTTTGAGAGGGAAAAATCCCCCTGGAACATGCCCAGCCTTTTTTTTGCGGCTTCCTGCTCGTCGTCAGTCAGATAGTCAAGTTCGCTGATGATTTCAGGCTTGTTTGAGCTTAGTATGTTGATTTCAGCCAGAGTCTGGTTGTATTTTCCGACGAACTGAATAAGGGCGTCCTTTGCCCCGTCCTTGTCGTTGTCGATTTTGATTGTGGCGGTCTTTTCCGTCTTGTTGTGGATGTTCAGCGTCACGTGGGGAACAACGTCGTCAATCGTGTTTGTCGGCCGGTTGATTGTGATTCCCTCGTATTTTATAATCGCGTCGCCTGACTTGTCCGCCGGGTGGACAGGCATGTAGCCAAGATTGTCCTTGTCGTCATAAGCCTCAAATGGGGATACTGTGACCTGGGTTCCGGTGTTCCTGTTCCTGATTATGATACCGTCTGCGTCCGGGTAGTCCTTGAGGACGATTGAGACTGTCTTTACTCCGGTCTCCTCATCGACTCCAAGCGCGTTCACGTCAAGCTTGTATTCTGTTCCGCCTGCTGTGTGAACGTAAAAGTCCGCCGCGTCAGTAATGGGGACAAGAGGCTCTGCCGGAACCGGCGGAAGATTTGTCTCGGAAGCCTGATTTTCGATTGTTATCTCGTCGTAGTTTACGTTTCCTGCCTCTGGAAGCTCCGGGCGGGTAGTGCGTTTTATGTTGAGTTCTTCTGTTATGTCTTCGACCTGCTCAAGTGAGAATTTAAAGTCGATTTTCTCGCTCTCAGTCTTTAAAAGCTCCGGGTCAATCGCGACCATATAGCCGGACCTGGGCGGAACGATTGTCTTTTTCGCCTCTGAGTCTACCGAAAGATTTTCGACTGTCATCGCAGGCATTCCGTCCTGTTCGACCGCCGGTTTCTGTGCCTCTTCCGGTGGATTTACAAATGTCTTGGGGTCGGACCCGAATTCTGTGAGTTGGGGCCTTGTCTTTTCAATCAAGCCGTTTTTAAGGGCATAAGCCAGAGCGTCATCTTTGAATACGAGATTGTTTTCAGAGCCAGTCTTCAATGACTCTATTAAAAGGGATTTTTTGTTTCCGCTGACACCTACGAGCGAAGCCTTGACGTATTCGCCGCCGCGTTTATTCAGAGAAGTTATGAAATCATTGATTTTGCCGCCCTTCCACTGGAAGGATATTTTTTTCTCGGCGATTTGAAAGGTGTACTTTCCTTTGGGAACTGTCGCGTCTTTTTCCAGTTCATTTGACAAAAATCTGTCTGCTGACGCCGGCTTTATCACATCGATTTTCAGAGAACCGATTTCAGCCTCCCTGCCAGGGGTCGCAGTCACAGCATTTTCATCAGTTGAAGAAGCGAGTTTGTTGTTAAAAGGGTTGTCGAAGGAGTAGAGTGACTTCGTTGTTGTCCTCAATGCGGACATCTTCTGACTCACTCCGTTCCAAGCGGACTGCTGTTCTTTATACCCGTCAAGCGCGTCCTGCTCCCTTGTCAGCGGCACACGCTCTTTGTTCATCAGTGCTTCGATATAATCATTTGTCTTATATTTGTCACTGACGCCAGGTATTGCAATATCAGCCATAAGTTATTTCCCACGTTCCTGCGGATGCGGAAAATCACACAGCTGCGTCTTTGTACAGAAGACCGATGGTCTTGCGTATTCTGACTTTGAGCCGTTGGACATCCTCCGACGGAATTTGCTTTACAACCTGATTGGTTGCAGGATCTACTATTGTAACTATCACCTGATCCAGTTCTTTGTTCACGTTGAACTGAACCTTGCGACCCATAACGACGTTGGAAAGTTTTTGGATTTCCATTACGTCCTCTTTGAGCTGGGCGATGTTATTGGTAATGTTATCGACTACTTCGGCAGCACCTTTAATCGGAACCGGAGCTGCCGCGTGAACGACATTTGCCGACCCTTTTACTGCTGCCTGAGGATTCATATTGAAGCGGCCATCCATTGCCAACGACTGCCCGACAGAACTTATTGTATTCATAGGGCTCTTCCTCCTGAAGAACAAGAGGAAGGAGGGGCGCACCCCCTTCCTCTTACGTTTTCCTTACTAAAAAGACGACATCCAGAAGTCTCTTATTCGGAAAGCGATTTTATCTGAGCAATGCAAGTACGTTCTGTGACTGTGAGTTAGCCTGAGCGAGCATTGCGGTTCCAGACTGTGTAAGAATCTGGTTTTTCGTGTACTCAACCATTTCAGAAGCCATATCTGAGTCACGGATAAGTGATTCAGCTGCCTGAAGGTTTTCAGCGGCAACGCCAACGCCCTGAGAAGCCATTTCAAAGCGGTTCTGATATGCACCGAGGTCAGCGCGCTGTTTTGACACTGTCAAAAGTGCGTGGTCTACAGTTGCAATCGCCATGTTTGCCTTGTCAGGTGTAGAGATTCCGATCTGTTCGTCAGTTCCCTGTCCGCCTTTCAAGCCAAGAGCTGCTGCAGTCATTGTGCCGATATATACACGAGTATTCTGGTCAACGTTTGCTCCGATCTGGAACTGCATTACACGACCGGTAACTGATTCTCTTGCGAAAGAACCGGTGAGCATGTTCATTCCGTTGAACTGAGCCTGAGAAGCGATGCGGTCGACTTCAGCTACAAGCTGTGAAACTTCTACCTGAATCTGCATGCGGTCTTCGTCAGAATAGATGCCGTTTGCTGACTGAACAGCAAGTTCGCGTACGCGCTGGAGAATATCTGTTGTTTCCTCCAAATATCCTTCGGTTGACTGGATAAAAGAAACTCCATTCTGGATGTTTCTGTTAGCCTGGTTCAAACCGCGGATCTGGCTGCGCATCTTCTCAGATACTGCCAATCCTGAAGCGTCGTCGCCAGCTCTGTTGATACGCTGACCTGAGCTAAGTTTCTCTATGCTTCCCTGCAACTGGTCGTTGTTAACTCCCAATGTGCGGTTGGAATACATAGCACTCATGTTGTGATTAATAACCATATTTATGCCCTCCATGATTAAAAACAGCAAAGCTTCATGCTTCGTGTCCTTGTCTGTGCGGGCTGCGGAGGTTTTTGCGCCCCCTCCGCAGATTTAGACCCGAACAACAGGAACCGTTATTTGTACCCTTGTAATACAAACAACCGTTCATGCCGTCACAGAAAGTCAAGGAAAGCGTTTTCAAAGAACATCCGGCGCATCTAAATATGCGTCAAAGTATGGCTATTAACGGAAAAAATCCCTGCGGAAATTCTCCACCAATATTTAAGAACCAGTTAAAAGTGCGGATTTAGTGTAACAGAAATTTTAGAAAAGTAAAGACCCGCGACCAGATAAAAGGGCAGGGGAAGATTCCCCCGACCTCTTATCTTAGTATACAGCACTATCTAAGCAAAGACAAGACATTCTGAGACTGTGCGTTAGCCTGAGCCAACATAGCAGTTCCTGCCTGTGTCAATACCTGGTTCTTGGTGAACTCTACCATCTGAGTTGCCATGTCTGTGTCACGGATGCGTGACTCAGAAGCCTGCAAGTTCTCAGCGGCGATGTCCAGACCCTTGACTGCATATTCCATGCGGTTCTGGTATCCACCAAGGTCGGCGCGCTGTTTGTTGATCTTTTTGAGAGCTTCGTCAACAGTGCCGATTGCGCGGTTGGCCAATTCCGGAGTAGAAATGCTCATGACATTTTCTGTTCCGACTTCACGTACTCCGAGAGCAGCGGCTGTCATTGTTCCGATGTAGACCTTCATGCGCTGATCCATGTTGGCACCGATGTGGAACCACATTGAACCTGTGACTGAGTTCTCACCGTTAGACTGTGCAAAGCGTCCTGTCAGCATGTTCATACCGTTGAACTGTGCCTGAGAAGCGATGCGGTCAACTTCAGCAACGAGCTGGGAAACTTCGACCTGAATCTGCATACGGTCTTCGTCAGAATAGATTCCGTTTGAAGACTGGACTGCAAGTTCGCGGATGCGCTGCATGATGTCAGTTGTCTCCTGAAGGTAGCCTTCGGCAACCTGGATGAAGCTGATACCGTTCTGAGCGTTCTCTGAAGCCTGGTTCAAGCCGCGGATCTGTGCGCGCATCTTCTCAGATACTGCAAGACCAGAAGCGTCATCACCTGCGCGGTTGATGCGTTCGCCGCTTGAGAGTTTCTCCATGTCTTTCTGAATGCTGAGGTTAGAAATACCGAGCTGGCGGTCTGCGTACATAGCAGACATGTTGTGATTAATGACCATAATTTTCCTCCATGGAAATTGGTAAGACTAAAATCCTTTTTAGTCCGGTTGTAAAAGGAAACTTCTGCATTACAAGGCTACATCCATTTCCTTTTACAGTGACTCCCCTGTCCGGCAGCTTCTACGAAGTTATTCCGTTCATGGTTCATCATTTATTTTTTCGGCATGAAGAAAAGAAAACTTTAGTAAAATTTTTAAAAAAATTAAAAAAAATGTGATTTTTTTTTGCGTTCCCCGGCAGTTCGCCGGGTCGCTATGTTTCGGGGTTCGCCTCCTTCGGCTCATTCGGCCGCCTTGCGTCCGAACTTCCGCCCCTCCACAGCGCTAACGGTCTTCACTTTTATGTTTAGTGAGCGGCGTTAGCCGCGAACAAATCCGTGTGATTTTTTTAAATCAGAGATGCGGCGATTCTTCTTAGGGCCTTGCCGCGGTGGGAGATTTTATTTTTCTCTTCGGCTGAAATCTCCGCGACAGTCTTTCCGTACTCCGGGAGAAATACAATCGGGTCGTAGCCGAATCCGCCTGTTCCTGCCTGATCCTCGATTCTCTTTATAAGCTGACCCTTGAAGATTTCCTGGCTGACCAGAAATTCATCGGGGGAGAAGAGGAGGGTAATGGCGCATGAGTAGTGGCATGACCGGTCGGACGAGCCTGTCGCGTTGAGCTGGGCGATTAAAAGTGCGTTCTGCTCCGCCTGGCTTATTTTCTTTCCATCGGGGCGGCCGTGCGGGTATTCGGAGCCTGCGTAGCGTGACGTGAAGATTCCAGGCTCCCCGGAAAGGGCGTCCACGCAAAGGCCTGAGTCGTCTGCGATTACAGGGCATTTTACGATTTTCCAGAGGGCGAGGGCCTTTATCATTGAGTTCTCTGCGAACGTGGAGCCGGTCTCGTCAGGGGCGAATTCGATTCCCTCGTCAGCGGGGATTACGATTTCGTGCCCGGAAAGAATCTCCGCGACTTCCTTTCTTTTATGTGCGTTTGATGAGGCTAAATAGATTTTCATGCCCCTATTTTAGAAAAACAGTGGCTGATTTTCAACTGACAGCTTTACTTCGTCGCCATCGTGAAAACTCCGTCCCAGATTTCGGGGATTCCGTCTTTCAAGAAAGCTATGCACCTGTCCGCGAATACCCTTGAGGAGCCGTCGTCTGGATAGAGTTTTTCGGCCTGCTCAAAGAGTTTCAATGCCTCCTCCAAGTCCTCGCGGGGCTTTTTTTTGCCCGGCTCCTCGGAGCCTCGCATGTAGAAGTCAACGCCTTGGTTGAAGATTTCCGTGGCTCGAATCCGCTTTTCCTCCATCTCGCCCATCACTCCGACTATGCTGTAGATTCTGACGGGCTTTTCCACGTTGATGACCTTAACAGCGTCAAGGGGGCGGATCAGCAAATCTTTTTCGTGGCCATTCTTTTTAAGCGACTCGTAGGTGGATTCCGAGCACATTATCCACGAGCCGTAGGCCTTGTTTGTTCCCTCTAGGCGGCTGGCCAGGTTCACGTTGTTGCCCATAATCGTATAGTTGAGCTTTCTCTCTGTTCCCATGTTGCCTACGACCATGTTTCCGCTGTTGAGTCCGACGCGTGAGCGAAGCTCCATCGGGAAAAAGCCCGCCTTGTTGTATTCGGCTATGTACGAGCGGTATTCCGACACTTCCTTTTCTCCCCAGCCGTTCTCGCGGGCGACCTCGTTCCAGATTTTGCTGACGCATTCTGGGTACTTGAAGTCATGGTGGAATTCCTTGTTTATCTGGGCCTCGGACTGCAGCATCCTGATTCCGGCAATGCAGGCGTGGAAGGCGTGGTCCGAGTCGTCAATCGGCGCGCCGAAGAATGAGACAATCTCGTCTCCAACGTACTTGTCAATCGTTCCCTTCTGTTCTTGAATCGCGTCGCTCAAGGCTCCAAGGTAGTTGTTGAGAACCGCTACCAGCTGCTCGGCTCCCTTGTCCTCGCCGTTTGTGTTGTTGACGATTTCCGTGAACTTTGAGAATTTCTGCACGTCGCTGAAAAGGGCGGTCAGGTTTTTGCTGATTCCTCCGACCTGGGCGTACTCAGGGTTCTCGATAATTTGGCTGACGACCTCCGGGGCGACGTATGCTCCGAATGTGTTCTTTATCAAAAGCCTCTCTTTTTCCGCTGTGAAAAAACTCTGAGCCAAAAGCATAAGGAAGGTCAGGACTATTATGATGAGGGGACTTATCGGCGGCAGGTAGATTCCCACGAAAAACATCAGGGCGCAGACGGTCGCGCAGAAAATTATGATTACCGAGGCTCCGCTTATGTTTTGAATCTTGAGGCTGACGTTCTCTGAGAGAATTGCAAGCAGAATCGCGACAATCGAGATGACGATAATTCCGGTGAGTTCCGGCAGGGGCTTTATGAAGTCCTCGTTCACGATTGTGTTGTAGACGTTTGCGTGGGTTCCGATGTTCGGATAGAGGTTGTTGAATGGCGTGGAACCCAAATCAGTGGAGCCAGACGCTGTGTTTCCGATAATGCAGAATGCCCCTGAAAGCTCTTTTTTGAGGCTGTCAAAGGTGGATTTATACAGCTCGTACTGATTTTTGACCCCTTCTGAGGCCAGGGCAAAGAATTCTTGGGCTGAATCTGAGTCTTCTTTTGACAGTTCCCCGGAATCTGATAGCTGGACAAGCCTTTCTGTTATTTTTTGCAGGTGATTTTGCCTGATGAAGTCTTCCACCTCGGAAAAATATTCCCTCCGCGCCTCAAAGTAGCCGTCGTATTCTTCCTGACTGACAGGCTCTGATAGGGGCTGGCCATTTTCGTCAAAGCCTGTGCATTTTTCAAGCAGGAAGTCCCTGTAGGTGTCCAGCTGATTTTTCTCCTCCGCGAGGGCTGTCGCTTCTGTCGTATACTGCATTTGAAGTCCGTCGGAGTCCGGCAGTGAGAGCTTTAAGAATTCCCAGATGTTGGAGTCAAGGTTTTTCTCCGCCTCAAGCAGCTGGTTTATAATCATGACGCTCTGGTGGCGGAAAGCCTGCTCGAACTTCTTCTTGGGCCAGTGGATGAGCATGGCTCCGCTCTCGTCAAGGGGAATTTTTATGTCTTTGCGACCGTCATCAAAATCCTGACCATTTTTGGAGGGAATCTTCGCGTCTTTTAAGATGATCTCGGATTTTTTTCTTATGATTTCCTTTACATCGAGCTTGTCCATCAGGGGGGCAAAGACCAACTGGCCTGTAAAGCCCCTGTCCTGGGCGTTTAAAAGTTGGAGCCGCCGCCTTGTTCCGTCCGGGTCGATTACGATGTTGGTGAATCCTGCCCCCCTTGCCCTAGATACGAATTCGTGGCGGGCTGGGGAAAATCCAGGATTTGAGGCTGATTTTTTTGCGAATATCCCGTTTGATTTTTTTATAAGGGAGCCGGGGTCGGTCACATTAGTGAAGAGAAAGCGTTTTTTGGCGTATGCCTCGTCCTCCTCGCTCACGGAGATAATCTGGTCGGTGTTGATTGTAAGGTATGTGTTTTCGAAGAACTGGATTGCGCGGGCAAAGTATAGGTCATTGTCCCTGAAGACCTGGCCTGCAAGGCTTTCCGCATCCGGCCGGTGGATGTTCTCAAGAAGAAATTCCGCATCCTCCGGGTTGACCGCCAGCTTTGAAGGCGAGAGATACTCAATATCGAAGATTGTGGTTTCCGCGCCCAGCTCCTTGAGCCTAATCAGCATGTCGGCGAAAATGTCCCGCGTCCAGGGCCAGGGGCCGAGACTGTCCAAAGACGCGTCGTCAATTTCAAGCATGGCGACTTCTGGACACTCCGACTTTATTGGTCTGAGCGCGAGTAGGGCATCGTAGCTACGCATCTCAAGCTTTTGGAAAATTTCCGTTCTTGAAAAAAGAGCCGTGAGCAGACAGAGGCTTAAAATGACTGAGACTTTTGCCAGATAACTTTTTCTTTTCTTTGCCATGTAAAAAAGTATAGCATAAATTTGCGTGAATTAAAGAAAAAGTTAAGTAATTTTTTTGGTGAGAGTTCCCCCCTGCTCGTGGGCTTAATCGGGGAACAGGCCTCCTGCTTTTTTTTGTTTTTAATTTAGAATTCATTGAATTTTTATTTTTTTTTTTGTTAATCTTATGATATGATTAAGGTAACGAAATTTTATAAATTGAAAGGAGGAGAGGAATGAAAAAATTTTTATGCGGATTTTTTCTGACTTTCATCGCATTCTGCGCCTTTGCCCAATCAGCGGAAAAGGTTTCCAAGATAATTGAAAGCGGAGAAATTTCTGTCGGACAGACCTCATATCTGGCAGGCGTTTATGCCGGTCTGATTCCGGAGAATGCCAGTGAGAGCGAGGCCTTTAAGGTCGCCGTAGAGAAGAATTGGATTTCTTCGGCCAAGTCCGAGGGGGATTCAATTTCGCTTGCGGAGCTTTCAAAGATTTGTGTCGAGGCTTCTGGATTGAGATGCGGTCTCCTTTATATGGTGACTTCTTTGCCCCGCTACGCCTTCAAGGAACTTAAGGCAAGAAATATTCTAGACTCTCAGGCTGACCCGTCAATGACGGTCTCCGGTCAGAATGCGGTTGCCGTTATGAATGCCTGCATTGATGGCGTTTCAGGAGGTTCAAATGCGCAATAGTTTTCGTTTTGTTTTGACTGCACTCTTGTTTGCCCTGCTGAATTTGCCGGTCCTGGCAATTGACTGGGGTGGAGCCTTGAGCAATTACACCCGCTATAAGGGAGTAAACTCCGGAGATCTCAAGCTAGACCAGCTTGATGATGCCAATATTTGGTTCAAAGTTCCATTTGACAAGGCTGGAAATATTTACTTTGTCGCAGAAGGACTCTATGAGTTTGAGTACGATGACAGGTCGGACGACAAGACCCATTACGTTGACCTCTCCCTTGCAAAGTTTTCTTATTTGAATAAGATTTCCGCCACGGACTCCATCCTTGTGAACGCAGGACGCTTCTCTTTTTCAGATGCGACAGGCGTAATCTTCAATCAGGCGGCTGACGGTCTTTTCGCAAAATACCAGACTACCATGATTGAGGCGAACGTCTATGCGGCCTATACGGGACTTTTGAACGCAGGAATCGTAAAATTCCTCAACCACGGCAAGGACTTGTTTGAGTATGATAGCGACAAGATTTACCAGCGGGCGGATGAATATGTCGTAGGGGCTGCGGCAGTCACCTTCCCCAACTTTGTAATGAACCAGACCGGAACCTTGCAGTTCTTCGGCTCGCAAAAGACCGACAGCGTAAAATTCAGGAGACTGTACGGTACATTGGCCTTGAACGGACCTGTTTTCATGGGACTCTACTATAATCTTTCAGGAACTTACAGCTATGCCAAGTACGAGGACGATGATGCGGTTTACTCATACCTGGCTCGCGGCCGTCTTGACTACTACTTCCCCTTTATGGGGGCTGTTTTGTCCGGCGGAGTCGACATGGCTAGCGGGGACGACCCCAAAAAGCACCATGACGACAAGCGGGGGGCCTTCATGGGCTTTACAAAGATCAACGCCTATTTTTCAGCTGACGACCCACAGTATTCAGGGCTCTTCAAGCTCTACACCAAGGCTTCCGCAAAGGTCGTTGATAAGGTCCGTGTGTCCGGCGGAGTTGACTGGGTGAGCGAGATTGCCCACAGGATGGAGTACAAGGGAACGGCCTTTAGCGCCGGCGTTGACGTGCAGGCATTCAGCGACCTTTTGATTGGCGCGGAATTTAAAAACTACAGGGACTACGATGATGCCAAGAACAACAAGATGCAGTTCGGCATCAACGTGCAGCTTGTATTCTAGAGCGCAGGAGGAAAGAAATATGAAGAAGTATTTTTTTGCGGCCTTGATGTTCTCCCTTGTGGCGGCTCTTTTTGCCGTGGATGCGGAGGTTGTCTCCTTGGTCGGAAGGGCCCAGGTAAAGCAGGGAGCCTCTTGGTCTGACATCAGCCAGGGAATGAGCCTCCCGCAGGGGGCGGAAATACAGACAGGATTCAAGAGCACTTTGGTATTGAAGATAAAAGGCTCCCTTGTAACTGTGAACGCAATGTCACGAGTCAGCTTGGATGAGCTTTCCGAGGCGGGCGATAAGGACAATACGAACCTTTCACTCAAAATCGGATCCCTCAAGTCAAACGTCAAGAAAGTCGAGGATAGGCGGACTGGATTTACGGTTCGCGGGCCTGCTGCAACGGCTTCTGTCCGTGGTACCGAGTTTACTTATGTGGCTGGCTACAACGGGGCGAACATAAGCGCCAGCGAGGGGGTTGTCGCCGTATGGAAGGGGGACGCTTCTGATTCCAAGTCTGATGAAGACTCTTCCAGTTCGGACTCCGCCCAGACACCGGAAAACATCAGCGATGGAACTGCCGGAGCGGGTGCCTTCACCATCACTGTCGGACAGACAGCATCCTTTACTGAGACCGGCACTAGGGATGCCCAGGCCAACGCCAGACTGAATTCCGACTCCATGGGTGGTGCGGTCGCCTCTGCTTCTACATCGGAAGCTGTCTCTACAACGCCGTCTGCCTCATCAAAATCTGAAAGCTCTAAGGAATCCACGGCAAAGTATGGCACCGTCGTCGTTACCGTAACATTCCAGTCATCATACTGATAGTGAAGGAGTTAAGCATGAAGAATTTTAATCCTTTGATCGAACATAAAAGAAAAGTCTGCCTTTTTGCGGTCTTGGTTTTCGCAGCCTTTTTGTTCACCTCCTGCTCCCTCGTTGACGATGAGGATGACGAGGGCGGCTCCGTGACATTTGTACTGCCAGGTGCCAGCACGGCTTCCCGCTCGATTTCCACGGGGGGAACTTCAGACAATTCTGTTCCTGGACACAATAATTATACCTATTCTGTCTACCTGAGGCGGGCTTCTGACAAGGTAACAATCCAAAAGGAATCTGGACTTTTGCCCGGCTCCGAAGTAACGATAGATAAGATTCCCGTTGGAACGTATACGGTCGCCATAAGGAAAATTATGTCATCTGGTAGCAGCAGTTTTGTTGAGAATTACGGCGTCTCCTCTCCGTTCACCGTGAACGAGGGTGAGTCATCCTCGGCGACTGTCTCCATGTTTTATGCATCTGGCAGTCTGACTATTCGCTGGTACGGAGCGACCGAGACGACCTGCACTGTGACTGCGACATGCGAGGAGAACGGCGACTCTTTTACTGACTCCGTGACTTTCAACGATAGCAACTACTACACTGGGAACCCCTCTAATATTTTCATAGAGCCAGGCTTTACCTACACTGTCACCGTGTCCGGCGTTGGCACGAAAAAAATCACCGGAGCAGCCGCCACGCAGTGTCAATACGAAGGGCAGACTGGGGAGACAGTGTCCTATTGGTCAATTGAAAATGAAATTGTAATAGGCCAGTAGCAGAAAGTTCCCACCGCCCACAGATGCTGGTTGAGCCCTACGCAGCACAGCTGCTTCGGAGAGTCGCTAAAAACGCTTTCGCGTTTTCTCAACGCTCCCTATGTCGAAACCAACATTTGCGGGTGGAACTTTACGCCATCTGCGGCTTTTACTTCTCAGAAGAATCTGCCTCCTCGTTTTTGAGTATTCGGTCGGCGTGCTTTAGGTAAAAAGAGATGCTTCTCGGCGAGATTCCAAGGTTTTGCGCCACCGATGAATTTGACGGTTGGAAGTTGCCTTGCAGGAGTTTTTTCTGCCTCTTGTAGCGTTTGGCCTGCTTCTCATATTGGCTACAGAATCTCCCGTAAATTGCGGTTCCCGGTTTTGTGCAGTTTTTTGCGATTGTCGCCCGTCCCTTCAAGAAAAATGATGAGTTTCTCCTTTCGATAAAGGTTCTCTGGCGGTCAAAACGCTTTTCCGAGTCGCCTTTTACTTTTTCAAGCATGGAATAAATCTCATTGCAGCTGCGGCCCGTGATTTTTGAAATCTTTTCAATCATTGAGTCTGAGGCCTCCCGACAGGATTTTAAAAGAAGAATCAAAAGGGTGTCCTTTGTAATTTGCCGCCTGCGTCCTGACAGCCTTAGCCTTTTTGCGTAGCTTGCCGGCTCGCCTTGCGCGACAAGATTTTCTTCTGCGTTCTTTTTGTTGTATTCATTCAGCGTGTTTTCGTATTCCCTGTTCTGGAAAACGTTGATGAATTTTTCCTGCAAGGATTTTTCAAAAAGCTGGCGTTTGAATGGCCTCTTGGAATTTACGATGCAGACCCTTATAAAGGTTCGAAACTTTGTTGCCCCTGGAATAAAATCGTCCGGCAACTGGCAAATCTTTCTATAGTGCTTGAGGAGAAAGTCGCTTCTTGCGTCCTCTGAAAGGTCTTCGATTCCGTACAAGGCAGGATTAAAATAAATTTCCTGCCACAATATCTTGCCCGCTTCAGTGCGGCTGAGTTTGCCGCTTTTTACCAGATTTGGAATTTCCTCGATTTGAATGTCTTTGTTGTTTTTTTCTTGCATTCTTTTCCTCCGGCATACAATTAGCAATTTTCATGCCAAGTGACGGCCTGCTTTTTATTGGAAAAAATGCTTTTTTTACCCTGATTTTACGGGATTTTATACACGAATCTTGTTTTTATGCATAAAAGTGAGGCTGTCTTGCAAGTCTGCAAAATCCGTGCAAGAAAAATTTCGTGACTGCAAGACTCTCTCAAGTTTTAGTTATAGGAGAACCTTTGAGAATTCCTCCAGCATTTTCGGGATTATTTTTTCTATGGTTCCATCTGTGCTGAGGCCAGAGGCGTTCTTGTGCCCGCCGCCGCCGAATTTTGCCGCAATCGCGGAGACATCGACAGAATCCTTTGACCGTAGCCCCGCCGTGCAAGAATGCTCTGTCTCCTGCCGCAAGAATACGACAGCCTCGACCTCATCGACCGCAAGGAAAAGCGAGTAGAGTGCGTCAGAATCCCTGCCTTCCTGGCCCCATTTTGCAGTGTCTTCCATGGTCTCGTAGGTTATGACTAGCTTTCCGCCGTAATACTGTTTAGCCCTTTCAAGCAGGACACCAAGAAGTTTGCGGGTGGAGTAGGGCTTTCCAGATGTCATTTTGTCGTAGGTCTTTCTGGGGTTTGCCCCTCCCTCGACAAGGCGGGCCGCCGCCCTGAAAACTTCCGCGGAATCCTCCTTTAAAAACCTGAAATATCCCGTGTCGGTTGAAAGTCCGAAGAATAGGTTGGCCGCAACTTCTTTTGTGACGGGGCCAACGATTTTTTCGTAGAGCTGCTGGACGAGGCAGGCACAGGCCGGGGATGTCGGGTCGATTATCGAGTTCTCTGTAGCCTCGGCAGTCTTGTGGTGGTCTACGATAAAGGTATCCAGACCTTTCAAGTCTCCGTTGATTTCTCCGAGGCGGGAGAATTCCGAGCAGTCAAGGATTATGAGCCCTGTTTTTTTACGTTCCGGCTCTGAGAGAAAGGTCGGTGTGTCGGTAAAATATTTTGCGTTCTCTTTGACCTCATTTCGCTTGAAGGGGCCTGCTGAAAGAAGCTGGTACTCATAGCCTTTGGCCTTGAGAAGGGCCGCCATTCCAAGACATGAGTAGATGCAGTCGCCGTCCGGCTCCTTGTGGCCGATTACAAAAAAGAATTCGTGCGATTTTAAGAAATTCTTGAAATTGTCGATTTTTTCTTGAGAAATGATTTCCATAGTTTTCCTTTATTCTTTTGTTTTCTGTGTTTTTTGCAATTTGAAGAAAAAAAAAGCCGCCGAACGAATCAGCAGCTTCTTTTTAGGAATGCTTATTGCCCTAATACTTGATGTCAAGAGTATCGATGTCAGCATTTACTTCGGCATTGCTGTCGGCAACTCCCCATGCGGCCGCCATACGGGATGTCGGCATAGTCAAAATGACATAGGAGAAGTTTCCGTCCTTGTAGTAAACTGACATATAGGGCTGGAGTCCTTTCGGCAAAACGCGGAACTTGAGTTTTGAGGGGTGCTCCTTGTACCATTTTTTAGGAATTGCGATGTTTCCGACCTCGCGGTGTCCCTTGGCATACATGACGATGTAGGCGTCCTTATGGTCAAGAACCTTGTATACAGTGACGTTTTTGTAGGAAACTGTAGATTCTACAAATTCGTTCCTGTATTCTTTTGCTGAGGCTGAAAAAAGAACCGCGATTCCGAACAAGGCTGCGATGAACAATGATTTCTTCATAACCAACTCCTTTTGGCTCCTCTGACTAAATCAGGGCAAGCATAATTGCTTTGATTGTGTGCTTCCTGTTTTCGGCCTCGTCCCAGACTTTTGAGGCTGGAGACTCGAAAACGTCTTCCGTGACTTCTTGACCCTTTACGGCCGGCAGACAGTGGAGGAAGATTGTCTCTTTCTTTCCGGTGGCGGCCATGAGGTCTTTGTTCACCTGGAAGGGTGAAAGCAGGCGGGTTCTTTCCTCTTTGAGTGATTCTTCACCCATGGAAACCCACACATCAGTATAAAGGCAATCGGCGTTTTTTACAACAGATTTATTGTCTGAAACTGAAATTTTTGCCCCGCTTTTTTCTGCGATTGGCTGGCAGAGATCGAGAATGTCCTTGGGCGGGAAAAGCTCTTTGGGGCTGTAAATTGAAAAGTTGATTCCGAGTTTTGCGCAAATCAGCATGAGGGATCGGGCGACGTTGTTCCTTCCGTCCCCGCAGAAGCAGAGGTGGAGGCCCTCAAGCTTTCCGAAATTTTCTTTTAATGTCATCACATCGGCCAAGGCCTGAGTCGGGTGGAATTCGTCCGTTAGTCCGTTGATGACCGGAATGCCAGAGAATTCTGCCAGCTGTTTTACATGCTCCTGCTTGAAGCCACGGAATTCAATTGCGGAGAACATTCTTCCAAGGACTCTGGCTGTGTCTTTTACGGATTCCTTTCCGCCCAGCTGGATGTCGTCTGTTGACATGAAGACCGGGTGTCCGCCTTCCTCACCGAAGGCCGTCTCGAATGAGGAGCGGGTTCTTGTCGAGCGTTTCTCGAAAATTAGGGCAATTGTCTTTCCCAAGAAACGCTGGTGGATTTCGCCTGCGTGGGCCTGTTTTTTTACCAAAAAGGCGTAGTCGAGAATTTGCAGAATTTCTTCTTTTGTGTAGTCTGCCCAAGTCAAGAGCGACCGGCCCTTGAATGGAGTGTCGAATTTTTCAGCCGCTAGCATAGATTGATTTCCTCCTCCAGAAAAATTGATGGCTGTAAAAAATAAAAGGCTGCCTGAAAATTCAAGCAGCCTTTACGTATAGGGGCGATAGGACTTGAACCTATGACATACGGAATATGAGTCCGGTGTTCTACCAACTGGACTACGCCCCCATGTGATTGTTCAAATATATATGATTTGATTGTTTGCGTCAAGAGGTGAAAATGCAAATTCGCAAAAAAAACGAAAAATCTTCCACCGGTGGGAAAAAAAGCGAAAGAAAAAAGCGCGAAAAAAGAAAACTGCTGGCGGTTTGCGTTTTTCGCTGTTCAATTTTTTGCAGACTTGCGTTAAAATAACCGCATGAAAACTAGACTAATCACAATCGGTGGCAAGGGTGTCACAAGAAAAATCAATATCGGCGGCGGCTCTCCCGTCTCAATCCAGACAATGTGGAAGGAGCCTATAATCGGCTTGGACACAGACGATGTAAAACGGGCTGAACTTATAAAGAAAATCAACTCCCTCTCACTTTTGGGCTGCGACATTTTGCGTTTCGCCGTCCCCAACATGGAGTCAGCCGAGGCCTTCGAGAAAATCTGCGCGGAAAGCGAGATGCCACTTGTTGCCGACATTCACTTTGACTGGCGGTTGGCCTTGAAGTGCCTTGAGGGGAATGTCGCCGCAATCAGAATCAATCCTGGAAACATCGGAAGCCGGGAGAAGGTCGAGGCTGTTGTCAACGGCTGCCGCGAGAAGGGAGTCGCAATCAGAATCGGAGTTAACACCGGAAGCCTTCCCAAGGATTTGGAGGAAAAGGTCGAGGCAGGGACAATGAGCCGTGCCGTAGCCCTCTCAGAGACTGCCTCCCGCGAGTGCCAGGTCTTCGAGGAGCTTAAATTCAGCGACTACGCTGTCTCTATGAAGGCCTCCTCCGTTCTGGAGACGATCGAGGCAAACGAGGCTTTCGCAAAAAATCATGACGCGCCTCTTCACGTCGGTGTTACTGAGGCAGGCCCCCTGATTACCGGAGTCGTGAAGTCAACCCTTGCTTTCAGCCATCTTTTGAATGAGGGAATCGGCGACACAATCCGCGTCTCCCTTTCTTCCGCCCCTGAGAACGAGGTCATAACTGGCCTTGAGATTCTGAGAGAGTGCGGAAAGAGGTCTGGCGGAGTAAAACTTGTCTCCTGCCCTAGGTGCGGCCGTGTTGGCTTTGACGTTCACGGATTTATGGCCAGGTGGCAGAACGAGCTGCTTGCAATGAAAAAAGACATCACTGTAGCTGTCATGGGCTGTGTGGTCAATGGGCCGGGAGAGGGCAAACATGCTGACATCGGAATCGCCGGTGCTACCGACAAGGCAATCATCTTTAAAAAGGGAAAAATTGTGCGAACGGTTCCAATGGAAGATGCCGATAATGCATTTAGAGAGGAACTCAATTCGCTATGAAAAAAGCTGCCCTGATTTTTTGCCTTTTTGCATTTTTTGCCTCAAATTCTGTCTTTGCCAAAAACATGACCCCGGTTCCGGTGGAAGAAACTTCTTGGAAAATGCTTCAAAACGCTAATGTTGAGTTTTCACGGGGAAATTACGGACAGGCGGTAAAATTCGCCAACGCCGCAAAGCAAAACAGAAAGGCGGAATCAGAATACGATCTTTTTGTTTTGGACAAGGCCCTTTCCCCCAGACAGGTTAAAAAAGCCGGGGATGAATTTGATCCCGTGATTGAAGTTTTGAACGAGCGCGGTGAAAAGGAAGCCGTCTCGATTCTCAGACGTTGCCTTGACCTTCATGGAAAGGAATATTTTAAGGACTCCGTTTCAAATCTTTTAAAATGGCTGAAGGAGAGGGAGTCTTTTCCTGAGGCAGAGTATTTAATCGGAAAAATTTATCAGGCGGAAGGCGAGTATGATTTTGCCCGTCAGTATTTTGAGAAGGCTAGGGAGAAGTCTAGCCTCCTTGATATTCCCCGCTCTCTGATTGACATTTTGTATTCTATGGCTGAGTTAGAGGAAAATTCTGGGAAAACCGACAGGTATGAAGCCCTTCTTCTGAACGTCCTGAAAGAAGACAAAAATTACATGAACAGGGCAATGCGCAAGGCTTTTTTACGCACTGTTGACGCTGACAAGGAAGACGGACCTGACAAATTCTTTTTGTTCTATCGGGCTGAATCCTACAATACTGTCCGTGCCCTTTTTCACTTGGGGCAGCTGTATGAAAGTCGTCCCCAGGATCAGGAAAAAGCCCTTGAATGTTATGGTTTGGCTTGTGTAGAGGCTTTTACCCACGTCTTTACGATTTTGACTGAACGCGAAATGACGTATTCCTATACGACTTTTTCTGGCTTTTTGGCGGAATGCGGCCGTTACCCTGATGTCATTGACTGGGCGCGGGAGAATAATGTCTGGTCTTCTATGTGCAGTTTTGCCTCTATGTGTGAAAAGCGGGGTAAAAAAGTTTTTGCCGGAAATATGTACTTGCAGATGGCGGGGAACATTCCTGATGACTTTTATAGGAACAAGGCCCAGACCCTTCTTATCCGCTTGAACGAAAAATCAGTTGAAAATCAGTAGCTTGAGATAAAATCCTGATGAGCCTTTGCTTTTAGTAGTGAAGGCCTAGACCTATGTAGAGTTCATGGCTTGAGGCGAAAGTGCTTCGCCAGCTCTCGTCATAGTAAGAGTCTGATGCTTTATCCAATATAAGTTTTCCTAAATCAAAGCCGCAGGAAGCCCGCATGACTATGCTGCGCCACTTTTGCGGAAAGACCAAAAATTCGATTCCCCCGGCATACCAACCGTCTTTTGGGCTGAACAGTTTTCCTGTCGCCTCGTTTGAAGTCAGGGCTGCGTCAAAAAACGGAGAGACTTGAAGCTCAAAATTGAAGATTTTCATCCAGTCGAACATTTTCCAGTCGCTTGTAAAAATATGGATTGGCAGGTCCAAATTGAGGGCAAGGGCATTTTTTACCTTCAGCGATTTCTTTGGATAGAGGCTAAGGTTTTTATTGAATCTCTGTCCGTCCTTGATGCCACGCAGGTACTGTCCGACTTCTTCCTTCCCGTTGATTTGGGCCATGGCAAAAAATCTTGCGTTGATTCCTGCGTGCTTGAAGGCTTTGAAGGCTTCGACCCCGCCCTTGATTTGCGGAAGATATTCGTCCGTCTGGTCGTTGTAGCCTATGTTTTGGTCAAAATCCAAGGTCAACCCGTCTCGGAAATTTCCAATCCAGTTTACCCTGCCAGTTTCGATTCTATAGCCGGTCCGTATCAGGGGGGATGACAGGTCTTCGTTTCTTTTTCTGATTCCGTCTGAATCCCAGTTGTAGGTGATTTTAGAGTAGGGCCGCCAGATTACCTTGCCCCAGTTTTGAATGTCCGCGACAGCCACAGGAATTGAAAGTCTTCCGTATTCTACAAAATAAGTCTCGTCCTTGTATTTTTCGTAATCAGTGTTGCGGACTGCCCCTTGCTTTCCTTCGAGAACGATAGAAAAGTTGGAGAAAGGAATTTCCAAAGTCAGGCCGGTGAAAAGCGAGTATTCAGGCTTTGTTTCCCAAAAAGTATATTTGACTGAAAAATCATTAGTCCACGTCAGGTTGACCGCCTGGAAGGGAAATGGGTAATTGTAAGAAAGCTCAAATCCGATTATTTTGTCATATTCGTCAGGATCCTCGCCAAGCTCTTCGTCCCCAGCCTTGAGTCCTACGTTAAAGCCCCCTTCCAAATCGCTCATCGTGCCCAGAAAATTTGTGTCCTTTATTTTGGCTTTTAAAAACGCCCCATCGTTTGAGGAATATTTTGGATAAGCCATGGCAAGAAAATGCTTTGAGTCATGGGTTAGAACCCTGACTTTTACAGAGGTGATTGCGTTTTCGGAATCTTCTGCATCCTCCTCTGGGTATTCTACGCTTACCTGGGACGAGGCTAGATTCCGCTCGTTGGAAAGCTGTTGACGGATATCATCAAGGTATGTGTCCAGTTCCTCATGGGAAGCAAAAATCTTTTCTGTGGAAATTGGAACGGCATCTTTTAAGGCGTACTCCTTTGTGATGCCGTCAATTTCGTAAATTACTTGAGAAATCTTGAATTGTTCACAAAAAACTGAAAAAGAAAAAAGACCTGCGACAAGGGAAAGTAGGCTTTTTTTGTTCATCAGTATGCGCCCTTTCCTTTGAGGACAACGTAAACTGTTTTTATGATAATCCAAATGTCAAGCCAGACCGACCAGTTCTGAATATAGTAGGAGTCCAAGTTGATTCTTTCCTCGTAGCCTGTGTCCGACCGGCCGGAAATCTGCCACATACCCGAAAGTCCCGGAGTTACTGAAAGGATGAAATCTGTCTTTTTGCCGTATTTTTCAAGTTCCGGCCTTGTTACTGGGCGGGGACCGATAAATGACATTTCTCCGGTCAGAATATTGAAGAACTGGGGAATTTCATCGATTGATGTTTTGCGCAAAATTTTTCCAATCTTGGTGACGCGGGGGTCATTTTCGAATTTTTGGTCCTTTTCCCACTGTGCCCTCATTTCTGGATTTTCTGCGAGAATTTTTGCCAGCTGCTTGTCTGCATCGATTACCATTGACCTGAATTTCCAACATTTGAATTGGCGGCCGTTCTTCCCGACTCTTGTGTGGCCATAGAAAATCGGGCCGGGGCTTGTGACTTTTATAAGCAAGGAAACTATGAGGGTCAAGGGAATTGTCAGCGGTGAAGAAACCAGCAGAAGTGTCAAATCGACCGCCCTTTTTAAAGTCAGAGCCCTGGTTTTTGTAAGGTTGTGGGTTGATGAATAGCCCAAAATTCCGCCGAAGTCACGGACGCTTGTGTCTGAGTTGCGCTCATCGTTTTCGCCTCTGGGAATGTTTACGGTGTAGCGGAAGGCATGGTGTATTAAGTCTGTGTCGCCCTTGTAGCCTGAAATTATTGCGACTTTTATTCCTGTAGCATTTATTATCTCTTCCCCGATTTCGCGTTCCCCGGGAAATCGTGGAACGTTTTTATACATGTCAGCTTTTTTGCAGAGACTGTCGATTATGATTGCCGGCTTGTAGCCAAAGTCGTAGCGGTTGTTCAGACGGTCGATTATTACATCGCCTGAATCCCCGGTGACAAAAATTACCGCCGGAACTCCGTACCACCTTTTTTTTGAAAGGGCGTGGCGGGAAAATTCACGGGCTGCCGGGAGGACAATGGTTGCAATCGGAACTGCCAGAAGAAAGGCGATTACCAAAGGCCACTTGTCGTCCGCCTCTTCAACGGTGATGGACATAGCTATTCCCGCACAAATGAAAAAAGTACAGAGACAGAATTTTCTTACTTCTTCCGCCGGGGGAAGAAGAATTCCTGGATAAAGGCCTGCCGCATAGTAAACTGCGATTGCCGGGGGAATATAGACCCAGTAGTTTACAAAGGACCGGAAGTTAATCCATGAATGGTTTAAGAGGTTGATTATAAAGAAGGCGGCTCCGATTGAAAGCAGGAGAAAAAGTGAGTCTGAAACTGCCAAAGCCAAGCCTGTCGTAAATGATGATGTGCGCCAGTAATGAGATTTAAAATACTTTTTATATTCCTCAGAGTCCATAGGCTATAATGATAATGAAAATTCATCTCTAAGTCTATGCTGTCAAATATTTGCACTATTCATATATTTTTATATCTCATTGCATAGAATTCAGAGCCTTTAAAGATTCGATGCATTCATCGCAGGCGGCCTTAAATTCTTTCTTAAACCTTTCTTTTGAGAATTTCTTAGCGTGCTCGCTGATTTCCTTTGGATTGAAAATGCCTTTTTTGTTTTCCTCTTCAAATTTTAAAATTGCTTCTTTGCAGGCTTCCTCATTTTGCTGGTCGAATAAAAGTCCTGTCTTTCTGTTGACTACAGTCTCACCAGCTCCGCCCTTGCTGTATGCGATTACTGGGGTGCCACAGGCCTGGGCTTGCACGGGGATTATTCCAAAATCTTCTTCTGCACAGAATATCAAGGCCCTGCATTTTTGCAGCTTTTCCCTGACTGCTTCATCAGAAATTCGTCCTGTAAAAGTTATATTTTTGTTTCCAGAGGCGAGTTTTTTCAAGTTTTTGCTTTCACTGCCACCTCCGATTACTACCAGTTTTCTTCCTAATGACATACAGGCTTTGATTGCTATGTCGGCCCGCTTGTAGGCCACCAGTCTTGAGAAGAAAATGTAATAGTCCTCACGCTTTTCTGGGTTGCAGGTGAAAAAATCTGTGTTTACGGGCGGGTAAATTGTCTTGGAGTCCCTTGCCCAGAATTTTTTTATGCGGCGGCCGATATAATTTGAATTGCAGGTGATTTTGTCTATTCTTTGGGATGACACGAAGTCCCAAAGGCGGATTTGCGACATCCAGCGGTTCATGAAGAATTGGGTCAGCTTGCCGGAACGCTTGCGGTATTCAAAGAACAGGTCCCAGGCGTATCGCATCGGCGTGTGGATATAGGCAATTTGTGGCACTGATGGTGGGGTGATTACACCCTTTGCGCAGGATGATGACGAGCAGATTACCAGGTCGTAGTCGGAAAAATCAAAAGATTCAAAGGCCTTTGGCATGAATTTCAGGAATTTCGTGTAGAGTCGTGTGGCACTTGGAATTTTTTGCAGAAAACTGGTGTGGATTTTGCAGCCGTCAAAGCGGCCTGCCATTTTCTTTTTGTCGTAAACTAGGGTGTAGATGTCGGCCTGGGGGTAAATCTCCAAAATCGCCTTTACTACGTCTTCCGCCCCCCCGTAATTTACCAACCAGTCATGGACTATTGCAACTTTCATACAAGTTTCTCCAAAATCATTTGCGCAGTCTTTTTATATGAATACTTTCTCTCGACTTTTCCAAGAGGACTTTCGTCATTCCAGACTTCCCAGATTTTTTCCGCCAAATCTTCTGAGTCCCCGGTCTTGAAAAAAGTCACAGGAAGTCCCTCGTAAATTTCCTTGAAAACCGGAATGTCAGAAATCACAGCCTTTGTCCCTGAGTAAAGGGCTTGCAGGGGTGGAATTCCGAATCCTTCGTAGAGTGATGGCTGGACTAAAAGCCTTGCCGCTTGAATGAGTTTTTTTAGCTCTGAGTCTGGAAGCCAACCTGTGAATTTTATTCCGGCGGAATTTTCTGCAAGGAGTGAGGAAAGTGTCTCGTCCTTCGTGCGGAAGTTTTCCTGGGAACCGACTATTAAAAGCTCCGGCAAAAGCCCCGGACGGGAATTTTCTTGCGAATCCTGATTTTGGGCAGATTTTTCCCTGAAAATTGAGAAAGCCTTCAAAAGAGTCGAAAGTCCCTTGTGCTTTTTTATGTTCCCGATGAATAGAATTGTCTTGTCTTTTGATCTTTTTTCTTCCTTTTCTGCCGCCTCGTTTTCGATGTATGAGGGAACCCCGTTGTAGACGACATAAAGAGGCTTTTCGCACTTTAGATGGGCTTTGATTCTTTCCTTTGAGAATTCCGAGACTGTGAAGACGGCCTTTGACTTTTTTACCGCACGGGCGTAAAAGGCTTTTCGGATGAGAGTTCCGATTTTTCCCGCAAGACCCGGCACGTCCAAAAAGACCACGTCATGAATCGTCGTGAAAACGGGGATTTTGATTCCTGAAGGAAGATTGCAGTATGGGGAAAAATATATGTCGCAGCCGTTGATTTTGTCTTTTATTTCTGGCGGAAAGAAAAAGATTTCCTTTAGCGAGAAAGTTTTTATCGAACAGACAATCTGCTCGACGTTTTTTTCTGTAAAAGCGGGAAGATTTTTTTCGGTCAGCAGGAGGAAGTCATTTTCGCTTTTGAGAAGATAGGGGAGGATTCCGTCCAAAAAAGTTCCGATTCCGCTTTTGCCGGACATGCGGCAGTCGACTGCGATTTTCATAATGACTCCAACATTTTAAGCAGTTTTTTTGCGGCGTTCTCGTAAGTGTAGGTTTCAAGGACTTTCTCTGGGCTTTCGACTTGCTCTGTCAAAAGCTCGTCCAAGTCGCAGTCTGTCGAGTCTGGATTTATGTAGTGGACTGCCTTTCCGTAAATTTCTGGCAGGCTTGCCGCATTTGACGAAATAACCTTTGCCCCGCATGATAAGGCTTCCAGCGGCGGAATGCCGAATCCTTCGTAATATGAGGGGAACAAAAAGGCCTTGCATGATGACATCAGGGCTTTTACCTCGCCGTCTGTCACGTAGCCCAAAAGGATGACGTTTGAAAGTTTTTTTAAGACCTCAAGTTCCGCCGGGAGAAGACCTGAAATTGCCTTGCCGGACACTGCGAATTTCTGCTTCTGGTGACTTTTTGCGTATTTTGCGATCCATTTGAGGTTTTTGCGCTTTGAAAGGGAGCCTAAGGTAAAATAAAAGTCTTTCTTGCTGAGTTCCGGGAATCTTTCAAAAATAGAAGCATCGCTTTTTACCGACTTAAAATGCTCCCAACCGTTGTTTATCACGCAGATTCTTTTTTCAGGCAGATTGTAAGCCTTTTGAATCTGTTTTTTTGAAAAGTCTGATACGGCTGCGACCATAAGGGCGTTTTTCGTGATGTTCTTGTAATGCAGGCATGAGTAGAGCTTTACCAGCCTGTCTCTGAATGAAGAGAAGTCTTCCGGGCAGTCGAATGCGTAGATGTCGTGGAGGAAGGCGATTCCACATTTTTTGCCAAGCGGGGCGGTGTTCGAGAAATTCAAGGCGACTGCTTTTTCTTTTTTCAGCTCTTTCGGAAAGTCAACCAAATCCCACTTGGGAAAGCCTTTGATTGCCTTCTCTGACTTTATGAGACCTATATTCTTGTACTGGGGAATTGACTTTGCGTTTGCCGGAACGAGCAGAAAAAGCGGACTTCCCGCAGGGAGAATTACGTCAAGACGGCGTAAAAGCTCCCATGCGAAACGCTCGATTCCAGTCAAATTTCTGCATAGAAAGTTCCCGTTGATAAGAATTTTTTGCATTTTATTTTTGCTTTTTTTCGGCTTCCTCGACAGTGTTTATCATAAAGTCGGCGGCAAGTTTTCCTGCCCCGCCGATATGCTGCCAAGCCTGTCCTTTCGCTTTTGCACGGGCGGCCTTGAGTTCAGGACTGTCAGACGCATTCTGGATTATAGACTTTATGTTTGCAAAATCCTTTTCTTCGAGAAGAATTCCGCAGTTTTTCAAAGTCTGCATTTCCCACAAGTCCTGGTAATTGTCCCCGTGGAGGTCCCAGGCATCGTATGGAAGCAAATCCATTTTTGAGGCTGCGTACATAACCGGCTTGTCGCAGAGGAAGGTGTAGTCAAAGATGATTCCAGAAAAGTCTGAAATCATTATGTCTGCCTTGTTGAGGGAGTAAATATTGTCTCTTTCATTGTCCCATACCACATTCGTTTTTCCTTCGTAGCGTGCGGTCAGACGGTCGAGCATTTCTTTTTCTGAAATACGGCTCTGTGGGTGGGGGCGGATTATAATTTTAAAGCCTGATTCTACCAACGGGTCAAGGAGCTTTTCTCCGTAAAGGGAGAGAAGGGCTGACTTTCCCCATGAAGGAGAGACAAGAACCGTAAATTCGTGGTTCTCTTCTTTTGGCAGGGCTTCGATTTTTTCCTTGAGAACATCCAAATACGTGCAACCGACTGTTTCCAATTTTTTTGCAGGAAGATTTCTCTGTTTTTCTAATGTCCGGATGTCTTCGCCTGAATAGTCGCCGGTCAAAAGAACTGAATCAAAGTAGTCGAGACCGAAGAGGCGGTACATTGAGGAGTCCGTAGTCGAGTGGAAAATATGGGCGTAATGCTTTACATTTTTGCTCCTCTTCCACTGGTAGACGTTGAGTCCGGGCGTTGTACACAAAAGAATTCCAGCAGAAAGCATGTTCAGTTTTGCGTAGGCTGCGTTCCCCGTCCCTATGTATTCCGGCTTTATGAATTTATAGCCAGAGTCAAAGGCTGGGTCGTCTTTTGCACCCGTAAAATATGCCAGCTCAATCCCCCGCTTTTCAAATTCTTCGAGAATTGGCAAAAATACTGTGAAATACCGCTTGTCCTCGCAGTAAATCACGTATTTTTTGTATGAGGCATCAACTGTGATTCCGCTTTTCTTTCCTGAGAAAAAGACTTTGATTTTAAGCCACAGGGCCTTTGCCAAAAAGAAAAGGGTTGCGGCGGCTCCAATCAAAATCGAAAAAAGCATGGAACCCGTGCCGGGGTCAATGTAGAGTGGAAGCATTACGGGGGTCATTTATTTGTTTTCTCCAAGAAATTTTGAAATCAAATCAAGAGCCTTGTCCATCCATTCTTTCGGAGCGACTGTAATTCTCATTGCCAGCTGGCCGTTTTCCGTCCAAAGACGGACCAAGATTCCGTTGGAAGCCAAATAGTCCTTGAGCTTTTGAGTATCGATTGAATTGTCAAAATGGATGAAGATAAAGTTTGAGGCTGATTTGAAGGCCTTTACGCGGTCAAGCTTATTCAACTCCCTTGTAAAATTGTCACGGATTTCTGACAGATTCTTTGAGAGTTTTGAGTAATAGTCTTTGTCGCGGAGGGCTGCAACGGCGGCCTTTCTTCCCAAGTTTGAAACGCGGAATGGATCCAAGTCCAGCTTAAAGACCTGCTTTGCCATTGGGGCGCACAAACCGTAGCCGATTCTGACACCAGCCATTCCGTAGAGTTTTGAGAATGTGCGGGCAAAAACGACGTTGTTATAAGAGTTCAAAAGGTTTCTGACATCAAGTTTGTAGTCAGAAAGGCCGTAATAAGCCTCGTCCATGATTACGAGGGATGACGGATTTTCCTTGATGACCCTCTCTACGTCCTTTTGGCTCATTATCGCACCGGTCGGGTTGTGGGGAGTAGTGATTACGATGATTCTCGGTTTTGTCTCGCGGGCTTTTGCAAGCAGGCCCTCAACATCGAATTCGTAGGCTTCTTTTCCGGGTTTTACATCGTAGTAGGCGGCCTTTGCAAAGTGAAGCTCTATTACTGACTTATAGTAGTTCCATGCCGGGGCAGAAATCAAAACGATGTCATCCTTGTTCAAAACTAGGGTCATTATTGTCTTGATGACTTCGCTAGAGCCGGAACTTACGAAAATGTGGTCTGTAGGAATGTCCAGCTGCTTTGAAATTTCAACTGCAAGCTCGTCCTCCCTAGTCAAGTCGTAAAGGGAAATATTTTCCATCGTTGCATTGTGGAATACATCGAGAACTTTTGGGGATGCGCCGAATAGGTTTTCGTTTACGTGCATTCGTCCTGTCGTCTGCTCTGTTCCGACCACAGAATATTGCTTTACATCGGTGTAGTTTGACAGGTAGGAAATGCGCTGGGTGTTGTTGATGAA
This sequence comes from uncultured Treponema sp., assembly GCA_946615905.1. GTDB lineage: Bacteria > Spirochaetota > Spirochaetia > Treponematales > Treponemataceae > Treponema_D. The sequence continues at coordinate 140,843 of CAMOIE010000005.1, read as the reverse complement.
TTCCTCTTCCTGGAAAAACTGATTTACGAATTCCTTGAATGAGGGGTTGAATTCGATGATTTCTTCTGTCGTGTCAAATTCTTTGCATTCCGCGTCAGTTGTCTTGCGGATTTTCATGTTGAGCTCGTCAATATGCTTTGCGTAGAAGTGGTCCCAAAGCATATACTTCATTTCCGGGTCATAGTATTCCTTTACCATCAAATCCTTGAACTTATCGGAAAAATCCTTGCGCCAGAATGACTCGCCGATGATGTACCAAGATTTCTCGCCGCCCCGCTTTACTTCGCGCATGTAGCCATTTTCATCAAAAGCCTTTACGCAGTCCTCGTTGATGAACTCGTCGGAATACTTTGCCGTGTAATATGAGTCAAAAACGTAGTCCTGATAGACATTGTGGGCAAACCAGAGGTCTGAGCAGCAGATATATGAATTTTTGAGGTAGTCTTTTGCGGCATAAAGAGAGGAGATGTTGTTCTTTTCCTGCCATTCCTCGTTTTCGATGACGATTAGTCCGGGGTAATTTTTTGCCATCTCGTAGTATTTTTCCTTCAGGTAGCCTACGACGATAACGATTTCCTTTACGCCCGCATCGTGGAGTTGCTTAATCTGGCGCTCAACCATCGTGTCGCCCTTGATTTCAAAAAGTCCTTTAGGAAGGTAGTTTGAGAGGGGCATACATCTTCTTGAGCGGCCTGCCGCCATGATGATTGCGTTGTCAACTTTGTAGGGTTTTAAAGCTTCGTATCCGGCCTCTGTGACTTTTTTTCCGTCAGTCCAACCTGCCTTTGTGCAGGATGATATTACATCGTTTGAAAAATCTTTTGTCTCATTTCTCTTATGAACTGCATACAAATAGTTGAATTCTTCTTCTGTCATTTTCTTAAACTCCTGTAAAGCCGCAATAGTCTAGACCCAAAAGGCCAGCCATAATAGCTTAGTATAACGCTGATTAAACGCTAGTTCAATCGAAGTTGCCCGATTAACCTGTTATTACTCAACATTTTCACGGGTCCATGAAGAGGACTCGAAAATCGGATCTTTTACACGCCACCACTGATTTTTCTTAATCGGGAAGGTGTATTCGTCCCTCATTAGCCAGGCCTGGTGAACATCATTTGGTGTAATTACAAGCCCGTCTTTTTTTATCTTGCTTGTGTCCAGGGGAATCTCTTTTTTTGTAAAGGGATTGACCGGATTTGCAACGAGACCTTCGAGGGCGATTGAGGGAACGTCCCCGTTAGTCATAAATGTCATATCCGTGGTAAGGTTACCTGATTTTCCAAAGTCTTTGACCATCAGCAGGGGGTGGAAGTGTCCGCGGCCGAAGTATGACTTTCCTGCAATCTCATCGTCAAGCTTGCGGTTGTCGTCAAATACACCTTCTTCAATTGAGGCCCGGCTGTGGTCAGAAACTATGATGATTCTTGTGTTGTCGTAGACACCCTGAGATTTTAGGTAGTCAAACCACTGGGCGACCTGTTTAAATGCCGCCATATTCGTGTGATATGCTTCCTCATCCTTGTATTTGCTGTTTCCGTAGTTCGTGATTTTTGCCTGTGGCGTGTAGTCAGGAGCCTGCATGTAGCTGCTTGAATGTGTAAGTTCGTTTACCATGCAGATGTAAGTTCCGCTGTCCTTTTCAGAAGCAGAAGTCAGCTGGGGCAAAAAGTCCAAGGGGGCGTAGTTGTTGATTATGTTCGTGTATGAGAGAACGCTGTCGTTAGAATTCCAGTAGCGGCCTTTTGAATATATAAGCTCGCGGACTGCAATCGGTGAAAGTCTGAAAATGCTGAAAATAAACAGATTGTGCCTTAAAAGCGCGTCAGTGTTGTTCAGACCTGTATTTTCCTTATGGGTTTTGTACCAGATTGTTGAATATTTTCCGATTGTCTGGTAGCCATCGATTTTTTCGTATGGTTCTGTAATCGAGAGGTCTGCATAGGTGTTGTAGTTTGCCCAACTGGGGTCTGTGATTGCGGCAGTAAAATCAGCCTGCTCTGTAAAAATGCGGGGCAAGAGCAAAAGCGCCTCGTTGTTTTTTTCGTAGAGAAGCTGGTCCTTTCGGCGGTTCATCTCCAGAGGTTGGTATTCGTAGCCACCAAAAAGGAGGGGGGCTCCAATCATCGTGTGGCCGTTGAATGAAAGCGTGTTCTTGTAGAGGGTAAAGCCTGAAAAACTTTCGTTGAAATCAGGTGACTCCTTGAACATTTCTTCTACATAGCGGTTTTCTGCCCGGTCGAGCATAAGGACTATTACGTTCTTTTTTGTTTTTGAAAGGTTGAATATAGGTTCGATCTGCGCACTGTTGAGGTTTCCTGCGGCGGCGTATTTTTTGTACTGGGATGAAATCGTAGAAATGTTGATGACTGAAAATGCTACCATCGCAAAAGTTGTGATTCCCAAAATCGTCCTGTAGACCTTACCTTCAAAAGCTGGCAGGGTCTTTATGATGACAGCCAAGAGGACTGCCAGGACAAAGAGATTCAAGAATGAAATGGGGGAAAGTGTTTTGAAGTCAACGGAATTCAAGAATGTCAGCGTTGCGGAAACGTCTCCGTAGTTCAGCATGAAGATAAAGGCATTTACAAGTGAGGCGATTGCCGCAAAAGAAAGGAGGCATGAAAGAACTGCCTGGACCTGCTTATTGAACAAAAAGTAAACGCAGATTGGCCAGAAAAGAAAGAAGCCGGCGGCCTGCATCAGAAGTGTTCTTATGTAAAAAAGAGGATTTGGATTGTCTCCTAAACCAGAGAATTCAATCGGAGAGGAGGAAATCAGGGACGAGGGAATCATCAGTCCTGTCAAAATGAAAAGAAGGAGGCAGGAAAGAAGATAAATTGGCGTTCTGATTTTTGAATTTTTCACGAATGACAAAAGAGGTTTGTCTAAAACCCATTTTACAGCTTTCAAAAAGAGGGGAATCAGATAAATGCAGACTGCAAAAAAAGCGAAAACAAGTTTGTAGCCGGTTTTTGTTTTAAAAATGAAGAATACGTAGAAAATCAGCGGAACAAGGATTGTGCAGACGCAAATCCAAAAGGTTTTGAGGGGATTCTTCAGCTTGTAGAAAATATTTTTCACCATTGAGAAAATATTATTGAAGGTCCAGTACAAAACTAGCCCTGACGGGGAATTGTAGAGGACAACGAGAAAAATGGCCGCCATTCCGTAAATCTGGATTTTTTCGCGGATTCCGTGTCCCTTTGAGTAAATTGCCCCAGAAATGCAGTTGATTAAAGTCATTGCAATCGGCAGAACGTTTATGTTGAAGGAGCCGATTTTAAAGAGAGAGTCAGGGACTCCCATGTCGCGGATGAATAAAAATCCCTCGCCGTGCAGGTTTGGTAAATGGGAGAGGTATGCGTATGCCGCCAAAAAGAATGGAATCTGAATCAAAAGTCCGAAGGAAGATCTTAGGGACATGATGGGACTGTAGTGGTTCTGCTTGTAAAAAGTAGTCGTCATCATGTAGCGCTCATCGCCGGTAAAAGCCCTCTTGATTCTGTCCAAGGCTGGCTTGAATCTTTCCTGTGTTGCCCGTTCGACTTCCTGCCAGTGCTCGGCTACTGCGTAAAGAGGAAGACAGAGCATTGTGATTCCTATGCTGACCCCGATTACGGCCAATCCCTGGTTGTTAAAAAGTTTTTCGCACACGGCGAAAATCGCTTCGATAATCGTGTACAAAGGATAAATAATCAGATTGTATAAAAACATAGAATTCCTCAGTTTTATTGGGTAAACCTTTATTTTCCGAACGGATAAATCTGTTCCCAGTTTTTGTTCAAGAATATTGAATCTTTAACTGTATACCAACCGTCTTTCGGAATTTTCAATGTCGTATTGGCCCTGTTTCTTGTGCTTTCCGCCTGCGGGTGGCAGATTTTTATGTAGGGAGCCTTGTCCTTGATTTCATAGGGAAGGCCTGTGAATGGATTCTTTGCATCCTTTATCAGTCCCTTTGTTGCAAGGGCAGGAGTGTCGGCGTTGGTCATAAAAGTCATGTCTTTGTTCAGGTGAATTCCGTCCGGACTGGGACTGCGGTCATTGAAATCTTTTACGATAAGGCTTGCCGTAACCCCTTCCTTTAAGAAGGGGGGAATATCTGATTTTTCAAATGCATCGGTCGCTATGTTTGTTCCGTGGTCAGAGACGATTATGATTCTCGTGTTGTCGTACAAGTCATTTTCTTTGAGCCAGTCAAAGAATTTTGCATAGCAGCGGAGGGTTCCCGCCTGGGTATTGTACTGGGGGTCATGTGCCCATTGGGTCGGTCCGAACTGGGTGACTTCCCGGACAGGCTCGTAGCCAGGATACTGGAGCATAATCGGCTCGTGGGTTGAAAGATTGTCGATCATTGTGAATGTGTTGCCTCTAGCATCATTTCCGAAAAGCTGGGGAAAGTAAATCAGGCATGAATAGTTGTCGATGAACTGTGAGAAGTGGTCTTTGCGGCCGTTTGTGTTCCACCATCTTTTGTGGTGGACAAGGCGGCGGAGGACTGGCGGAAACGTTTTGAAAATTCCGAACATCAAAAAGTTGTGCTTTATGCTGGAGGAAACGTAATTTGTCTTTTCGATTCCGTTCTGCTTGTACCAATAGTCAGAGTAGACTCCGTGGGTCCAGTAGCGGCTGATTGCGGGATAGTCCTTGTACATGTCTGTTACAGGCTCTTTTCCGAAGTTCTCGTAGGGCATGTCTGAAACTGTGGCGGACCAACCTTCATTCATGAAGGAAACCGGCATTGAGAGAATCGACTCGTTGTGCTTTTCCCGGATTGTCTTGCTTGTGTTTTTGTTCATTTCGGCGGGCGTGTATGAGTAACCCCCGAAAATTCCAGGGACTCCAAGCATTGTCAGCTGGCCGAAAGAAGTTGTATTTGGGTAAAAAGTGAAGCCGTCAAAGTGGCTGACCAGCTCAGGACTTTCTTCAAATACTGCATCGATTAAAGGAGAGAAAAGCCTGTCCTGCATGAATACTATGACGTTCTTGCCTTCCTTTGAAAGGTGATAGATTGGGTCGATTGAGGAGATTGTCTGGGGCTTCTCCATTTTCGCGTATGCCTTTTGAACGATTGAAACGTTGCGGACGGAAACAACGGTAAGTCCCAGAATAATTATAGCGGAGTAGGGAACTAGGGTCTTAGTCCTTTTTGTCAAAATCAGAATGATTACGGCGAGGACCGCCAGCGCAATAATTGCGTTCAGTGCGACCATAACCGGCGGCTCGTAAAATAGCTGGGCTTCCATAAAGTCAAGGTTTTCCGTAAGGGGACCGTACTTTCCTGTAAAGAAGAAGTTGTTGATTATTGCGTATGACGACAAAAATGCGGCCCCAAGGGTAAGAAGCTTTTTGATCTTTTTTCCAAACAGGGCATAAAAGCAGAAGGGCCAGAAGACATATAGACCCATTGCCTGGAAGAAGGTGGTTTTCAGGAAGATGAATGGGGATGTGTAGGTGTCGACATAGCAAAATTCCTGTGGTTCTGATTCCATAAGAATTGATGGAATTGCAAGACCAATCAGCAATGCTATTACAATACATGACAGGATAAAAACTGCGAATCTCGGTTTGGAATTTGAATCGATGTCGCGGAGGGAGAAATCGAGGAATTTTATCAGCCACTTTACAACCAGCGGGGAGACAATGACGACAAGGCAAAGGAGAATGAACATAGCCCGCAGCTCGATTTTTGTCCCTTTCATTGCAAAAATGGCGATGAGAATTCCTGCGACAGAAGCCACCGCCGCAATTTTGTACAAGACTAAAACAGGGTGCTTGAGCTTGTAGAAAACGTTTTTGACCAGTGAAAGAAGGTTGTTCATGGTCCAGTAAAGAACCAAGCCTGCCGGAGATGTATACAAAAGGACTAGAAAGATCAAGGCGGAGACGTAAATCTGGATTTTTTCGCGGATGCTGTCATGCCCGTGGGCATAAATCGCTCCCGAAATGCAGTTGATTAAGGTCATTGCAATCGGCAGGACGTTTATTTTGAAATTCCCGATTGTGAACATGGCATCCGGGGCACCCATGTTTTTTATGAAAAAAAATCTGAAGCCTTGAAGCTCCTGTAAATTTGACAGTAGGGAATAGGCTGCGATGAAAAATGGAATCTGAATCAAAAGACCGAAAGATGACCTGAGGGCCATCAAAGGATGATAGTGGTTCTGCCGGTAAAAAGTGTTCATAATCATGAACTGCTCATCGCCTTTGAAGGCATTTTTTATGCGGCTGATACCGGGCTTGAGTGCTTTTGCCGTCAGCCGCTCCTTTTCCTGCCAAGACTCGGCGATTATATAGAGGGGCAGACAGCTTAGTGTTACTATAAAACTTAGAGAAATGACAGCTATTCCTGGATTACCCGTTAATTCAGAGAAGAAAAGAAAGCAAATCTCCAAAAGCTGCTTGATTGGATAAATGATTAAGTAATATAGAAACATAGTATTCCCACAATATATATTTTTTTCAGTTTGTACAACTCTTTCTGTTTGCTATTACCTTTTGCCCGCAACCAGTTTTCCGCATTTTCTGATGAAAGCTGCTACCCCTTCCATAAAATTGAAAAGGAAGGGAAGTCCTTTTTTTATGTCAGCTAAAGTGAATACAAGGGGGGATTGCATGATTGAAACAATCCTTGAGTCGTTTATTATGTGAACCGGATTGAACTGGAATTTCGGCTCGGCAATCATTGCTATTACGTCGTCAGGAAGTTCACCGGATTCTTTGATTCTTGTCTGCAAATTTTTGTCGGCAAGCTTGTAATATGGAACGTAGTTTTTGCCAGAGAATTCACTCGAATAATAGTGGATTATTTTTGCATCTTTTAAAAAGGCTAGGCCTCCATGGCTAGGCTGGCAGTTCCAGATTCCGTCCAAATGCCCCATTTTCATGCCGGTGCGGTAATTTGCCTCGTTCAAGGCTGACTGGTCATGAAAGTCTCCTTTTTTATAGGCGGAGAATTTCCAGGCCTCATTCCATGCCTTGAAAAGGGCCTTTGTCGCCTCTCCTTCATTTGCGAGGATGACTCCCCCGTTGATATTGCAGCCGGCGGCTCTTGTACCGTGAAAGCCCAGTTTTTTGTCGCGGGCAATGAAGGCTTTTTGGTGTATGTGGTCTTGTAGCATGACGTGGCCGTCCAAAACTCCAGCGGTTTCAAAAGGCTCTTTTTCGATAGAAGAAAGATCACCTGCAATTATGGTATCGCAGTCAATATATAGAAAGGAGCCGTCAATGTATTGTGGAATTGCGGTTTTTATCAGCCTTGACCTTTCTATGTTCGTTATTTTCTCGTCAAAAGGAATTGCGATAATCCTGCTGGCGTACTTTTTTAGGGCTGACCTCTTGTTTTCTTCTGTCAGAGTCTCCATTGTCTTGTCATCGACGAGGACTATGACTTCGGCCTCTTTCATGTAGAGTCTGAGGGAGTAGAGGGACATTAATGCCTGCTCGTAGTAAAGGTCTTTTGGAGTAGATGTTAAAACGTAAACGTATTTCATTCTATTTGTTAGCTTCTTCGTATGATTTTAAATCCCCGATGTCGTGTCTGCTGCCGGTCATAAGCCAGGCGTGGACTTTTCTGACAGAGCAGAACCATGATAAAAAGTCACCGGGAGCGTCAGTGTTACAAAGATTTTCGTTTACAGCCTTTAAAATCCAGCTGAAATCTTCTTTTGTGTAAATATAGAAGGGGGGGCAGGCCCACTTGCTTTGGGGCTGGACGGGCTTTTCCTGCATTTGCAGGACCCTGTCACTTTCATCGATTGTCAGAACCCCTGTTTTGCGGAGTTTTTCTACTGATTTTTCTTCATGCCGCATTACACAGGCTGTTTTTTTTTCTTTTTGAAAGGCAACAAAATTCTTCAGCGAAAAATTCAAAAGATTGTCCCCTGCAAGAACCAAAAGATCCTCGTTTATTGCGCATTGCTCAAGGGCAAATGCTATGTCCTTTACCGCTCCGAGACGGTTTTCGTTTTCAGTGGAACCGTCATCCAAGATGGTCAGCGGATTCTTGTATTTTTTTTCAACTCTGACTTTCCAGCTTTCAAAATGGTTGATGAATTTATGGTTCGAGACGATTATGTGACCGGTAATTTCCGGAATTGAGTCGATGTCGTCCAAAAGACGGTCGAGAATCGCTTTTCCCTTGACTTCCAAAAGGGGCTTGGGAAAATTCTTTGTTAAGGGGTAGAGGCGGGTGGCGTAACCCGCTGCCAAAATTATGCTTTTCATCGTTAAGCCTGCTCCTAAAATTTTACGCCGTCAGCGGTCTTGCAGAAGTGGACTGCGAACGTGCCCTTTAATTCTGGGAAGATTTTGAGATATTCCTTTGTGACAAAATCCTTTATTTCTTCTTTTTTTGCCGGGTCTACAAGGGCTATTGCCGACCCGTTGAAACCGGCCCCTGAAAATCTTCCACCGTAAATGCCAGGGGTTTTTCTCATGATTTCATGGAGGGCTTTCAGCTCAGCAGAGCCTGTTTCGTACAAATTAATAGAAGATTCCCCTGATTCAAACATGATGCGGCCGAATTCTTCCAAGTCTCCTTTTTTCCATGCTGAGACCCCCCTCTTTACCCGGTCAGTTTCACCGTAGTAGTGGTCGGCCCTCTTTTTCCAGTTTGGAGGCAGCTTGTCCCTGTACTGGCGGAAAATTCCTGAAGGAATGTCCCTCAGGTAAGTGTCGTTGAATTTTCCGTATTCTAGGCGGGCAAAATCCTTGAGTGCGTAGGCTGCGGCCTTGCATTCGTCGACCCTCATGTTGTATGCGGAGCCGGCTAATTTTCTCTCTTGTCCTGAGAAAAACACTGCGATTTCAAAGTCTGGCATGTCCGGGTTCAGCGGAAGAATCTGAGCCTTGTCTGTCAGCGTGTCCAAATATAGCAGGGAATCTTTTTTGCAGTAGACTTCGCATGACTGGTCTAACTTTCCGACATTTACGCCTATATAGTTTCGCTCCTCGTCAATAGCGTTCTGAATCAAGTCCGGGGCGGTAAGATGGATTCCGTTGACTTTTGTGAAAGCCGTCAGATATGTCAGAATTACCGAGGCGGAAGATGAAAGTCCTCCTACCGGCAGGGTTCCTTCTATGATGCCCTTGAAGCCCTTTTTGAGTTGGTAGGTTTTTGAAAGCGTTTTTGCAGCTCCGAAGATAAAATCTCCCCAGGTAAAGTCCCGCTCATGTTCTTCAAAGAGATTTCCTTCCGCAGCTCCAGGATAATTTTTTGAATAAACTTCGATAGAGCCGTCATCAGTGGGGACAAAAGAAAAGTAAACTCCCTTGTCAATTGCAAATCCTGTGACAAGTCCGTGCTGGTGGTCAACGTGGGCGCCGAGTGGACAAACCCTGTATGGGCAAAAAGATGAAATGGCATCATTGCCCGAAAGTAATTCTTCAACTTCTTTAAGTGACATGGACTGATTATAACACAGTTTCCCTTGATTTGTCACTTTCCAGAATTTTTTAGTCCGTAGACAGAATCAATATTTTCGTTTATCCAGTCAAAGCGGTCGCAAAGCCAGTTCTTTAGATAGTCAACTTCGCTCTGGTATGTTTTCCTTTTTTTCCAACCAGGAGCGTGGGGCCACTGCCTGTTACCGATGTTGTGCCAAACAGAGTCGTTCATTTCGACAGCAGGCCTGATGTAGTCCGCAGTTTTTTGGATCCAGTCAATCGAGCCTTTTATTTCTGCCGATTTTACAAGCCACCGGTCTTTGAATTTTCTTACGAAATTTTTGTCCTCAAATAGCCTGCCGTACCAGGAGGCCGTTAAAACCCACTCACCTTGAGGTTTGTCGCAGCCGTTCCAACTGATGTTGCCACAGGAGATGTCAAAGTCCCAGACCGGGCCCATGTGAATTTTACCATCGGAAGGGTCAAAGTACATAAAGCAAGAGGACTGAAAGCGGGCATCGTGGTTTTTTGTAAATTCATTTGTCAAAAACCAGTCAATCAGGGAATCCTCGTCAAAATACCGTCTCCAGCCACCGGTTAAATCATCGAAATCGGGGGCGAACAAGGAGTCTTCGGCCTCTTGCAGGACTTTTTGCATTAAAATGTATTCTTCCTGGCTTTTACCTTCTGGTCGCCGAATGCTGATGTCCTCTCCATGGCTTGTCGTAAAATTCCAAGCCCTGTTCAAATGGGAGTTTACTTCGTAGAGGACGCCCCCCCCTTGAGTGTCAGTTTGAATCCTGCCTTCCGCGATTTCCACTTTTTCTGTGACAGTGTAGAGGCCTTGGTACTTATTGTTCAAAAAAAGGCTGACCCACCTGTAGCGGGGAACCCATCCGGATTTGTTCCAGATTTTTGAGGCTAGATAAGAGGCGTATGCGTTCCTCAGCTGACTTTTGTCAGCGGTATTTGCGATTAGGAGCCATTTGTCATTTTTTGGCATTCCTAAGATTTCTCTTTCTTTGTCGAGTTTTAAAAGGTAGGGCTTTTTGTAGAGTTCCCGCGTGTTCCATGTAGTGTTGCCGTGCCCCCTGATTTTGCAGTTGCCGGAAAGTGCTTCTTTTCCCCCTTGAAGGATGAAGGTGGCCGACTCGTATTTTTCCTTGCTCTTTATCTGCTTTCCGCTGTCTGTTGTAATCTGCATGACTGGAAATCCCAGTTCCGCGCATTTTTCAGGGGTAATTTGATTTTTGAATGCCACTACAGCCATAAAAGCTATGGATATAGTCAAGAGGGAGAGGATGATTTTAAATTTCATTGAATGGCGGCAAAGACGCATGTTTTTCCTGCTGCGAAATTATACCCTAATTTTTCTCACTCTTCAAGGAATCTATTGTCTTGGGGCTGACAAATGTCAATTAATGTTACCGAAAGTTCGGTAACATTAATTGACAAAGGGGCTTTCTTTACAGATAATACGGAATGTGGAATCTTTGAAAAAAGCCAAGAAATTCAGGCACGAATACAAGTACATCTCCCCGGAATACATTTTGGCAGGACTTGAGGCTAGAATAGGTTCCGTAATGATTCATGACCCGCATACAGGGCCGGAAGGTTTTTACTCAATTCGCTCGATTTATTTTGACGATATATACAACACTTGCTACTTTGAGAACGAGAACGGCACAGATCCCCGCGAAAAATTCAGAATCCGTATATACAACTGCTCAAAGGAAAGAATCAGCCTGGAACTTAAGCAGAAGGAGAGGGGGCTTTGCCACAAGATTTCCGTTCCTCTTTCGGTTGACCAGTGTAGCCAGATTATGGAAGGAAAAATTCCCAACTGGACTGACTCAGATCCCTACCTGTATAAAAAGTTGATTATGCAGATGAATGCCAGGGCTTTGAGACCGGTCTGCATAGTCTCGTACGAGAGGGTTCCCTTCATCTGGAATGACGGAAATGTCCGCGTGACTTTTGACCGAAACATCCGCTCGTCCGCCGTAATCGGGGCTTTCTTTGATCCCTTTGCCGCAGCCCGTCCGATTATGCCGAATTTTACCAACATGGTCGAAGTCAAATTTGATGAAATCTTGCCGGATTTTATAAATGAAGTCCTCCAGACGGGAAGACTCCGACAGACCGCCTTTAGCAAATATTACTTGTGCCGCCGCTACAATTTGGCCGCGGAATCGCTATAATGTAAACAGGAGAATAAAATGACCTTCAAGGACATCTTCAAAAAGTCGTTCATTCAGGGATTTTCCCGCTTTGACATGTCGCCCACTAACATGATAGTCGTCTTTGCGATTTCTACGGTTTTCGCAATCTACATATTCATGGCATACAGGCTTTTAACCCGCAAGACCTTCTACTCAAAGTCATTCAATATTTCGCTGGCCGCCGTCACCATGATTACGACCGCTATCATCATAACGATTCAGTCTTCTGTGGTGATTTCCTTGGGTATGGTCGGTGCCTTGTCTATCGTCCGTTTCCGCACTGCCGTAAAGGAACCGATGGACTTGGCCTTTCTCTTTTGGGCCGTGGCGACTGGAATAATCTGCGGAGCCGGTCTTGCAGAAATCGCCTGCCTCTTGGCTCTTGTCCTTACAATCGCCTTTGTAGTTTTGGACAGAATTCCCGTAGGCCGCGCCCCACAGATTCTCATGGTTTCCACAAAGGGCTATGAAAACGAAAAAGATTTGATTGAGACTGTAAAAAAATCCTGCCCATATTATACGGTAAAATCACGTAATCTTTCGGGCGGTCAGGCAAACTATGTGATTGAAGTTCGTACAAACAAAGCTAAGGAGGGGGATTTGATTTCTGGAGTCTCCGCACTCTCATTCGTCACCTCTTCAAGTCTTCTTGCCCACGATGGCGAAATCACTGTTTGATGCAGATTTTTTCTTGAATATTTTTGCAAAGACTTGAAATCTTTACCTGCTTTTTAAAAAATGCTATCATTTCTTACGTTTTCGGGTTCAGTTGCGAGTCGGAAAAAGTCCGAACGCACTGATTAAAAGGGAAGGGGGTTCAAGTCCTCCGCAGAGCCGCTACTGTGAGCGGAAAAATCCGCAAAGCCAGACACCTGCCCGAAAAAAAAATCCATTCATTAAAAATTTCCCCGGACTTTAGGGAAACAGGAGTTCTCGCAATGAAAATCACTTCATTTGCAAAAGTTTTTGGAGCTGCCATTTTGGCCTCATCTTTGTTCATTTCCTGCGCAGGAAAGTCTTCTCAATCTGTCGGCAAGGAAATCCTAGTCGTCTCTTTCGGAACCAGCTACAATTCCAGCCGCTCAATCACAATCGGCGGAATCGAGTCAACAATCCGAGAGTCCTATCCTGACTGGACCGTTCGCCGCGCATTCACAGCCCAGACAATCATCGACAAACTCGCCAAGCGTGATGGAATCAAAATTGACAACGTTAAGGAAGCCCTCGACCGCGCTCTTGCCGATGGAGTTAAGACTTTAATCGTCCAGCCGACCCACCTGATGGACGGCTTTGAGTACACAGACCTTAAAAAAGAACTTGAGTCCTACAAAGGAAAATTTGAAAAGCTCTCCCTCTCAAGCCCCCTTTTGACCTCTGACTCTGACTACGAGGCTGTCGCAAAAGTCATCACGGAAAAACTTGCAAAATATGACGATGGAAAGACTGCGATTTGCTTTATGGGGCACGGAACCGAGGCTGAATCAAACAAGGCTTACGCAAAACTCCAGACTGTATTGAACGCCGCCGGAAAGAAAAATTTCTATGTCGGCACAGTTGAGGCAAGCCCCTCAATTGATGATTTGATCGCCGCCGCCAAGTCCAACGCCAGCTATAAGAAAGTCGTCTTGGAGCCGCTGATGGTGGTCGCCGGAGACCACGCCAACAACGACATGGCCGGAGACGAGGACGACTCTTGGAAGAGCCAGTTTGAAAAGGCCGGATTCGAGGTTGAATGCATTCTGGAAGGACTTGGCCAGATTTATGAAATCCAGCGGCTTTACGTCCAGCATATTGAACAGGCAATCAAGTAAGTAATTCATAGAAGCTGAAAAGGTCTTGTGGCCGTTTCAGCTTCATCATTTCACTTTTCGCTGTAAAATGTTTGTTTCATAAAGTATTCCGCTATATCAAAACGCACGAGACGGCTTCTCAAAAGGTCTGTGATTAGCCCTGTGAAGAATGTGGAGCCGGACTTTTCCTCCGATTCGAGGAAGGCGGAAAGTCCGTCGGATAGCTCGTGGAACCAGACTTCGCCGAGCGCGGTGTCGTCGTATTTTGTGCCCTTGTAGACTTCGGCGATTTCCATTCTGTAGGAGCCGGGAGGAAGAATCACCGGATTCTCCACCGCGTTGAAGTAATACCGCCTGTTCAAACCGCCCGGCATCCCAGGGGCGTGAATGCCTCCTGCGTAAAAATCCCTGAAATTCAAGGCCGCTTTTGTTCCGTTTGTGCCGGTCAGTTTCATGGTCTTTATTCGGTTGTTCTCCAGCCATGTGCCAAGTCTATTTTTTCCGTAGAAAGGCGAGTCACTGTCGTAGAAGTCACCATCATCTTGATACTTAAATCTGGCAAGTCCGTTTGTGGCGAACGGGCCGAACGCCTTTTTCGAGAGCGTGAAGCCAATCCATTCGCCCCTTCCGTCGCCTTTTGCTCCCTCAACCCAGCCGTTGTAGGGGTCAGAGTCAAAGGAGCGTTCGGGCTTGTAGTCAGAGGTCTTCAAGTTTCCTGAATTACCCCAGTTAACCATAGAATAATACTTGAAACTTCCTTTTAGAAACGATGATGAAGTTATGCCGGACACGAAATCCTGCTTGGGAAAATCCCTCTCGTAAGGCGGGGCATCAACCTCGTCCCAGTCGTTTTTTGAGTTGAACACGAAATATTCGCCTGATGAAGGCTTGTAGTTTTCAAAAAGGTAAAAGTTCAAGATGTCGCTGAATTCCTTTGGCTTCGTGCTTCCGTTTCTCACTACCATGTCCATCTCGCTCGCCACGAGGAAACGCTTCATGCTTCCTTTCCATGTGCCGCCCGTGGAGATGTCGTAGAAGCCCTCGTACACTGATCTGCGGTTGCTTCGCCGCTCGGAATTGACCGAATACGAAACTTCAAGCCGCGCATGTCGTGAGGGCAAGAATTCCAGCTCGTGATAGAAATGAAGGACTACCGTAAGGTATGAGAATTCGTCGTTTGTGTCGTAATTCCAGCCCTCTTCTGGAACCTCGCTTTTCGGGTTGATTTCGACATTCACCTCGATTCCAACGTTCTGAATCGGAATTTTCTTTCCGTCGAGCGTGATGTCGCAGCCTGAGTAGGCTTTTTTCAGGTGGTCGCCGTATCTCCTTGCAGAAATTCTCTTTCCTTTTTCGTCGTATTCTCTTTCGACGACCCCGTAAGAATCAAGCTCTGAAAGATATTCGGCGTATTTTTTGACGAGTAGGCTCTTGTCCTTCGTCAGAAGCTCGTCGATTGAAAGAGTGTCCAGCCAGCGTCCGCGGTCGGGGTCACCAATGTGGCGGCCGAGCGCGATTTCCCATATCACGGAGTCGATTGTCCCCGTCCACTGCGAGTAAGAGGGGCGGGCTTTTCCTTTGTAAGTCTTGAACGGCACTTTCATCACGACCGGAAAGCTGCATGGCACCTTTACTTTCTCTGCCGTCGTGTTCACAAAGTCAAAGACAGCCTCCGCCTTGTCCGGTCCAAAAAACAAAAGCTCGTTTTCCAGCGCGATTTTGTCGTTCGGCTCCTTAACATAGATGTTGCCGTACGTCCATTCCTCAGGATAATACGAGCCACCGTCGTCCGCAAAGAGCGGCACGGCAAGTGAGAGAAGAAGTGTGATGATTGCGATTTGTGTTTTCAATTTTTTTTGACTCCTTGCACAGAAAAATTTAGCATCTGAGCTTCGCCAAATATGCGTTCTTGGCGTATCAGAGAAATTTCCCAGTTTTAATTTCAGCCTTCAAATAGTCATAAACATACAGTGGACTTTGAAAGTAAAGGCCTGTTTTGGGATTGGTCAGTTTCTTGAAGGTTTCCGAATTGTAGACAGTCCGCAAGGCGTTTTCCATGTCAAAGGAAAAGTCCGCCACAAGATACGTCGCAAGGTCGCGGGTCGTGCATTCAATTTGATATTCCACATCATTCATCGCACAGCCCCTTGTTTTCAAGCAAATCAACGGCTTTTTGCGTTCCGAAAAAAAATTGAAATGTTACGCCTTTCATGAATTTTAGTTTCTCGATGAAAGTATCGAAATCGATGTCGCCTTCCATCAAACGACGGATTTGGACTCCAACGCGGTCGTTTGCGATTGGTCCTGTCACAATGTCATATTCATGGGTGAAAAGTTGATTTTCCTGACTACGATTTTTAAAAACGAATTCCGCCCATTCTTTTGAATATTCTGAAAATCTCAATACATTCAACGTTTTGTCTGAAAATCGTTTTTCATCAAAATAAAACTTTGTAACAAATGGCGCGCCACCTAAAAGTTCTGCCTTGAAAGAAGCCATTTCGCTTGCCTGTTCAAAGTTATCCGAAAGATAAAATCCTCTTCCAAAATCCTTGTTCGGTTTGGAAAGATTCAAATCGACTTTTTTTATCTCTACATTTGACCCATGATAAAGAAACATTAAAGCTGGCCTCCATTCTTTTTGCAGTACAATGCGATATTCTCGGTCATCTCGTCAAAAGAGAGCGTATGGGCTATGTTATACTGGCGGTCGATGAATGAGATAGCCTTAAAACGGTCAAGATAATTGAACGCCTGCGTAGTGGTCAGCGAGTGTTTTTTTGCGAACTCACTGACAAGAGAGACGGTATATTCAATTTTGTCCTTTATCGGTACAGTCTGCATCTTTAAGCCTCAATCAGCATTCCCCGGGGGCAAACCCACGGGGAATGCTGATTCATAATTGGAATCGCAGTCGGGTTCAATACCCTCTTTACGCCCCATGGGGCTGTGTATTGAACCCTCCGCACGAATAAAAACTAGCACATGATTGTGAATTTTTCAATAAATCAGTTTTTGCGCGAATCGGGGGCGTCGCTGTAATACATTTTGAAAATCAACAGCGTCGCGTAAAGCGAGCCTAAAGTAAACGAACTCATCGCGATAAACTTAACCGAGCCGAGAGGTCGCATATCAACAATCCCTAGCAAAAAGAAGGAAACAAAAGAAATCCAAGCCAAAACCTGACAAATCGGCTTTTGCGCCTTCGGGTAGTTTTGAAGAAAAAATTTTAGAACAAGAAGGAAAAAATAGGTGAACGAAAAACTGCCCAGAATGGCAAAAACGCTCCAGCCGAACGCTTTTATGCCCGCAAAAGACTGCCCGCTCAAATCAAAGAAAGCCGCGCAATGCATTATGGCGACGATGAACCACCAAAACAGCAGAACGCCCTTGTGTTCTGCCCATTTGTCCAGCACGGTTTCTTTATACGTTGCTTCAACCCACCCGTATTCGTCGGTTTCGCCTTCTTCAGTTTCTTCTTCGTCGCTGGCGGTCGTAGCGTCCCCTTTATCGCTGGAGTCATCCCTCTGAACTTGGGAGAGCGTTTCGGCGAGCATCTTTAGGTCGTCGTCCGAAAGAGCCTTCGTGGTAAGATACTTCTCGTCACCACCAGAAAGCAACTGCGGGAAATGCGAAAGCATAGAAATGCACTCGTGATACTCAAAATCGCCTATCAACTCTCCGTCCGCACAAACAAGGATAAACCGCCAATGCTTAATCTCTTCCTCCTCGCTGCTGTCGTTTTCTGTGTACGAGAAAAAATGCTCAGGCTCGCGCGGAAAAATGGTCGCCTCGTTCGCGTTCAAATGGAATATCCCCGCCTTCTCCCCCGTTGCCGCAATCGAGGCGCACGTCGGCTTCGCGATAAAAAAGCCGTCGTCCTGCTTTTCGTTCGGCGCAAGGAATTTTTTTGCATTTTCCGCCCTTTTTTCATCTTCTCTCTGCTTCACCGCGCTGGCGAGCATATCAATATCCTCGTCGGAAATCGCGGACGTGATGACAAATCCGTCATTCTCGGCGACGACAAAAGTCTTGCTCCGTATCGTCTGCAAAAGAGCGTCCATCGCGACTGAATAATCCGCGTTCAGCGCAACCTCTTCCGTGGAGTCGAACACCACAAGCCGCCATCCGCTGAACTTTTCCTCTGAATCCTCGCCGACCGTGTATTTGTCTTCGGGCGCAATCGGAAGGGCGGTGTGAACACCTGAACGAAGAACGATATACCCACCTGCAGGAACCCAGGAACGGCTGACTTTTGGCGAAAGACAGTCTTTTGAGTATTGGTTTTTTCCTTCCGAAAGAAACGAGCTTACTTCGATTTGCTCTGGTCGAAACGCGGTGTAAGTTTTTTCTGCGGAAATTGTCGAGATGGCGAATACGAAAAGAAGGGGTAGAAGTAGGATTTGTTTTTTCATTTTTTCAACAGTAGAATGAAATCTGTCCGAATATTTCAAGCCACTTTCGTGTAATCTCAAAAGCTCGCGGCTCTATCAAGCGAAGTAATTTGTTTAAATCCTGCTCTGGAATTTTTGAATTGTTGTTAGCAAGAGAACACTTTCCGCTTTTTGTAATCCAAACTTTTGTTCCATTTGGAACAGGCTTTCCTTTTGAAATGTGGACATGGACAGGCTCTTTTGGCTCTCCTTCATTTGTCCAAAAGTAGACCCAATACGAGCCTAGCTTAAAAATTTGAGGCATCGTCCAAGCCCCCATTCTGAGCAAATTCTAAAATCATGTGCTTTTCCGATTCCACGAGTTCTTTTAAATAATCTAATTCTGCTTCGGTGTAGCCAACAATGTCTGTCCAATTTTCGGCTGGCAAAAAACAGGTGGCATGCTTGAATCCGTATTTTTCATCCGGGGTTTCCATATAAACTTTGACGGAGCCGTTATCGATGTCGTAATAACTGATTATTGTTTGGTCAGGCAATTCCATAAAATTGTGAAGCATACGCACCTCCTACTTTTATTATAGCATAAATTCTTCGGTTTGTGATACAGAAGTCTAAGGGGGGGTGATGCGTCTGGTGGCTATTGAGTTAAGAGCAGAATTAGGATTTGTTTTTCATTTTGGGATTTCCTTTATGAGAGGATTATACAGGATTTTGAGGAATGTTTCATTTGTGTTAATAGCAGATACACCGCGAACGAAAGAAGGGCGAAGAGTTTTGCGAGGGTGTGTTTTGTCGGTTTCATTTTTCCTTCACCAGTTTGCAAATTTCAACACTCGTATCGTAGCACAATCGCTCCGAATACGGCAAACGCAAAGACAATCAGAATTTGCCGTCTGCATTTTCCGAAAATCCAGCGTATTCCTACCGTCAAAAGATATATAAAAAACACAATGAAAATTGAGATGTAGGGAATATAAATCGCTGCGAAATAGCGCAACGGATTGTCGTATTTTTCGAAAAGAAAACTTTCTAGCCAGACTAATGCATAAAAGTCCAATACGGCATCCAGCAGAAATACAAGAACTTTCAGGAGGTTTAGGAATATCATCTTCGGTTTCATATTTTCCTCATGATGATTATACAGGATTCCTTTCTGAAAGCTATAATATCGCCAAAATAAATAGAAAGAAAATGCTATTTGCGGTAAAATATCCCCTATGAAACGGCTGATTCTTTCACTTTTAATTTTTAATCTTTCATTTTTGATTTTCTCGGA
The DNA here is from genome assembly GCA_946615905.1 of uncultured Treponema sp. GTDB lineage: Bacteria > Spirochaetota > Spirochaetia > Treponematales > Treponemataceae > Treponema_D. Next base: position 121,774 of record CAMOIE010000005.1, on the reverse strand, counting down.
AAAGACCTTTCTTCCGCTTAAAGGCTCTGATATTGTGGACGGAAGTTATTCAATCTCTGTGGATTCCTCATCGTCGATGTTCCGTGTGGAGAAAGCCTCCCTTGTCGTGGATTCCGGCTCCATGCGGGCAAGACTCACTTTGTCAGGCAAGGGCTACAAAAAACTTTTCCCCGGAAAGGCTGAAGCTGCCCAGACTGCCCCGGACTCCTCATGTTTTTTTTACAGCGAAAATTCTGACGGCAAGTATGAGTACGAATTCCCTGTGACCTATTTGAATGAGCCGATTCCCTGCGCTGCCTATTCGACAAAGAAAAAATCCTGGTACGACCGCGACTTGATTTTTTGGTCATACAGTCTCCCCCAGGAGTCAATTTTGATTCAGCCTTTCTCCGATGACTTCAAGGAGATTTTCGGAAAAAAGGACGGAGCTTACACAGCCAGCGTAAAATTGACCGGCGGCACAGGCAAGGCTTTTGTCTCATCTCCAGCCGTAGTGACAATAAAAGACGGTCAGGCGACTGCGAGGCTTGTCTGGTCATCAGCGAACTATGACTATATGAAAATCTACGGGCAAAAATACACGGCGAAAATCGAAAAGGGAAAGTCTGTCTTTGAGATTCCTGTCATGACTTTTGACGGGCCTTTCACGGTAATCGCGGACACGACCGCAATGTCTGCCCCGCACGAGATTTCATACCAGCTGGAATTTGACGCTGCCTCCATCAAAAAAGAGGCTGGAATCCCATGGTTCCTGATTATCGGCTTTGCAATCGTCCTCCTTGGAATCGCGTCCCCGATAATTGTTGGAAAAATCAAAATCGAAAATTAACTGTTTTACAATTTGCAATGTGCGCTTTTCAATTTACAAGAAGATTTTTTTCAGCAATTCAATGCGCTTTGACTTTTGCGCTTTGTGCCTTGGTAGTCTCATGTTCCTCAAAAAATCCGGCGGAAAAAGTCGCCCTGTCGCCGCCTTCAATCAAGGGCTTTTCTGTATCAGGTGAAATTCGCCCGGAATACGCGGAGGGCTTCGCCTTTTTCACGCTTGTGGATTCGGCTTCTGGAAAATCTGGAGCAGAGGAATTCACCTTTTTGCAGACTCCCTATGAGTCATATTTATGCCTCAAAGAAGGTCAGACGGCTCCGAAAAATCTTCCTTCCGGCGTGACTCTTTTGACCCTGCCTCTGAGAAAAATCTATTCTGCTTCCCTTGCTGCTGTCCCCCTTTTGGATTCCTGCGGAGCCTTGGACTCTGTGGCATTTACTTCCACGGCCTTGCAGAACTGGTATCTGCCGTCTGTGATTTCAAGGATAAATGACGGGAGAATAATCTACTGCGGAAAATACTCGTCTCCAGACTATGAGCTTTTGCTTTCAAAAAAGCCTGACTCCGTGATTGAGTCCACGATGATTTTCCACGCCTCCAAGACCAAGGAAAAACTTGAGAGCCTTGGCTTTCCCGTGATAATCGACAGGTCAAGCTATGAAAAAGATCCGCTAGGCCGCCTTGAGTGGGTCAAAGTCTGGGGCAAACTGTCAGGATTTGAGAGCGAGGCTGATGATTTTTTTGAGAGGCAGAAGTCAATCGTTAAAAATCTTTCGATGCCAGCCGTAAAAGACAAAAAAGTCGCTTTCTTCTATATAAATTCCAATAATCTTCCTGTAATCCGGGGAAAGGACGACTATATTCCTCGGATGATAAAAATTGCCGGAGGCCGCTATGCCTTTGACAGGCTCAGCACAAAATACAAGGCTTCTTCCCCCTCCGTCACAGTCTCTATGGAAGCCCTTTATTCGGCCGCAAGGGATGCTGACGTGATAATCTACAATTCCTCGATTACGGCTCCTCTTTCTTCTATTGGCGAGCTGCTTTTAAAATGTCCCCTGTTGGAAAAATCCCCTGCCGTCATTCAAGGTCAAGTTTGGTCAGCAGGAAAAAACGTCTACGAGTCAATCGCCGACACGGCCCTGCTTTTGCGCGACATCAATTTGATTTTGTCAGCCCCCGATACATGCTCTCTTTCGGCCTCCGAAAGTGACTCGCCAGAGACAAAATTTTTGAGGCGGCTTAAATGACTAGGCACCGCTCCCTTTTGATTTTCGCATTTTTGATTTTTCTCACGATTTTTCTTTCTGTCATAAATCTTTCGTTCGGCTCCGCTGACTTTTCTTTTTTCGATGCCTTAAAGTCAATTTTTTCTGGTGGCCAGTCAGACGCTGCCTTTGTGATTTTTAAAATCCGCCTCCCTCGTCTTTTTGCGGCATTTTTGCTTGGCGGCGCGCTTGCGCTCTCAGGCTTGCTTTTGCAGATTTACTTCCAAAATCCTGTGGCAGGTCCTTTTGTCCTTGGAATTTCTTCCGGGGCAAAACTTTTTGTCGCGATTTTCCTAGTTTTTTTTGCTGGAGGGGCAGGCTCTTCGTCAGCCCTGCTGATTTTCGGGGCTTTTTTAGGGGCTGTCCTTTCCACGGCCTTCATTCTTCTTGTCGCAAAGAAAATCTCTCATCCGGCTGTTCTTTTGGTTGCTGGAATCATGATCGGTTACTGCGCTTCTAGCGTCACCGAGTTTGTGATTACCTTCGCTCAGGATGCTGACATCGTGAACCTGCACGGCTGGACTCAAGGCTCTTTTTCTGGAATCACGATGGAAAACATCCTTGTCATCGCGCCCCTTGTCCTGATTTCTTTTTTGCTGATTCTCCTTCTCTCGAAATCCATCGGGGCCTTTAACCTTGGCGAAAACTACGCCCGCTCAATGGGGGTAAGGATTTCATTAATGCGGCCTCTTTTGATTTTGCTTTCCTCCCTTTTGTCGGCCTCTGTCGCGGCTTTCGCAGGCTCTGTCTCCTTTGTCGGAATCGCGGTTCCTTTTTTAATCAGGCGGATTTCAAAAACGGCGAACGCACTTTTTCTGATTCCGGCGGTCTTTTTGGGAGGCGGCTCTTTTTGCCTTCTCTGCGACTTGATTGCCCGCTCTGTTTTTTCTCCCCTGGAGCTGTCGATTTCGGCCGTCACGTCTCTTTTCGGCGCACCGGTCGTGATTTTCATTTTGCTTTCCCGGAGGCGGCAGAACTGATGTTTGTAAAACCGATGAATGATTTTTCCCTTGAGATAAAAAATCTATCCGCCGGCTACAAGAAGAGCCTTGTCATAAATGATTTTTCCCTGACAGTCTCCTCAGGTCAGATTGTCTCCCTTGTAGGCTCCAACGGCTCAGGAAAGTCAACTCTTTTAAAGTCGATTTCAGGTCAGATTCCGCTTTTGTCCGGCGATATTTTCATCAACAAAAAAAATCTTGCTGACTTCAATGAGGCGGCTAGGGCTAAGGTCATAAGCCTCCTTCTCTCTGAGAGAATCCGCCCGGAGAACATGACTGCCTTCGAGCTTGCGGCGATGGGCCGTTACCCCCACACAGGCCGTTTCGGATTTTTGACTGAGAATGACAAGAAAATAGTTGAAAAAAATCTTTCTGATCTTGACTGCCTTTCTTTTAAGGAAAGACTTTTCAGCGAGCTTAGCGACGGGCAGAAGCAGAGGGTTTTAATCGCGAGGGCTTTGTGCCAGGAGCCTGACATCCTGCTTTTGGACGAACCGACTGCATTTTTGGACTTGAAATACAAGCTCAAGCTGCTGACGCTTCTTCAAAAAAAGGTAGAAGAGGGCATGGCGGTCATAATGGCGATTCACGAGATAGAGCTTGCGCGCTCAGTCTCCACAAAAATGGTCTGCATGTCTGCTGAGGGAATAAAAATCGCGGAGCCTAGGCAGGTAGACTCAGCTTTCATACGAGATTTGTACGGAATTACGGAAGCGGACTTTGAAAATCTGAGCGACCAGTGCAAAGAGCTGATTTAATAGAAAAATTATAGGTTATAGGAGCCAGAATTTTGTATCGGAATAACCCCATCGTTCAGCATTGAAAGCATGATTGCTGCTATTGCCGGGTCAAATGCCACTCCTGAACCAGTCAAAAGTTCTTTTTTGACTTCGTTTGTTGAAATATGCTTTCTGTAAATTCTGTCCGTGGTCATTGCGTCAAAGCAGTCTGCGGCGAAGATTATTCTTGAAAGGAGGGGAATCTCGTTTCCTTTGAGACCGTCAGGATAGCCTGTTCCATTGTATCGTTCGTGGTGGTGCCTAATAATGTCTGCCATTCCCGGAAGGTATTCAAAGTTTCTGAAAATTTCACTGCCGATTTCCGCATGGGACTCCATGCACCACCGCTCCCCATGTGTGAATTTATCCGTTTTGTTTAGAATGGAATTGTCAATCACAAGTTTTCCTGTGTCATGGAGGAGGGCACAATAATAGGCCAGGCTCTGATTTTCCTGTGAGAGTTTGAGTCTTTTTGCTATTTCCCTTGAATAAATTGCAACCCTTTCTGAATGTCCTTTCGTGTATGGATCCTTTGCTTCAATCAGGTTTGTGAAAAGGGTTAGAATATTTGTGATGAATTTTTTTGTCTGCTCAGCCCGATGCTTGTCCTCAAGGTCTCGTATTCCATTTATTGAATTGTAGGCAAGCGAAAAAACTATTATTGCAATCAAAACGATTTCGATAATTTTGGAGGCTCTTGACATGCTATAGGCAAAAATCGGCGTGTAGGTCAAGGAGAAGTTGACCTTTTCCGGTGCCCAACCAGCCTTTGCGTGAACTATTGCCCCGAATGAAAATACTGCTCCGGCATGTACCGTGCAATAGGCTTCTTTGATTGCTGGGTCTGGAACTTCGTCTTCGAGAAGCTGTCTTGCCGTAAGAGTATTGTCTTCTTGGCTTAAAACGCAGCTCCAGGCGGGGTTTTCAAATCTGAACTCCTCCGGCACTTCGATTTTTATTTTCCAGTCAGTGATGTCGACGTATTTTTCTTCATTATGAAGTAGACAGTCAAGCTGAAACATTTCCATGCCATCTGCTTCTGGCCAATGCTTTTCCTTGTTTTTTTCAAGGGTCACAAAGACCTTGCTACTGCCATGCGAACTCCCGCTCATTATGGAAAACTGTTGTGTTAGTGCAATGCCATTTTTCAAACAATAACGGTGTAAAGCCAGAAGAAGAATTGCGAGAACCAGTAAAAATGTTTGAAAAATGTAAATCTTACGGTGGCTGTGCATAAAATTTATTTTTTGTTTGCCGCTTCTTTAATTAGCGAGATAACCTGGTCGGCTGACTTTGAGTCGACTATATGCTGCAATGTGTCTTTTTTGAGCATTACGCCGGAAATCGCCGCCATAACCTGCATCATCGGGGATTCCTTTGACGCGGGGGCTGCAATCATCACGAAGACTTTTGACGGCTGCTTGTCGAGGGATGCAAAATCAAGACCTTCCCGCTTGATTCCGACTGCAAGACAAATCTCTGAAACTCCGTCGGTTTTTGCGTGGGGGAGGGCGATTCCGTCCTGCATTCCAGTGGACATAGTTGCCTCGCGGTTGCGGATTGCCTTTAAAAGCTCTTCCTTGTCTGTGACCTTCCCTGATTTTTCAAGCAGGTCTGCCATCTCAACGAGAACCTCTTCCTTTGTGTTCGCCTTCAATTCAGTCTGGATGACCGGGGCTTTCAGCAATTTGAAGAGGGCCGGCTCCGTGCGGTTCTCCGGTGAGGCAAAGCCGTACTGGAGGGTTGACGTGTTGTTGAGCGACTTAAGGGTCTCAAGGGACTTGTTCAGCTTGAGGATGACCTCGTAAATCTCTCCTTTAACAAAGCCCATGTCCTTTGCGTCGGTCTCGATTGTAACTGTTGACTCTTCAATCTGTGCGGAGAGGGCTATGTCGTCCTTGCGGGCCTGGGTGATTCCGTCCGATATGTTCATCATCTGCACGAAAAATCCCTCAGACCGCAGGTCGGATATGAACATGCCAAGAACCATGTGGGCAATCTGGCTGTCCTTGAAGTCCCAGACAAAAATCTGGCTCTGGCTTTCCTTTGTCTCTTTTTTAGTTCCGCGTCCCTTCATTTTAAGAGACATGTTCAAAAGCGGCGGGGCGAAGAGGGTTGTCACGAGGGTCATCAAAATTACGACAGCGAATTCTGACTGGTTGACGATTCCCGCTGTGAGGCCGATTCCCGCTGTGATAAGGGCGACTTCCCCGCGTGGAATCATTCCGCAGCCGATACGGAGGGCGCCTTTTGTGTTGAAGCCTAAAAAGAATGACGGGAATCCGCAGCCGAAAACCTTTGAGACCACGCAGAGGAGTGTGTAGACTGCTCCGAAAACGAGTACGGAAGAATCCGCAAGGGCGCGGACGTTCACGCTCATTCCCATCACAGCGAAGAATACGGGGACAAAGAATTTATAGAGGACGTGGATTTTCTCCTGGATAATCGGGGCGATTTCAGTTTTTGACAGGGCAAGGCCGGTCGTGTAGGCTCCGATAATCATTGCAAGTCCCTGCCGCTCAAAAATTCCTGAGAGGACGAGGGCTAGTCCGAATGATGCGATTGAAAAATCTATTGCGCCGCCAAAAAGACGGACGAACTTTGAGAGCCATTTTGAGGCCAAAATCAGGATGACCGTGAAAACCAGCCAGATTGAGAAAGCCTTCAATGCGATTATGCCGATTGCGGAGCCTGAAAGGCTTCCTGTTCCTGTCTTTGCCTGGACGATTCCCATGACGACCGCAAGAAGGACGATTCCGAGAACGTCGTCAAAAACAGCGGCGGCTAAAGTTGTGACACCCTCTGGGCTGTCCATCTTCTTTCTGTCGCTCAAAATACGGGCCGTGATTCCTACGGAAGTCGCTGTGGACATGATTCCGAAGAAGAGACAGGTGGAGTCCATGAAGGGGCGGGAGAGCATCATTACGGCGGCCAAATCTCCCAAAAGGAAGGAGAATACGACTCCTCCCAAACCGATGACTCCGCCGGAGACTGAGTACTTTATGAAGAGGGAAAGGTCTGTCTCGATTCCAGATGAAAAGAGGAGAATGATTGAGGCCACCTGTCCGAATGCGTAGAGTTCCGGCGTGACGGCCAGAGTCTCAGAATAGAGGGGGAAGAGTCCGCTTGCAAAACCCGGCAGGGAAATGGAGCCGAGCGCATACGGTCCGATAATGATTCCCGCGACAAGCTCTCCCAAAACGGACGGGATGCCGACTTTTACAGCCAGACGGCCAAAAATTCTGACCGCGAAAATGATTACGGCAAGTTGGAATACCAACTGCGTGATGACAGATGTGATGTTTTCTTCCATGATTTTTGAATTTTCCTTTGCCTACTTAAGGTCGTGCTAGAGAAAAGGCCTTCCCGCCAAGAGCTTCCTTTAGGAAGGGGAGAAGTGTTTTCATTTGATTTTCAAGAGTATACGGAGATTGTACGACAAAAAGCCCGCTTCCGTAAAGAGATGATAAACCTGTCATTTCATAATTTTCTTTTATAAGGAGCTGAATGTCCAAGATTTTTGACTCTGCGTTATTTTCTGTGGAAGCGCAAGAGGCCGCGATGTATTCTTTCATCTGCGAAAGATTTGCCGCTTTTTTTTCGACCAGAGGATACCAGACTGCGATTGTCGCCCCCGGCCATTTTTGGTGGATTTTGCTTACAGTATCCGCGCAGGTCTCGTATTCTTCCGTGTCCTCGTAGGCCGGGTCGATTAAAATAAAGCCACGTTTTATAGTTTTCGGCGGAGTCAGAGAGACTATGGTCTCCCAGCCGTTCCTCGCGTGAATCTGCGGAGCGACTCCTGCTGACTGGACTAGAGGAGGCTTTTTCATGTTTTCCTTTAAAATCTGGATTGACTTTGGGTGCAGTTCTGAGAGTGTTAATGTGTCGCCCTGCCTGAGCAGGATTCTCTCGATTTCCGGGGAGCCTGGATATTTTCCGGCCGCAAGATATTCGCGCGCGATTTTCAAATACGGCCCTAAAAGCTCGATTGCCGGTGCGGCAGCAGGATTTGGCCCTGACTTTTGGACATAATCAAGAAGTCTTACGATTCCGTCCTTTGCCTCTCCTGTTTTTAAAGCCTCGTCAGAAGAAAGGTCGTAGACCCCCTCGCCGGAGTGTGAGTCAAAGGCGGCGAAGGGCTTTTCCTTTTTTTTCATGTATTCGAGAATCAGGCATAGAACAGCGTGCTTGAGGACATCGGCGTGATTCCCCGCATGGAATGAGTGAATGTAACTGAGCATTGTTTTCTATTATATCGTTTCGGATTTTATAATAAAAGGCATTTTCTCTTTTACAAGATGATAAAAATTTTGTAATATTATGTATCAAGAAAGTTGGAGAAAAAAGTGAACAAACTAGTCAAAATTTGGACTTCCACAAGCCTGATTTTTAAAATCGTAGTCGGCCTTGTAATCGGACTTTTGCTCGGAATTTTATTTCCGCAGGCATCATGGATTTCGATTTTCGGAACCCTCTTCGTAAGTGCATTGAAATCAATCGCGCCTGTCCTCGTATTCGTGCTGATTGCAAGCTCCATCGCAAACGCAAGTCTTACATCCGGTAAACGATTCAAGACAGTTATCTTCCTCTATATAATTACGACCTTGCTGGCTGCAATTGTAGCTGTTTTCGCAAGTTATATCTTTCCAGTCTCTATGAAGTTGGCAAAGGCTGCGACTGACATGACCCCTCCCCAGAAGATTTCCCTTGTGTTTCAGAACCTTCTTACAAGCATCTTCGTAAATCCTGTGAGTGCAGTTGCAAGCGGAAACTATCTGAGCATTCTCGCATGGGGTGTTTTCTTCGGTCTTGCACTTAAAAAGCTGGACGCAAAATTCACAAAGGACTCAATCTCCCAAGTTTCTGACGCTGTGAACAAAATTGTGCGCTGGATTATCAACCTTGCCCCCTTCGGAATCATGGGAATTGTATTTGACAACGTTTCCACAAACGGAATCGCGATTTTCGCTGACTACGGAAAGCTCCTCCTTCTTTTGGTTGGAACAATGCTTGTTGTCGCTCTGATTTTGAATCCACTGATTGCTTTTGTTTTCATTAAAAAAAATCCTTACCCCCTTTTGTTCACCTGTCTTAAGGAAAGCGGAATTACGGCCTTCTTTACCCGGTCTTCGGCTGCGAATATTCCGGTGAACATGGCCCTCTGCGAAAAGCTCGGCCTCGACAAGGAAGTTTACTCTGTTTCTCTTCCGCTCGGAGCTACAATAAACATGGACGGAGCCGCCGTCACAATCACAATCATGACATTGGCGACTGCCCACACTCTTGGAATTGAAATTTCACTTCCGTCTGCCATCCTTTTAAGCTTTCTTGCGACTCTTGCGGCCTGCGGTGCTTCCGGCGTTGCCGGCGGCTCCCTGCTTTTGATTCCTATGGCCTGTTCGCTTTTTGGAATCTCAAATGATATAGCGATGCAGACTGTAGCTGTAGGATTCATAATCGGCGTGATTCAGGATTCCTGCGAGACCGCACTTAATTCTTCCGGGGACGTATTCATCACGGCGGTTGCTGAAATGCACGACAAGGCTAAGGAAAAATAAAATTTTAAAATCTGAACTTCGAGAAAGCGGCTTGGCGGAAGTTTTTTTTCCTGCTTTTGCCGCTTTTTTGTTTACTTCGCAGAGTTTCCTAAGAGGACGAATTCTGATAAAATCGGGACATGAACATGATTAAAATTCCTTTTACTGCAAAAGAAGGGGCTGTCGCTCCTGTTTATAAGACTTCCGGGGCTGCCGGTGCCGATGTATGCGCCCTTTTGGATTCTGACATAATATTAAAGCCGTTTGACAGGGCTGTCGTTCCGACAGGACTGTCATTTGCGATTCCCGAAGGCTATGAGATTCAGGTTCGCCCCAGAAGCGGACTCGCCGCAAAAAACGGGGTCACAGTATTGAACACTCCTGGCACAATTGACTCTGACTACCGGGGAGAACTCAAGGTTATTTTGATTAATCTTGGCGGTGAAGACTTTACGATAAAATCCGGTGAGAGAATTGCCCAGATTATCCTTGCCCCTGTTACAATCGGCTCCTTTGCGAAAACTGACAAACTTGACGAGACAGAGCGCGGCTCAGGCGGATTTGGCTCCACAGGAAAGTAAATTTTATAATGGGCAAGCATTTCAGCGGACTTTTTGCTTTTTTTTGCAATATGCCCGTAATCCTAAAAAAAGTCACCGACTCGATTTTTGGCATTGGAAAAGTCAAGGAGACGATTTCCGCGGCCCGTAAAAAAAACATCCTTTTGCTGATTTCATGGCGGCATTCCCCTGCCCGTGAATGGCTGCTTGTCGGTAAGAAAAATCTAGCCAATTCGCTATCTTCTTTTAACCTCCTGAATTATTTGGCGGAATGTTTTTCAAAAGTCTGCTTTTCCCTTGGTTTAAAGAAGGCTGGCCTTTTTTGGAAAGAGGCCTTTGTCGAGACGAACGGGGTAAAACGCCACGTCCTAGTCCGCTACCTGATGAAAGAACTTTTCATGTATTTTTTTATTTCTTTCGTCTTCTTCTTTATGGTCTTCTTTGTAAACCAAATTCTCCTTGTCGCAGAAAAAATCTTGCAGCAGCATGTTCCTGTTTCCGATGTCCTTAGGCTGATTTTGTACTCTCTCCCGATGATTATCGCCCAGTCAGCCCCCTTTGCCACTTTGCTTGGCTTTTTGATGTGCCTGGGAAGAATCGTCACCGAAAATGAAATCCTGATTTTGCGGGCTTCCGGCCAGAGCTATAGAATTCTTCTTATCCCAGTTCTTGTCCTAGGGCTTTTGATTTCGGTAGGATCCTTTTTTGTCAACGACTATCTTCTTCCCCTTGGTAATTTAAAATACAACCAGCTTTACAGGACTATCACCAAGTCGAATCCGGGGGTAATCCTTGAATCAAATTCGATAAAGCGGACTAATGACAAGACCCTTGTAGTCGGTCAGGTTGATGACAAGAATATCTCGGACATGGTTTTCTTTGACACTGACAATGAGGGCAGGCAGCGGATAATTGTTGCAGGTCAGTCGTCTGTTGAAAAAACGGAGGATGCGGGAATTTTGATGAAGCTTCTCCTTCATTCACCTTCAGTTTTCTTCTTTGCACCGGACAAGTGGGGAAATTTTGACTCCTTGCAGGCAGATTCCATGGACTTGAATATTTTTGAGTCGTCGGTTGTCAATATGTCAAATAAAAATAATCCCCGCGAAATGACTTCTTACGACCTTTACAAGCAGATAAAAAAAATGGAGACCGAAGAGGAGGGGGGCGACCGCAAGTTGAACTTATACAAACTTGAATTCAACAAGAAATTCTCCCTGCCTTTCGGCTCTATTTTCTTCGCCTTTTTGGCCCTTCCCCTTGCCCTGATTTTCGGAAAGCACAACGGCCAGACAATCGGCATGATAATCGGAATCTTCATCTGTGTTCTTTATTGGGCATTGACGATTTTGGGACAGATTTTCGGCAATAGGGCTGGATTTTCTGGCTTTTGGACAATGTGGGCTCCTGACTTTTTGGTCGGAATTTCAGCTGTCTTTTTTTATGTGAGGCTCTTAAAGCGATGACGTTGGTAAAATATATATTCAAACGCTTTGTTCCTCTTTTTTTAGGCTCCCTCTTCTTTTTTGCCTTCGTCCTGATCCTGGTCGACCTTCTGATGAACCTTTGGCCATTCATTCAAAATCAGGTTCCGCCGGCGACGGTATTCCGCCTTATGGCCCTGTACGTCCCCAAGACGATTTGGTATTCCACTCCGATTGCGACACTTTTCGCTGTCGCTTATACGTTAAGCGATTTTTACGCGAACAACGAGCTGACCGCGATTTTCGCTTCCGGGGTTCCACTGGCAGTCTTTGCCGCCCCACTCTTGATTTTCGCCTTTTTGGCCTCCTTTGCCCTTTTCTTTTTTGATGACAGAATCGTCGTCCCGACTTACGCAAAAAAAACAACCGAGCAGGAAGTCGTTTTGAACAAGCAAAAAAAACTCAACAACGACAACATCGTAGTTCTCTCCGATTTTGGCTCCATTATCTACAAGGCCGACCATTATGACGACAATTCCCAGCGCCTTGAGGAAGTTTGCATTGTCGTCCGTAACGCTGATAAGACCCTTTACGCTGTTATTCGCTCGATTTCCGCAGTCTGGCGCAATGAAAAATGGATGCTTTCCTCCCCGACCCAGTACACTGTTTCCGAGGATGGAATAGAAAGTGGCTGGCCAGAGGAATCCCTTCTTGACCGCCTGAACGAGCCGCCTGAGACTTTCAGAAACAACACGGTCAGTGTGGAGACAGTAAACGTCAGGGAAGCCCGCGAGTACATCGAGCATTTAAGGCGTACCGGCCTTCCTGTAGGCGAGGCCCAGTCCGTCTACTACAAAAAATTCTCCTTTCCTTTTATACTGTTCATTGTTGTCTTTTTGTCAGTCGGCTTGAGCGGAAAGACCAGGAAAAACGTCCTCTTGACCTCTCTTGCCTCCTGCATCACCGCCGCGGTTTTATTTTACGTCACGCAGATGATTACGATGCTTCTTGCAAAGTTCGGCTACATCTCTCCATTTATGGGGGCTTGGTTTCCGGTCTTTTTGTTTGTAATCATAAGCGTTATTCTGCTAAAATATGCACGCACGTAGTTTATAGTTAGGAGTTTATAGTTAGGAGTTGGGAGTTATGGGGCGTGCCGGCTGGAGCCGTCGCTACGTTACGGGGTTCGCTGCCGCTCATTCGCAATGGGGTTTCGACAAGCTCAACCGCCATCGCGAACTCTGCCCCTTCACATCGCTCACGCATTTTAAACAAGAGTTCCTTGGTGCGCGGCTGCCGCCGAGGCTTTATAAGGAGTAAGTTATGTTTGAGAATATATTTGACATAAAACACACGTCATCTGACGGAAGGGCTAGGACTGGAACCCTGCATCTGGCTCACGGTGACGTTCAAACCCCGGTCTTCATGCCGGTCGGAACCAACGCCACGGTAAAGGCAATCTCCAAGGATGATTTGGAGGAAATCGGCTTTGAGATTATTCTGGCAAACACCTACCACCTCTACCTGCGCCCCGGCGCTGACATAATCGAGGAGGCGGGCGGCCTGCACGGATTTTCCGGCTGGAAAAAGAATTTCCTGACCGACTCTGGCGGCTTCCAAGTCTGGAGCCTTTCTCCGCTTAGGAAAATCACAATGGCCGGGGCTGAATTCCGCAGCAACATAGACGGGTCAAAGCACCATTTTACGCCTGAGAACGTCGTGGACACCCAGTGCAAGTTCAATTCCGACATCCAAATGCAGCTTGACGTATGCACTGGCTGGAATTCTGAGAGAAAGGAAGCTGAGCGCGCCCTTGAGGTCACGAAAAACTGGGCTAAGAGGGCAAAAGAGCAGTGGAGCAAAAAAGTCGACTCAGGCTACAAGGGAATCCTCATGCCAATCGTCCAGGGAAACTTTTTCGAGGACTTGCGCACTGAGTCAGCAGCCTTTGTCACCGACCTTGACCTGCCGGCAATCGCAATCGGAGGACTGAGCGTTGGAGAGCCGCCTAAGGTTTTCGCCTCAATGCTTGATTTTACCGCGCAAAAACTTCCGGTCGGCAAGGCCAAGTACGTCATGGGAATCGGAACTCCGGACTACATTTTGGACGCTGTTCACTCTGGAATCGACATGTTTGACTGTGTTCTTCCGACAAGAAACGCCCGAAACGGCTCTTACTTCACTCACGACGGCCCCCTGTCAATCAAGCAGCAGCGGTTTGAGCGTGACTTCTCCCCGATTGACGGCGAGTGCAACTGCAAGGTTTGCCGGAACTACTCCCGCGCCTACCTGCGCCACATCTTCAAAAGTCAGGAAATTCTCTCGTCAATGCTGGCTTCCTACCACAACCTCTACTTCCTCCACAATATGATGAAGGAAATCCGGACCGCAATCAACGAGGACCGCTTTGAAGAATACCGCAAGAACTTCCTTGCGCGCTACAACGCCGGTCAGATAAAGTGAGAAAATTTCGCCCCTCTAGAGCCGCTAACGCATGCGGAGGGGAATTTCCACGTCACTCGTTGTTCCTCGATTATCGTTCTTCGTTCGCAGTTCATCTCTCATCGTTGAGAGCCTGCACTTTTTGGGTCTCAAAAAGCGATATGTGGCAATAGCCGTCAGGGTTCTTGTCAAGATAATCCTGGTGATATTCTTCGGCAGTGTAAAAGTTCTCCAGCTTTTCAAGCTCCGTGTAAAAGGCCTTGTGTTTAGGCTTCTCTCTGTCAAAATACGCCTGGATTATTGGCAGGTCAGACTCATCTGTGTAATACACGCCTGTCTGATACTGGGTTCCGTGGTCTTCTCCCTGTCCATCCTTTACAGAAGGATCTATGCATATAAAGAGGGCTTTTAGAATTTTCTCAAGGCTCAAAATCGCAGGATTGTAACGAATCATTACGGCTTCTTTAAAACCTGTCTCTCCTTTTTTAACTTCCTCATAAAGGGGATTTTCTGTTCTGCCGTTGGCATAGCCTGTCTGCGTCTTTATGACCCCATTTAGCAGCTTGAATGCCCTTTGCGTTCCCCAAAAACAGCCTCCTGCAAGGCAAATAGTTTTTTCATTATTTGAATTTGACATAAAAGATTCTCCTGTGTATTGCATTTTATTTTTCAAGAAAGTATACTGCTGAAAAACCTACTAATCAAGTGGGCAAAATAGGAAAAAAGACGGAGGCTTTTTATGACAAAAAAACTTATCAGAAAAACAGTGATTTTTCTGGCTGTCGCACTTGCTGTCCTTACAGGATGCAGCAAGCAAAAAAATCAGGACAAGAGAATCGTAAAGCTCGGCCTGACACAGGTAAAAGATCAGCTTATCTTTGACCCGATAAAAGAGGAGCTTAAAAAAGACGGCGTGGACTTGCAGTATGTCCTCTTTACCGACTATGTGCAGCCTGACGCAGCCCTTGAGCACGGCGACATCGACATAAACTCTATGCAGACTTACTTGTGGCTCAAAAATGAAATCAAGCGCAACAACTATCACCTTACGTCGATTGGCTACACGCTGATTGCCGCTTTGGATTTGTACTCCCAAAAAATAAAGTCCGTGGACGAGCTGAAAGACGGTGACACAATCGCAATATCAAGCGATGCAATCAGCGGTGCGAGGGGACTTGCAATTCTGCAGGCCGCCGGAATCATCAAACTCAAGCAGGACTTGCAGACAAACGAGTACAATTTGAACGACATCGTTGAGAACCCGAAAAATATAAAAATCGTGCAGATTGAGCCGTCTCAGTTGCCTTCCGTTCTGCCGGACGTTGCCGCCGCCATAATCAACGGAGGTTTTGCCACGGACGCAGGCCTTACTCCTGCCAAAGATGCTATTTTTGAGGATAATCCTTCTTACTACACGAACGATGATTACATAAACGTTATCGCCGTTCGCGAAGCTGACAAAGACGATCCGGTTCTAAATAAGATTGTCAAGCTCTACCATAGCGAGCGGACAAAGAAAATATTCGCCGAGCAGTTCAGCGGATTGTACGTGCCGGCCTGGGACTGAGGTTCGAGAACATGATAAGGCTGGAAAATATATGCAAACGATTCAACAGCAATGTCGAAGCCCTCAAAGACGTGTCGCTTACGATCAATGACGGAGAGGTCTTCGGCATAATCGGATATTCTGGAGCCGGAAAATCAACCCTGATACGTTGCATCAACTTGCTTGAAAAGCCCACATCGGGCAAAGTCTTTGTCGGACAGACGGAAGTCACATCTCTGGCTGGCAGGGAACTCAGAAAGTTCCGGCTCGGAATCGGCATGATTTTCCAGCTCTTCAACCTTATGTCATCACGGACTGTGTTCCAAAACGTCGCCCTGCCGCTGGAAGGAATCTTGCCGAGAGCGGAAATAAAAAAGCGCGTGCATGAGCTTTTGGCTACGGTAGAGCTTGACGGACGGGAAAACTCATACCCATCGCAACTTTCCGGTGGGCAAAAGCAGCGTGTGGCAATCGCCCGTGCTTTGGCCAGCAACCCGAAGATTCTTCTTTGCGATGAGGCGACTTCTGCCCTTGACCCAGAGACCACGCAGTCAATACTCCAGCTGCTCAAAAAACTCAACAGGGAGCGTGGGCTTACAATAGTAGTCGTGACGCATGAGATGGACGTGATAAAAGACATCTGCAACAGGGTCGCAGTGATGGAAAACGGCAGACTTGTGGAAGAGGGCTTTGTCTACGACATATTCGCAACTCCGCGCGATCAAATAACAAAAAAATTTGTTCGGACTACATCAAACCTGTCAAAAATCTACGGGCTGGTTGCCGAAGACTCACCGATTACAAGGATAAAATCCGGTGAAAAAATCGTGAGCCTGCAATACCAGAAGGCGGACGTTTCATCCCCCCTCTTGTCAGAGATGACTGAAAAATTCCATGTGAAATTCAACATACTTTTCAGCGATCTGGAGCTTATCGGGGGCGTTCCGATTGGGGGCACAGTCTCAGTCGTGAGCGGCAAGAGCGAAGACATAGAAAAGGCCTTGCGCTATGTAAAAGAGCAGGGGGTAAAAGTGGAGGTCGTAAAAGAATGAATGAACTTCTGACAAAAGTCTTTCCGAACGTCATGGTTCGGCTGCCAGAACTCTGGCAATCTGTATGCGACACATTGTCAATGACGCTCTGGTCCGGCATATTTATTTTTGTCCTCGGAATATTTTTCGGCACGCTTGCGAAAATTACGTCAAAAGATGACATCATTGAAAACAAAGTTGTCTACGGCATAATCGACAACCTGATCAATATATTCAGGTCGATTCCATTTTTGATTCTTCTCACACTTGTTCTTCCAATAACAAGAAAGCTTGTAGGTACCGGAATCGGCGTAAAGGGGGCGATTCTTCCGCTTGTATGTGGAACGGTTCCATTTTATGCAAGGCAGATTGAGTCCGCCCTCGCAACGGTCAATCCTGGAGCTATAGAGGCCGCTCAGGCGATGGGGCTTTCAAATACTGCGATTATTTTCAAAGTCTATCTGCGCGAAGGAATACCTGCAATTGCAAGAGCCACAGTTCTGACCGCAATCAGCCTTATCGGCCTTACAACAATGGCCGGGGCCGTTGGAGCCGGCGGTCTTGGAAACTTTGCCATTATGTACGGGCACAACCGCTTTATGACCGACATTACGCTCGTCACTGTCATAATAATGATTACACTCGTATGTTTGGTGCAACTGGCAGGTAGCTTTATTGTAAGAAAAAGCAGCCACTGATAGTCTTTCCATTATCTGATTTGTCATAAAAAGAGCTTTTCTGTCTGTTTACCTTCTTTAAAAAGTGTAAAAAGTATGTCAAAATACAAGTGATGAAAAAATTGATTTTTTGTGTGGACCTGATTTTTTGTGCGGGTCTGCTTTTCTCTCAGGTAAAAACTGAAAAGACGGACTCATCCCTGTCTGTCGAGGCGACTTTGCCAGGAACGGACAAGTCCGCAAAGATTACAATCGGCTCCCCCAAGTCATCAACAGATTCTGCTGGCTCAGAAAATTCTATTGCGGAAAGTTCTGCCGCTTCCGAGGAAGAAAGCCCGGAGCTTGAGGCTGACATTCCGATTCCTCCTGCAAAGAGACCGAAGTCCCCGGACTCCAAAAAGGTCTCCGAACTGGAGGCCGCCGACACTGAGGGCGACACTGTTGAGAAAAAGAAGTCCACTCTGAAATTCGGTCTTGAGAGTGAAATCTGCGACCTCTTGCAGACTATGACTGAAAAAGAGGACGTCCGCTTTACTAATGAAGTCTACGACCTTTTCCAGGACACAAAGAGCGTATCTGTCCGAGAGAAGGCTTTGGATTATTTTGCCAAAATTGAGGACCCATGCCTTGAGGACTACGCCGTGAAAATTCTGGCCGACCCCTATGAGCAGAAGAATTCGACCGTAGAGTCAGCCTTTCGCTATGCGGCTTCCGTAAAGTCAAAGGCTGCGATTCCTGCCGCAAAAAAACTCCTTGAAAGCGACCTTGGCGAATACTTTAACGGCTCCATGGAAATCATCGGGGCTGCAGGCGGGGAAGAAGAGGCTAAGTACCTTGCCGACTATCTTGACTCGGACGACCTTTCCGTTCAGGAAAAGCAGCAGCTGGTCCGTATGCTTGGAAAGCTAAAAGCCGTCGCCACTTACGACACGCTGGCAGACCTCGCCCAGAACAAGGATGAGAACAAATTCGTCCGTATGTACTCGGCTGAAAGCATCGGCGAGATGGAAAAGAATGACGCCATTCCGATTCTTGTCGAATTGTACGAGGACTCTGACCCCAACGTCCGAACTTCCGCAGTCAAGGGACTTGCCCATTTTGCCTCTGACGCTGACGCAAAAAAGACCATAATTCAGGCGACCCGTGACTCGTATTTTAGGACGAGGCTTGAGGCAATCAAGGCAATCAAAGAAAATTCCATAAAAGATGCCGATGAGTATTTAATTTACCGGGCGAAAAATGACCCGGAGGGGGTCGTGAAGGAATCCTGCTACAAGGCTATCGCCGCCTTGGATACCGGTGACGGCAACGACTACTTGGTCAGCCAGATTACCGACAAAAAGGTCAGCGACAACGTAAAGGCTAAAATCGCGGATGCCCTTTTAGAGGCCGGAAATTCAGGAAAATCTGAGATTGCAGAGCTTGCAAAGTCGGTCGTAAAAGATGACAGGAGAAAGCCCCTCCGCTATGCGTTGGGAAAGGCGATGGCAAAATATCCTGACGGCTCTTTTTCCGATATCTGCGTGGAATACATTGAGAGCAAGGATGTCTCAACCCAGGGAACAGGCCTTGACATGTACGCAAGCGGCAAATACGGGGCGGCATCTTCTTTAGTCGAGGACTTGTCAACAAAGGTTTCAAACGACCCCAAAAAACGCAACGCAAACGCCATGAAAGCCGCGAGAATCCTTGGAAAAGATCCTGAGAAAATCGCCGAGCAGAACGATGCCGCCGATGCAAAGAAAACTGACCCCAACGCAAAATGAACGTGACTCTTTTATGCAAGGTCGTGGACAATTACGGTGACATTGGCTTTGTCTACCGCCTTGCCCGCGCTCTTTCTTCCGTAAGGCCGGAATGGCATCTTTCAATCGTGACCGACAATTTAAAGTCCTTCTCCCTTTTGGCCCCAGGACTTGATGAGTCCGCGCCTGTCCAAAAATACACTTGGAACAGGTCTGTATCTTTATGCCCAGAATGGACTTTCTTGCAGTGGAACGATGACTTTGACTGCCCAGCCTTTTTTAAAAAGTCTCCGTCCCCGCTGATTTTGGAGTGCTTCCAGTGCGGCCGGCCTGACTGGCTTGAGAAAATTCTTTTTGCTGACGGGAAAAAATCTCTCAAAAATGAAATCACCCGCATAATCGAAATCGACTATCTCACCGCTGAAGACTACGCCGAGGAATTTCACAAAATGCCGTCGGCCACCCGCTCAGCCTTTGTAAAAAAGTCCTTTTTCATGCCGGGCTTCACCGAAAAAACTGGTGGTCTTGTCCTGGATGAAAATTGGCTTGAGGCTGTTAAATGCGCAAAAACGAAGCGGAAAAATCAGCTGGAAAATCCGCCCGCCTCAAAAGAAAAGTCAGAATGCAAAATCCTCATGTTTTCTTATGAGCGGGATTTTTCAAGAGTTGTCAAAGCGCTTGCCCGCTTTAAAAGCGAGAAAATGCCCAATTTAAAAGTCTATCTTGCGCAGGGGAGGGGAAAGGACTCTTTTTTGACCGCATGGACGCAGGCTAAAAAGCCATTTGAACTTGTGGAGCTTCCTTTTTTGAGCCAGCTTGACTGGGATTCCTTTTTGGCATCCTGCGACTTTCTTTTTGTCCGTGGTGAAGACTCTCTTTCAAGGGCTGCTCTCTCAGGTCTGCCCTTTGTCTGGCACGCCTATCCCCAAGACGATGAGTATCAGGCGGTGAAAGTTCAGGCCCTTTTGGACAGGATGAAAGCCTTTTATGAGCCGGATTTTTTTGACTTGCTTTCTTCTTATTGGAAGGCCTACAACGTTCACTCTGGCGGCGGCCAGGACTCTGAGGAAGGGCTTTTCAATCTTTTGGACTATTATTTTTCCCACAAAACTGACAGCAGTTTAGGCGGGGGGCTTGGAATTCAGGCTTTTTCAGACTCAATCGAGAAAGCCGGGGACTTGGCAAAGAATTTATGCGGATATATAGAAAGCCTTTTGTGTTGACTTTTGTGCTTTTTTTTGGGATTATTTTGTTTAAGAAAAACTTATGAAAACAAAAATTTTATCCCGTGCATATTTGGAAACTCTTTCAACTCCCGATTTGATTTCCCTTGCGGACGAATACGGAATTGACATTCCTGATGACTTGAACAGACGTTTTATTGTTGGAGAGCTTCTGGAAGCTGCTGAAGAACTCGACCGTCCCGAACAGGACAAAATGCTTACCGACGAGGAGCATGCCCCAGTCCATACGGACGAAGAGGAGTTGCCAAAAACTTACAATGAGACCGTCATTTCGGCCATGCTCCGTAATCCTGCTTGGGCTTTTGTTTTCTGGGACATCCGTGCCGATGATTTGACCCGTCTGAATGCTTCTGGGGACTTTAGCCACTTGTCCCTTAGGGTCTCGATTTTTGACCAAATTGATTCTTCTTTGCCGGCTGAAAGTTTTGAGGTTCAGGTTTCGATGGACGGCCGTAGCCAGTATGTCCTGCTTCCTTTCGGAAAGAAATTTTTCCGGGTGGATTTAATTGCACATTTTTCCGGCAAAAAAGAAGATTTGCTCGCAATCTCAAGGAGAATCTCAATTCCCCACGGAAATGAGCTTTTGACAGAAGCCTTGCCTGGGCGCGAGTTGGATATTTCCCCGGCCCTGAGACTTTCGGGGCTTTCAGAGTTGCTTAAAAACCACTACGAAAATCACCGTCAGTCATTTTCTTAAAATATAAAGGATTAAGTCATGTCATCTAAAAATATTCTACTGGTTATAAACTGTCATCAAGGGTACATCAGAAGTAATGACGGAAAGTTGGCTCCTGAAAATGACCTGCTTTTTTCTTCGATTTCACAGGTTTATCTGCCTTTGCTGGACATGCTGTGTCGTTTTAAGGATGAAGGCTTGAAGTGCCGGCTTTCCTTGGTTTTGTCTCCGGTTTTATGTTCCCTGCTTTCAGACCATATTGTTCAGACTTCATATATCGACTGGCTGGACAAAAGAATCGCTTTCGGTCAGAAGGAAGTCGAGCGTTTTTCAAATGACCCTAAAAAATTGAAGAACGCCTCGGACAACTTGGCCTTCTTGCAAAAAAATAAAAGTGATTTTACAGAAAAATACAATAAGAATATTCTGCGCCAGTTTGTGAAACTGGAAAGGGCAGGATATTTAGAGCTTGTCTCGACTGCGGGAACTTACGCATTTTTGCCCCACTACGAAGACTTGCAGGAAATTCTCAACGCACAGATTGAGGTCGGACTTTTTGCCCACCGCAACCATTTCGGCAACGCAAGTGAAGGCTTCTTCCTGCCTTACCTGGGCTATACACCCGGAATTGAGCGCAATTTGCGGGCTTACGGTGTGAACTACGCTTTTGTCGATGCCCGTTCAGTCCTCTTTTCAAAGGAAATTCCTCAGAGTGGAATTTTTGCACCCTTGCGCACATCAAATTCTCTGGCGGTTTTTGCCGCTGACCCGGAAGTTTCAGATGACATTTTGAATTTTTCCAAAAATTCTGTCTATTTGAACGTGAATGCTGACGCAGGATTTGACCGTAATCCTGATGAACTTTCTGACTTGATTGAAAAAGATTCTCCCCGCGTTCTTTCAACCTACCGCTATTGTGCAAATTGCCCTGATTCTGATTACGACAAGGATGCGGCATTGCTACAGGCAAAAGAAGACGCTAAGGCTTTTGTTGACAAGGAGAATTCAAAACTTTCAGAAGTGGCCGGATCCGTGGAAAATCCTCTCTTGGTCTGCTGTCTTGAGGCTGATATGCTTGGCCGCGATTGGGCTGAGGGCATGGTTTGGCTTGAGGAAGTCATACGTATAAATAAGGAAAGTCTCTTTAAGACTGGAGCCGAGATGTTGGATAATCAGTTTGCTTTGAAAAAGGTCGACTTGTACCCAGCTTCTTCATGCGGCTCTGGTTATGGCGAGGACCTTCTTGATTCGTCCAATTCATGGATGATTCCTTATATCCGCAAGATGTGCCTACGTATGGTTGATTTGGCCGGACGATTCCCGGATGACACAGGCTTGAAAGTCCGCCTGCTGAATCTTGGTGCAAAAGAGCTTATGCTGGTTCAATCCGGCGAGTGGCCGAAGATGATTCATGATGGGCAGTTTTCCGACATTGTTTCTGCCAGATTCATCAAGTCTGTGAAGGCCTTTACGACGGTCTTTGACTCCTTGGGGTCAAACACTGTCAGTACCGAATGGCTTACAAGAATCGACAGCGAGGACGTCCTCTTCCCCTGGATGAACTTCAGAATTTTTGCAGAAAAAAAATAGCTGATTTCAGAACCTTTATTTGAGGGTTCCGTATTCGTTGATTGCATCGTGGGCTGCCAATAGCCCGCGGGCTGCTGCCAAAGCCTCTGAAACTGGGTCGAATGTTTTGTCAAGCTCGTATGCTTTTTCCCACACATCGATTGCCTTTTCGATGTTTTCCCGGTCGCCCATGGCGTAATATTCCAAGCCCTTTGCGTAATAGGCATCAATTTCCGCCTGTCTTTTCCCTCTTCCCTTGTCACCAAATCTGAATGTGGCAGAAAGGCTGATTCTGTTTACAGGGTTTGCGGAAGTCGTCAAATCCAGTGTATAGCAGGCGTTCAGCCTTATTTTTTTCAACTCGCATTGGCCGCCGAAAGAAATTCTCGGATTCCCTCCCTGGATTAAAAATCCCCCGTCTAAGGCAAAGAATTTCGTAATGGAAAGTTCTATTCCCCCTCCGGCAGACCATTTTCCGTTTGAGGAGAAGTCTTCAAAATTAAGGGGCTGGCGAAATTCTGCGGAAATCAAAAGTGGCTTGAACATTCTCCATGCGATTCCCCCGCTTATTCTAGTCGGCAGGGGATCGTCCTTCTTTATTTCTTCTCCCCAGCCTGTAAAAGCCTGACCTGCGTTTGAAAGGACAAGGGCGAATGACAGATTCGGGTCTCTGGAGTCAAAATGTTTTAAAAAGTCAAATCTAACCAAGGCGCCGACATCTCCCATAAGTCCGAGTGAGGATTGGGCAAGGCCGGAGCCTTTTATTATCGCGTCAGTCTGGTTGTTTGTGTAGTCTGGAACGTTTCTCCATGAAGTGCGGAAATTCCAACCGACCGCTATTCCCTTGAAATTATAGCCTGACAGAAAGTTGTAGGAGCCGTTTAAAGTCAGTGACGTTTCCGAGTAATAGGAGCCTGCAACCCTGTCCCCGTAAAGATTGTATTCTGTGAAAGGCACGTAGAAACATTTTAGCTGGGCCCCGTAGCCTAAATTTCCGCTGCGGGAAGTCCATGCGACAGTTTCCATTGCGGAGTCAGCGATCCATGCGTTGTGAAAGACTGCCGCCTCAGTGTTTTTTAAAGTCGATGATGATGCCGGATTGTAGTCGAAAAAACTTGCATCGTCACTCACTGCCGCAAATGCTGTTCCCATACTCTCGGCCCTGCCACCGCTTGGAATGTTTAGCGACCTGAATGAGGTCAGACCTTCGTTTTTGTCGATAAAAGACGAGAATGCATCAGACAGGCTTGAATTTACCGAGGAAAGGTCAAAGGAAAAAGCCTTTGTAAAAAAGAGGAGGATAAAATATAAGGCAAGAAAAATTTTTCTCACTTTCATCGGATTTTTATGCCTACGTGGCCTGTAAGAGGCTGAAATCTACTATATAGATTTTCGGATTTTTTTCTATAAGACATAATAAATATATCCGAAAATAGAAGAGGCGAAATATAGTCAAAAAATTCCCGGAGTTAAAAAAATTAAAAGACGCCTTCTGCTTCTGACAGTTTTTATCTTCTCTCTTTTTCTTTGTCCAGGGATTTCTCAAAAAAATTCTGGGGTAGGGGAGATTTTGTCCTTGAGGCAGATTGACCTGCTGATTGACAAGGCTGACTATTCCTCCGCTCTGGCTGCCCTTTCTGACTATATCAAGGAAAATCCCGATGGTTTTGACAAGGCACAAAGACGAATCAAGTTCATAATGGCAAAAAGGGCTGAATTTAATGCGAAAGCTGAAGAACTTGCAAAAAAAATGGGCATTGAATCTCAATCTGAGACTGAGGAGAATCGTCTTGATGAAGAGAAGATGAACATAATCAATGCCCTTGAGGACTTTGAGACAAACCGCCCGGCAGAGGAAGTTGCCCTTACAAACGATGCCCGCCGTACAGTCCGACTCTCTTATTACATCAACAAGTCAAACCTCCTTATGAGGCAGGGGGGGGCGAAGGTCAGTGGGGCTTCTCTTTTGGACGTAAGTCCTTATGTCGAGGCTTCCGCTCAATTTTCAAAGGGACTCACTTTAAAGACTGCTGACTCTGATTTAATCTACGAGGGTGAGACTGAAATTCCCGTAGTCTATCCAGAGTCTTTTGTAAAAAAAGTGGCCGGGCAAATCGAAGACCTCCAGAAGAATTCCGCAGAACTTCCAGAGTCTTATGTTGACTGTCAGGTTGCCTACGAGGCTTTTGTCGCCGCAGTTCAGTCTGGTGATTTAGCAAGAATTCCTACCGCCTTGGCTGACGTGAAGACTTCATTTAGGGCTTTAGCGAAAATCCGCAATAAAATTTATGAGGGTGGCTCTTCGCTTGAAAAATATGATGCCGAGGCTCTTAGACAAAATCCAAAGTTGGGCATGACTTCTTATGTTACATTTTCTCTCTGGGCGGCTTCAGGTGTTCCGTCAAATCCTGACACGGGAATTCTCGGTGCGGTTGACGCTTTCTGGAACACCAGGGTTGAGTCAATGAAGGAAGTTGTAAGTCTCGCAATCGGACAGCGGTTTGAATCCTTATCGTCAAGTCTGCCAGTAAAGGACTCTTTCCAGATTGCGTCCCCTTCTGCCTTGGAGACTGCTCCGTCAGCCTCTGTCAATCTGGCAAAAACCGGAAAGGAAGTACAGAATCTTTACTCTTTGCTTGAAGCCTCCCCGGCCTCTGGCTTTACCCGCTATGCTCAGTCAATGGATTTTGCCGCGAGCCTAGCTGAGAACAAATATTCTCCGGCCGCAAAGACTGTCGGTGATGTGATTTTGCAGAACGGGTTCCTTGCCTCTGCTGACAAGACTTCGCTTGAGAGCATGGACGAATGGGAAAAATCCCGCTTTGATGCGGCGAAATTCTATGAGCAGATTCTGACGGCCACGGACGCGCGTCAAAAGGATCCGCAGATTTCTGACCGCCTTAAAAACGAGCGTTCTGTCCCGCCTTCTGCCTCTACAGAAAAAAGGACTACGGCTGGAATCCAGCTCAATGATTCTTATGTCTCCTATGAAAAAGAAATCGCCCGCTACAACCAGGTTCTTTCTTTGACAAAGGATGAGTGTCAACGGCAGCTGGCTGGTTTGTGGTCAGCGGTTGCAAAAGCCTACAGCACGGATTCCAAGGTCATCCAGTCCGCCCGCCAGAGCGAATACGATTATGCCCTCTCACTTTTGGAGGGAATTCCTTCTGACGATGACTTTGATGACGGCTCTTCAAAATACTGCTACCCGGAGCAGGCTTTGAAAAACGCTTCCGACCTCTCAAAGCAGATTGAAAAGGACCGCAAGACTTTGAATGACTACCTGACAAAACTTTCAGGAGGAGAAGTCTATGCCCAGACTGAGAATTCTTATTACGGTCAGGGTAGGGCTGACATTCAAAATGTCTTGACCTCTCTCTCATCTCTTTCATTATCGATTAACGGCCGTGACGATGGAATCGCCGCGAGGGCACAGAGAAATATCCGCAATGCCAAAAACGCCGAGAGGGAGGCTGAGGATTTCCTCAAGCAGGCTAGAAGGGCCCTCTCTGCAAAGGACTTCCGCACTGCCGAGGCCAGATTGCAGTCTGCTCGTGACCGCTACGATGAGTCTTACGCCCTTCGTTACGACCGTCTCCGCCGCCTTGACAGCGACTCAACTCTTGACTCTTTAGCGATGACAATCAGCCGCGAGCATAAAGTTTACGTCGATGAGCAGGTTCCTGAGTTAATCGGAGAGGCGACAGACTCCTTCTACAACCAGCAGTTTGATGACGCTGACTCATCTTTGACCAGGGCTGCATCTCTCTGGGCGGAAGTTTACGGCTCTAGCGAGAACAGCCAGATTTCAATGCTTTCCGCCAGAATCAAGAACGCCCTGACCGCTTCCGCCGAGCGTGAAATCAAAAAGGACAATTCACGCTACAAGGAGATGTCCCAGATTCTGCGCAACGCAAACCAGTTCTTTGACGAAGGTATTTCCGCATGGAAAAAATCCGAGACAGCTGACGCGAAAAATTCATTCAACCAGTCCCTTGCCCTGGCCCAGACCGTCTTGGGCCAGTTCCCCTACAACGCCGAGGCTTCCGCCCTTATTTTGAAGGTTGAGGAATACTTGGACCCCGCGAAATTCAGGGCTGACTGCGCCGCCAAGGCCTCATCTTCTGGAAAGACAAAGATTCAGTATTACAACGACCTCTGCACATTGAGAAGCGTAAACCCCAAGTATCCGGGACTGGACAAAATGATTCTTGAGGTCGAGTATGATTTGGAACTCAAGACCCGGCCTGTCGCCAACCTGGACAAAAATATTTCCGAGTCCGCGAAACTTTACAAGGAGGCTTTGCGAATTTACAATTCAGCCGCCGGAAGCTCCAGCCAGATTGCCCGCGCCCAGGACCAGCTGAACAGGGCAATCAGCCTGAACCCCCGCAACCGGGAGGCGACCCGCCTTCTCTATAGGATTCAGTCACAGAGGGCTTCCGCCACGACTCCGCCGGTCGAAATGACCTCCGCGGACAACCGCCTCTACAAGCAGGCCCTTTCTCTCTATCAGTCAGGAAAGAATTCCGGCAGAATGGAGGACATGAACCGGGCTAACGAGATTGTGACAGGACTTAGAAATAAGTATCCTGCTAACACAAGCATTCAAAAGCTGTATAATTCAGTCAGGGCAAACATGTGATGAAAAAGTTCTCGCTTTCCTTCAAAAAATTGATTTTTCTCCCCCTTCTGGCCTTGCTTTCGGTTGGAAACGCCCGCACTTTTTACTGGGACGAGCCTCAGCCTCTGACATCAAGAAATTCCCAGTTTCCCCTTGTCGCCTCTAACGGCAATGACTCATACCTTTTTTTCGAGGAAGTCGAGAAGTCTTCTGCGAGTAGCGGAAAAATCTGGATTTCGCTGGTTGATGAGTCTGCTGAGTCAAAAAAAGTGCCGCTTGCTAGACGGATTGCAGGGCCTTTCTCGTATTCAGGTGACATCCCAGACCTTTATTCAGCGGCAGTCGCAAAGTCTGGAAAAATAGCAGTCGCAGTCCAGGTCTCCCAGCGGGAAGTCAGCGTTTTCACCTCGACTGACGGAGGGGCGACTTTTTCTGAAAACCGGGTTCCGGGCGCAAGAGGTCTTGTAGGACCAAGAATTTTCACCTCGTCAAACGGCTCTTTTGTCCTCTTTGTCTCAAGCAGCAGCGGCAACGACGAATTCTCGATTTTGTACACGGTCTCAAAGGACGGCTCTTCATGGGCATCCCCGGACCCATTTCCAGGCTCCGCCTCGGTTCCGAATGCCTTCGTTCCGAATCTCTGTCCTGCCGGTTCCAATGATGTCGTGGTTTTCCAGTCAAAATATGAGTACGGGGCCAATAAAATCCCCATGCCCTTAAAAGACACCCGCCTTTACGCCACGATTTCCTTTGACAAATTGAAAAACTGGTCGCTTCCAGTCCTTGTCACAGGGGAAGATTCGTTCGAGGAGTATTCAAAAGAGAATTTCACGGATTATTCAAACCAGCAGCCCTCGCTTTACTATGACGGAAAAAATCTTCATCTGGCATGGGAGCGTAACTCCGTGAATTCTGAAAGCTCTTCGATTTGGACCGCTGAGCTGAATCCAAGAAGCGGAAGAATTTCTGGCGAGGTCTCAAGAATCACAAAGTCTGGAAGCGCCCGCCGCCCTGTTTTTTATGAGTACGAAGGGGCTTTGAATCTGGTCTGGTTTGACGACCGCACTGGAGTGAATTCCGTTTACCGGGCAGAATACAACGACCCGAACTGGATTGAGTCGACAGTCTCCTCAGAGAAAAATCCTGCCTGGTTCGCATGGCCCTACATCAGGAAAAGCGGGAAGTCGAGCCTGCTTTCCTTTGTCTGGCAGCAGGAATCCGCAAAAGGGGAGGATTCGACCGCGAGAATTTTCGCCCTTCTTCCTGACCGGCACTCAAATCCGCCATCATTCAAGCCTGTGAATTTCACGGAAGGCAAAAAGTCCTCTTTGGAAAACGTCTCCGTAAATCTTTCCGTTCCGTCTGACCCGTCTGGAATTGAGGGCTTCACCTGGATTTGGACTCAGAATCCTGATGAGGAGCCGCCGGAGGACGAGAGAAATCTCCGACTCCCTTCCGAGCATACATTGACGGGAAAGGCTCCAGGCGACGGAAAATGGTATTTCAAGGCGAAAGTCTTAGACAGGGCCGGAAACTGGTCTGAAAGCTCCTCGATTGCATATACCCGCGACATGACTCCGCCCCTTGCCCCTGTGATTTTGGATGAAAGCCTGCGGCGCGACGAGTACGGATTTTTGGACTCAAATGCGTTTTCTGTCAGCTGGAAGGCCGATGAGTCTGACGACGATGTTTCAGGCTATTCTTATTCTCTTGTTAAAATCGCCGACCTTCCGAAAAGCCTTGCAGACTCAAAACGCCATCCGCTTAAAGGAGACGGCGAGAAAATAGAGGCGGCCGTTAGAAAACTTTTGGGCGACGAGGATAAATTGAAGGAGTCTGTCCCCCTGCCGGCAAGATTCAGTTCCGGCGGCAAGACTTCCGCCTCCTACTCAGGATTTAAGAACGGACTCTACGCCTTTTCTGTCCGGGCCTTTGACGAGGTTGGAAACGCCGGCCCCAAGTCAACAGTCCTCGTGCTTTTGAACAAATTCGAGCCTGAGACGAAAATATCTGGAATCGCAAGTTCCGCCGATGATTTTGGAAAGATTTCAGTCAGCATCTACGGAGAAGGCTTTAAATACGACGGGACAGTTGACGAAATCTACATAAGAAAGTCCGGGAAAGGGGAGGAGACAGAAGAGAATTCCCGTGTCTTGAGGCTTGCTGACGGCGACTACTCCGTTGACTCTGATTCCAAAATCTCAAGAATCAGCCTTGAGGACTTGGACGAAGGTGTCTACTCGATTTTCCTCCACCATTCTGACCGTGGAACTTACCCAAAAAAGAGTCTTGAGTGGACTTCATTCACGGTGGATGAAAGCGGAACGGTCAAGATTCAAAAGCCATATCAGCTGCATCCGGTATGGACACTGAATCCTAGGGAGGAAAAAGTCACCGTAAATCCTGTCGACCTGATTCTCGCCTTGATTTTCATCTTGGCAGCCCTTGTCTTTGCCCTGTGCGCCCGAGGAATCCTGGTCACAATCCGCGAAAATATACTCGTAAAATCTGAAGTGGCAGCCCTGCTGTCGGGAGAAATTATGCCTTTGGAAAGAAAAGAAAAAGCCGCCGCGCTGAAGAAAAAAGGCCTCAGCCTCAAATGGAAGCTCTCTTCCTTCACGTCTGGCCTTGTCGCCGCCGTCGTCCTGATGGTCTCCATTCCTCTCGGCCGGAACATGGTCAAAAGCCAGGAGCAGACCCTTGCGGAGAACTTGCAGGAGCGGGTTGACGCTTACATGGCGGGAATCAACTCCGGAGTCCGTTCTGCCTTCCAGAGTCAGGACACCCTCTCCCTCGCTGACTTGCCCGGCCAGATTCAGTATTTTGAGGATGCCGCCTACGTGACGATTTTAGGACCCGCTGAGAATTCCGGTGACTCCGCTTTGAACTACGTATGGTCTTCAAATGACTCAGAAATCGAAAAGAGACTTGAAAGTCAGCCCGCCGCTGGAACCGCATACATTCAGGGAGAGTCAAGGCTTTCAGAAAGAGAAAAAGGCTCCGTAATCGCAGAAAAACTCCATGCCCTTGAGAATGATTCCGAGATTCAAAGCCTGCGCCAGATGGACAACGCCAAGGAACTTTCACCCAAGGCGGTCAACGACAGCCTTAATAAGATTTCCGCCGTCAAGTCAGGTGCGGAGCCAGAATTCGACAACACAAAGCTCAACCGCGAGAACACCGACTATCTTTTCTACAAGCCGGTCCTCTACCGCACGAACGGCGACCAGAATTATGTCCATGCTGTGATTCTCATGCAGGTCTCCACGACAAACCTGATTAAGGCCGTGGATGATGCCAGCCGCGCGATTATGATTATCACCGTGATTATCGCTGTCATCGCGATTGTCATGGGATTTTTCGGTGCCTTTGTCCTTGCCTCCATAATCGTAAAGCCTATCCGCCTGCTTGTTGACCATGTGAACAAAATCGGTGCCACAGCTGACAAGAAAAAGCTCAAGGGGGAGACAATCTCCGTGACCAGCCGGGACGAAATCGGTGTCCTTGGTGACGCGGTGAATGAGATGACCGCAGGTCTTGTCCATGCGGCCGAGGCCGAGGAGGAGGCCCAGATTCAGCAGAAAATGGCCCTTGACGGCAAGGCTGTCCAGCAGACCTTCCTTCCGCTCTTGCAGTCGGACAAGGGGGGCAAGAGGACCACGGCCGAACTGAAAGAGAAAAACACGGAATTCTTCGGCTACTATGAGGGAGCTGACGAGGTTTCCGGCGACTACTTTGACTGGAAAAAGCTCGATGACCGCCGCTACGCAATCATAAAATGCGACGCATCCGGCCACGGTGTTCCAGCCGCCCTGATTATGACGATTGTCGCGACCCTTTTCCGAAAGTATTTCGAGAACTGGTCATGGGCAAGCCACGGGGCTGACTTGAACAAGCTGGTCACTCAGATAAACGACTTTATCGAGTCATTGGGAATCAAGGGAAAATTCGCCACACTGATGGTCTGTATATTCGACACCCAGACAGGCGATGTCTTTATGTGCAACGCGGGCGACAACATAATCCACGTCTACGACTCAGCCCTCAAAAGGGAGAAGGTAATCACCCTGCACGAAGCGCCTGCCGCAGGCCCCCTTCCGTCATTCATGGTCGAGATGAAGGGCGGTTTCAAGGTTGAAAAGCTCAATTTGAAGCACGGGGACGTGCTCTTCCTCTACACTGACGGCATCGAGGAGGCAAAACGCTTTTTCCGTGACTCAAATTTCCAGGTCGTAAAATGCGCGGAGCCGGGAATGAGCGAGGGTGAAATCCACGTGAACCACAAGGTCGGGGAGGACTCCGAGCAGATGGAGCCTGAGAGAGTCCAGGCTATAATCGAGGCTGTGTTCGCGAAAAGCCAGTACAAGCTGGTGAAATACCACAGCCCCAATCCCGCCGAGGAGCTGATTTTCGACTTCTCAGGGCTTGACGGCTCTGTCGAGGACGTAATCACTGCCCTTGCCGCCGTTGAGAAAGTATTCCGACTTTACAAGACTCCATCCGCCAAGGGAACCGCCCAAATCCAAAAGGACGAAGACGGGGAGGAACATACGATAGTGACCGGTGACGTGGTTCGGGTTGACCGGAAAATCGACGCATTCCTCAAAAAGACCTTCAATCTCTATGATTACTACTGTTCGAAACAGGGCGACATTGGCGAGGCGAACTATTTGTATTATACTGATATAAACGCAGACCCGCAGGCTGACGACCTTACGCTCTTGGCCGTCAAGCGACTGTAGCTGCAAAAAAAGAGAGGTGAAATATGGCAACAAAAGAAGAAATCAAAGAGAACGTGAAAAAATATGTCGACATCGGCGTTGAGAAGTCGAAAATCGCTTTCAAAAAAGCCGGCGGTGCAATCCAAAAATTCGGCGATGAGTCAGTGACCCGCCTTGAAAAACGCCAGTTTGAGGCGAAACGGGAGAGAGAGCTTCGTGACCTTGGCCTTCTTGTCTGGGAGATGATTAAGTCCGAGTCCGAGACAGCCAACCTGAAGGAAAACGACAAAATCAGCCCCCTTCTCGAAAAACTCCGCAACTACGAGGAGGAAATTGCCCGGCGGGAGGAAGCTCTTAGCAACGATAAATAAAGGCTAGAGTTTTTCTCCAAAGTAGAGACCGGCCCATTCCCAGCGGCCGTGAATTTCCGGGTCTGACGGAAAGTTTACCTTGCGGAAATAAAAGTACCAGACGTTGACGTACTGGCTCCAGCCGGAAGTCCTTAGGTATGCCTCGTTTGGGGTTGATGACGGGTCCAGCTCGCTGTTGTAGCGGATTCTGTTGCCCCTCATAAAGTTTCTCATCGAGAACTCCTCAAGGGCGTTTGGGTCTGACTCGCTGGACTTCCAGCTCATTGCAAAAAAGTTTACTTTTGACCGGTACCTGTCAAGACTTCTCCAGTCGTATCGGGAAATCGCGTTTTTTACGGCAGTCTCAAGGGCTTCCAGACTTTCAAAAGTCCAGTCCTTTGAAGAATTTGAAAAGTCTATCATCTGCCTTGCAGTCTGGAAGGCATCGCTCATGCCTGGAATCTGTATTGTTGATGCGTCTGGCTGCTCCAAAAATTGCGAGTAAGACTTAAGAACTTCGTCCCATTCGCCGTTTTTTTCGTATTCAAGGGCCAGACGGGCGTACATTTCCGTAATGCTGACGTTCGACGGAAACTGGTTAATCAGCTGCTTGAAATAAGAAATCCTGTTCACCGGATTTTCTGAAATCTGGATCAAATGCTGTAGGCATAAAAAGTGGATTGACTTTCCTCCGGTCATCAAGTCCCGGCAACCGCGTAGAATCCGCTCAAAATAATACTCGGCTACAGGCTCTTCTCCCTGCTCAAGATAGGCGGTCGCGACCAAAAGGAGCCAGTAGGCATTGTATGTGTCATCAGGATGAGTGTTGGCCCAGTTAGTTAAAAAAAGAATCATCTGACCGTATTGTTTTGTTGCGTACAGGTTGTTTGCAATCCTGTTGATTACTGCATAGCGTGATTTTGGTGAGAGACCTGCGTTTTGCAAAAGTGAGGTAAGCTCGGTTTGGGTTTTCTCGAATTGTTTCCTTTGCTTCCTGCTGGAGAATCCGTCATTTTTTGAGCAGGAAGAGAAAATGGACAAAATTA
Source organism: uncultured Treponema sp. (assembly GCA_946615905.1). Classification (GTDB taxonomy): domain Bacteria; phylum Spirochaetota; class Spirochaetia; order Treponematales; family Treponemataceae; genus Treponema_D. The sequence continues at coordinate 88,705 of CAMOIE010000005.1, read as the reverse complement.
ATAGAGTGCAAAGGAAATGACAAAATATCTTCATATTTAAAATCTATCGAAGTAATTTATTATTGGCAAGGGGCGGATTTTTGTTGTATTCTATAAAATGACTGCATTTGCTTGAAGGATTGGTTTGTCATGAAGAAAAATTACGTTGCTATTTTGAATACGGTGCTTGCGTTCGGCGTTATTTTAATTCTCGCAGGGCTTTTCCTGATTGCCCACATTTTTTCAGACATAGAGGCTCATGTTCCGATTAGCTCGATTGCCGTAATCGTGATTGGAGCCTTTACCCTTTACATGGCGCTTGTAAAACCGATTAATTCGCTCGTCTTTTTCACAGGACTTTACTTAATCCTCCTTGGAAGCCTTTACATGTTCGCATCTTCCGGCGTGATTCCGGCGGGCATTTCCGAACTCTGGCCTTTTTCGATGATTTTGGCCGGACTTTCTCTTTTACTTACAGGCCTATACCGCGACAGGCGGATTCGCTTCGGCTTCCTCTTTCCTTCAATCGTTCTTGCTGTCTTGGGTGCCTTTTTCCTTCTCTTTTCGCTTGAAATACTCCCAGTCACATTCCACCAGATTTTGAATACTTGGTGGCCACTTTCATTGATTTTAATCGGCGGACTTTTGGTGATTCTTTACGCCTACTTGCAGTCTCCCGCCAATATATTTCCCAAAAATACGGATGAAAATCCGGACGCTTCTGACGATGAAAATCTTTCCAGGGATGAAAGATAGATGAAACTCTGCTTGCGGCTGACCTTTTCTTCAGTTTTGCTTGCCTCATTTTTAGCTTCCTGCGCCTCGACCCAGAAGGCTGATTCTTCATCGCCTGAAACAAATCTGGAGAATAGCCAAGGCGATAGTCCTGAAAAGGGAGTGGACGATATAGACCTGTCTCAAGCTGTTCCGATTCAAATGCCGGAACTTAAAAAACTTTCGTATTTTTCATTTGTAGACCAAAAGGCTCTGACACTCGTTGAGGTGGGAAGCCCAGAGTCTCTTCAAGGGGCCTGGGAGATTTTGCGCCGCAACGACAACTCTTATGAGGAGTACGAGAAAACTCTGATTTATGTCGCTGCCTCTATTATGAAGATGGCCTGGCCGTCAGCCGCTGGAAAATTTTACCTTTCGGCTCCAGAGCCTCAGGAAGAAAACCTCTATACAGGGGCGGTAAAAAGTGCTGCTTCAGGTTTATATGACACGAGTAGCGGCAACTCTGATTTTCTCACCTTGACTTTGCCCTCACTCGTTTTGCTGACTTCAAATTCCTCAAACTCATATTACCAACAGGCTGGTCAGTCTCTGGACAAAGCCTTGACCTTGCAGCCGGATTCTGTCTTGGCAAGGTATTTGCGAGGCCTCCTGTATGAAAGACAGGGGGACTATTCCAGGGCTGACATTGAGTATTTAAAAGCCGCCGAAAAATCTCCCAAAAACTTGGAGCTTTGGCTTGCCATGGCCAGAAATGCCCTTAGAGGTGGAGACCCTGCAAAGGCTTTGGAGCTTGGAAAGACCATTTTGTCTCAGCCTGAAAATTCAATGAATTTGACAGCTACCTCCATTTGCGCAAGGGCAGCCTTTGATGTTGGTAAATTTGATGAGGCTGAAGGCTATGTCGCAAAGGTTCTCCAGCAAAACCCCAATAATCCAGAATTTATTTTGTTCCGAGCAAAAATTCTGATTTTGAAGAATGACTACATAAGAGCATCTTCCCTCCTGGATGTTTATGCCCGGTCGGATGATTCGTCAAAGGACTACCTGCTTTTGCGTAGCCGCATTCAAAAGGAGTGGAACCGCAATACGACGGCCGCCGCAGTTACTTTGGAAAGGGCCTTGTCCCTCTATCCGAATGACGGGGATGTTCTCGCGGCGGCGGCTGAAGTCGCTTCTGCAACTGGCAAGACAATCGGTGGAAAGAATGCTGTTGATTTTGTGTCGCAAATTCTGGCCTCTGACCCTGAAAACTCGGAGGCTCTAAAAATTCTGACCGATGAATATATAAAGCAAAGAGACTGGAAAAAGGCCTACGGGACAAGTTCCAAACTTGCGGAAAAGAAAAACGCCTCCCGCCAGCAGATTTTCACACATATTTCAATTTGTCTTGAGGCGGGCGAAAAAAATGAGGCTTGGCGTCTAGCTTCTGCCTTGTACCGAGAGGATTCCGCTGACGAGGACGTATTGAAATGTTATCTTTCTGTCCTTGTCGCTACAGACCGCAATAACGAGGCGAAAAAATTGATAGAGTCCAATCTCTCTAAATCCCCCTCATCTCAAATGCGCAGTTTTTACTATTATGAGCGAAGTTTTCTTGTGTCAGGAGAAGACCAGATTCTCTCGAATCTCCGGTCAAGTTTGACTGCAAACCCCCGCAACAAGGATGCTCTTTTTAGAATGTATAAAATTTATTATGCGAAAAAGGAATACCGCAAGGCCCGCTATTATCTAAAACAGGTCGTTGCGATTTCCCCGAACGACCAGGGCCTTCTGAAACTCAATCAGGAATTGGACTCACTCCTTGGCCTTTAAGTCTGAGGCCACCTCATTAAGAGAAAAATAATTGCTTCTGAGTGGTCCTTCTATGTGACATTTCATCTCAGTATTGACCATTGACGGCTTAAAATGATAATCTAATCTCCAAACTTTATATCACATTACAAGAAGTGAAAAGGAAGGATATATGTCTTTTATCCCGTTATTGCAGGCCGCAGCTCCTGCTGCAGGAACTCCAGCCAACGGAGGAATGCTCATGACATTCGCCCCGTTTATTCTCATCATCGCTATTTTCTATTTTTTCATTATTCGTCCGCAGAATAAAAAACAGAAAGAAACAGAAAAAATGATTGCCGCCCTCAAAAAAGGTGATAAGGTTATCACAATCGGCGGAATCCACGGAACAGTTTCTTCTACAAAAGAAAAGACTGTCATTATCAAGGTTGATGACGGAGCAAAAATTGAATTCAACCGCTCGGCAGTCGCCTCTGTTGTCGTAGACAAGCCTGCCGCTGAAAAATCCGCAAAAAATACAAAAGAAGAAAAAAAAGCTGTAGAATCATCTGAGGAAAAGAAATCAGACGACACAGCTGACAACTATTGGAGTGAAGAAAAACATGAATAAGCGCAGCCGTTTTATTCTCATTCTTGCCGTGCTTGCAGTCTGCTTTGTTTTTCTCTGGCCGTCAATTTCATGGTATGCATTGACTCCCAAAGACCAGCAGACTCTTGCCCTCGGCTCTCTTGAAAAGATTAAGGATTATACAACAGAGCGCGCCCGTCTCGGTGCGGAGAATTTTATAAGTTCTGCCCGCAATAATCCTGACGACGCCCTTGACCCTTCTTTCAAATGGCTTGAAAAAGCCGCTAAAAAAGCCTACAAGGCTCAGAAAAAGTCTGTTCCCGCGACAATGACTTTGGGATCTGTTTTGAGTGCATTCAGTGGAGTGGAGGAGCTTAAGAGCGTCCTCGAAAGCCACTACCGCGATGAGATTCTTGAGGCTAAGAATCGGTCAGAATCATCTGTAAAACTCGGCTTGGACTTGTCCGGCGGTATGAACATTATCGTTCACGCTGACTTGAATGCAGCCGTTGAAGCCCAGAAAAAAAAGGACAGTGCTTCCGTAGACAATGTTGACCAGTTTAAAAAGGACGCAATGGCTCAGGCTATTGAAACTTTGACAGGTCGCATCGATAAATTCGGTCTTTCTTCCCCGGTTGTCCGCCAGCAGGGTGAGGACAGAATCTATATCGAAATTCCAGGTGCCGCAGACGGTGAGTCAGTCAACACTTTGATTATGGGCAAGGGAATCCTCAACTTCCGCCAGGTCGATATGGATGCAACGGAAAAATTCGAGAACTACTACCGCCAGCACGGTGCCGCCACATTCAATTCTGACGGAAAACTTGCAGACCCCTCGATTATTCCTGAGGACTGCGAGGTTTTCGGCCAGTATACAAAAGATGCCTACGGTCTTGATGAGCGTATCGGCTATCTCGTTGTAAAGAAAGATATTATCGTTGACGGCCAGCACGTCCAGTCAGCACAGGTTTCTTCAAATCCGACTAACGGACAGATTGAGGTTGACTTTGCCTTTGACTCAGAGGGCGCGGATTTGTTCGCTGACTACACAAAGGCCAATGTTGGAAAATACATGGCAATCGTATCTGATGACAAGGTTAAGTCAAACGCTAGAATCAACGAGGCTATTCCCGGAGGACATGTTGCCCTTTCCGGCGGATTCTCAGTTGAGGAAGCCCAGAACATCCAGAAGGTTTTGCAGACCGCATGGCTTTCTGTTCCGCTTGAGGTCGAGAGCCAGCAGGTTATCGGTGCCTCTCTCGGTGAGCAGGCAATCCATCAGGGAATCATGGCTCTGTCAGTCGGTTTGATCGCAGTCCTTATCTTCATGCTTATCTACTATCTCGGCGCGGGTTTCAACGCTGTCGTCGCACAGATTTTGAATATGTACATCATGTTCTCAGTCCTCTCTGCCTTCAATTTGACTCTGACACTTTCTTCTATCGCAGGTATGATTCTTACGGTCGGTATGTCAGTTGACGCCAACGTAATTATCTTCGAGCGCATCAAGGAAGAGCTTAGGGCTGGCAAGTCACGTGCGGCCGCAATCGCATCAGGATTTGACAACGCCTTCTGGGCAATCATGGACTCCAACATCACGACATTCATCGCCGCTATGTTCCTTTCTCAGCTTGGAACTGGTTCAATTCAGGGCTTCGCAGTCTCTCTCGCAATCGGTGTTTGTTCATCAGTGTTCACAGCCTTGTTTGTTTCCCGCCTGATGTTCGACTTCGCTACAGACGTTATGAAGAAAAAGAACATCTCCATCAGCTGGCGGAGGGTTAAGTAAATGAAAAAAATTATCCATTTTAGCAAATTTTTCCTGCCCGCTGTCGTAATCAGCGCGGTTTTGATTCTTTCTGGAATCGTCCGCACTGCGACAAAGGGAATCAACTTCGGTCTTGACTTCAAGCCCGGTATGATTGAGGAAATAAGAATCGCTCCGACTGTTTTGAACGTTTCATACAGCGGCGCAAACACTGTTTCCCTTGACATCAGCTCAAGCGGAATTGATGTTGTGATTTCAGGTGTCGGTGCAGAGAACCAGACAGTCTCTCTTTCCTTTGCGGATGTTAAGAAGGTCTCGGCTTTGGTTGCGGAACTCAACAAAATCGATGGTGTTTCAGCCCAGCTGGTGAAGGATTGCCCAATCGGCTCTGACGGACTTTTCTCTGACTCAACAGTTTCTACAAAACTTTCGTCAACTCCGCTCAGTCTTCATGCTTCAGACTCTTCTGTGAGAGTCACTTCTGACCAGATTCGCGAGGCTGTGAAAGGTCTTGAGGGTGCTGATGTAAAGGCTACGGGAACGGACGGAAACGCCTCCTTCCAGATTCGCACAGGAATCGGCAAGGACGGAAGCCAGAAGTCAATTCAGGACGAGACAAAAATCGCCCTCGCATCAAAGTTCGGCGCGGAGAACGTTGTGATCGTCAAGTCTGACTTCATCGGCTCTCAGTTCTCCAAATCATTGATTCGTGACTCAATCATTTTGGTAATCGCGACTTTGGCTCTCATTTGGATTTATGCAGCAATCCGCTTCCACTGGGATTTCGCCATGGCTGCCGTTATCGCCTTGCTCCACGACTCACTTATCATGATTGCATTTATCGCATGGACTCAGATGGAATTCACGACCACAACTTTGGCCGCAATTCTGACAATCATCGGTTATTCAATCAACGCTACTGTCGTTATCCTTGACCGTGTTCGCTTCGATATGCGTATGCTTGAGACAAAGAACTTCAAGGAAATCCTTGACTCAGCTCTTACTCGCACGTTGAGCCGCTCAATCATCACGACAGTGACGACTTTGTTCGCAGTTGTTTCCTTGCTGGTCTTTACGACTGGTTCAATCCACGACTTTGCCCTTGCATTGCTCGTCGGCTTGATTTCCGGCTGTTATTCATCTATGTTCATTTCTGGTGCCTTTATCGCATTTGCCCGCCGCTCTTACGACGGAAACTACGATGGCAAGGAAAAGGCCATCGCGTCAAAAGAACATACTTTCAGCATGGAGCCACAGGTCTGAAATCTTAATTTTCTTTAATAAAAAAAAGCGGTCGGTCCGACCGCTTTTTGTGTTTATTGAAAAGTATTATTTTTTTGCAGGTCTGTATCCAGCTTTCATGAAATTTGAGGGGTAAGAATGAACGTCATCCGTGCGACTATACTTGGCTTTTGTGCCGGGGTAAGAAGGGCTGTGAATGAGGCGGAAAAATCGCTTGAGGGGGCTTTGGGCGGTCAGGTCTATACGCTCGGTCCTTTGATTCATAATCCGTCGGCTCTGGCTGATTTTGAGCGCAAGGGGGTCCGTGTCCTTGAGACAGAGGAAATTTCCAAAGTCAAAAGAGGTGACACCGTTATTATCCGCGCGCACGGAGTTCCTCCGGAGCTTTCTGAAAAACTTGAGGCGTCCGGCTGCACGCTTGTGAACGCAACATGTCCCCTTGTCACCGCCAGTCAAAAGAGGGCAGCTTCCTATGCCGAGAGAGGCTTTGCGATTATTTTTGCGGGCGACAAAAATCACGGGGAAGTTGTCGGAATCGAGGGCTGGGCAAAAAAAGCCGCTGAAAGTGCCGGAAAGACCTTTGTCTTCTGCCTTGTCCGCACAAAAGAGGATGCGGAAAACCTTTTTTCAGACGGTCGCTTGCCTGAAAAATCCGTCCTTTTGAGCCAGACTACTTTTTCAATTTCTGCCTTTGACGAAATCTCATCTGTATTGAAGAAAAAACTTCCCGGTTTGGAAGTTGTCTCTTCAATCTGCCCTGCCACCCATGAGAGGCAGGATTCCCTTTTGGACCTTTGCAAAAAAGTCGACGGAATCCTTGTAATCGGCGGAAAGACCTCTGCAAACACGAACCGGCTTTATGCCACCGCGAAGGCAAACTGTCAGCACGCCGCCTTGATTGAAACAAAGGATGAGATTCCTCCAGAATTCTTTTCGCTTGAGAATGTCGGTCTGACGGCTGGAGCCTCCACTCCTGATAACGTGATTGACGCTGTGAGTGAAAGACTGCTTTCTTCGTCAATGTCATTTAATAAATTTTGAAATTATGTTATAATTGACTTATGTCTTACTTTCATGGCGGCACACATTCCGCAAAAATCGCTGATTTTCTTGATTTTTCTGCAAACACGTCTCCTCTTGGAGTCCACCCAGCGGCTGTAAAAGCCCTTTCAACCCTTGCAAAAGGCCCGGACTGCCTGGCCGCCTATCCTGACCCTGACTCATCAGAGCTTAAAAAACTTCTCGCCCAATACTGGAATTTCCACGGGGCTGTCCTCTGCGGTTCCGGTGCGGCTGACTTGATTCAGCTGATTGCCACTGTGATTGGCAAGAGGGCCAATGCCCAGGGACAGGCCTTCAATTTGATTATAGAGCCGGCTTTTTCTGAGTATGAGAACGCGCTTAAGCTTGTCTGCCACGAAGAGAAGATTCTCCATCTGACTTTGGCTGCCGAAAACGATTTTTCATGGACTGACGAAGATTTCGGCCGCTTGGAAAAAATTCTTTCAGGGGGAGTGCCGCTTTTGTTCATGGCGACTCCTGCAAATCCCTCCGGCAACTCCATTCCAGAGAAAGACCTTTTCAGAATCGCTGAGGAATGTGAGAAGACTGGGACCGTCCTTGTGATTGACGCATGTTTCGCCCAGTTCTCAAAAAAGGCGGAAGAGTCTATCCGCACTCTTCTTTCTCAGTCTGACAAATTTCCTCATCTGATTGTTTTGAATGCTTTCACAAAAATTTACGGTCTTGCAGGCCTCCGCTTAGGCTACTGCCTTTGCGCCTCTGAAAAGACCTACAATATTCTGGTTGAGTCAATGCGGCCCTGGGCTATTTCCACCGGGGCGCAGAGAACAGGAGCGGCCGTCATAAAGGAGGAGCTTAAAGGCTCTGACTGGCAGGAGCGGACAATCAAAATCGTCGAAAAAGAGAAGGGCCGCCTTGAGGAATTCTTGAAGTCGAAGAATATCCGCTTTATCCAGAGCGAGACGAATTATCTTTTGTTCAGGCTCAACGACTCAATGCAGGAAAAGGCCCTTTCCTATGCGAAAAATCATGAGACCGGTGTAAAGCAGCTCAAGGAACGATCGTATTCAAAGAAACAGACTTTGTTCAAAATCCACGACAATATGGTTGACCCGCCGTCAGCCCCCCTCTGCCTTGCACTTGCCAAAAACAATATCGCAATCCGCGGCTGCGCTGACTTTTTCGGCTTGGACTCAAGCTGGTACCGCACGGCAATTAAAAATAAGGAAGAAAACGAAAAGCTGATTGAAAAATTAGACGAAATTCTCTCCTATGAAAACTGAGAAAACTGCTGCCCACCCGCTGATGATTCAGGGAACATGCTCGTCTGCGGGCAAATCCCTGATTACGGCCGCCCTCTGCAGGATTTTGACACAGGACGGCTATTCTGTCGCCCCGTTCAAGAGTCAGAACATGGCTTTGAATTCCGGCGTGACTCCTGACGGCTTTGAGATTGGTCGCGCCCAGATAATGCAGGCTGAGTGTGCCAAAAAAGAGGCTGATACCCGCATGAACCCGGTTCTGCTAAAGCCGACGTCCCAGTCTGGTAGCCAGGTAATTGTAAACGGCGAGATCCTCGCCCAGATGGACGCAAGCGAATATTTTTCCTTCCGAAAAAAACTGATTCCCGTCATCAAAAAGAATTATAAGTCACTTGCCGCTGAAAACGATGCTGTGATAATCGAGGGGGCGGGAAGTCCTGCTGAAATCAACCTCAAAAAAAATGACATCGCTAATATGGGAATGGCGAAAATCGCTGACTCACCGGTGCTTCTTGTCGCCGACATTGACCGTGGCGGAGTTTTTGCCTCCCTCTACGGAACGGTAAAACTTTTAACAAGGTCAGAACGCGCCCGTGTGAAAGGTCTTGTCATAAACAAATTCAGAGGAAAGAGAGAGCTTTTGGAGCCTGGCTTGAGGGAGATTGAGCGGCTTACGAAAATCCCGGTTCTCGGAGTCCTTCCATTTATTCAGGATTTGGCCGTTGACGAGGAAGACTCACTTTCATCGAGGCTTGAGACGAAATCCGCAGGAAAAAATCAGCTTTTTCACGTTGCCGTATGCAGGCTTCCTTATATCGCGAATTTTACTGACCTGGCTCCATTGCAGAATCTTGATTTTGCCACAATTTCCTTCTTTGACTCATGCGAAACTTTTGCTCAAAACGAGGCCATATTCGGGGCAGCAGACTTGATAATTATTCCCGGCACAAAAAACACAATCGCATCCGCACAATACTTGAGAAAATCCGGCCTGAGCAAATTGATTCAAAACGAGGCTTCTTGCGGGACGCTGGTTATTGGGATATGCGGCGGCTACCAGCTTTTGGGGCAAAAACTCTCTGACTTGGAGGGCTTTGAGGGTGGCAAGCAGGGAATTGTTGAGACAGGGCTTGCTCTTTTGCCGACTCAGACTTCATTCGGTAAAAATAAAATCCGCCGCCGTTTTTCCGGCAGAATCCCTGAGATTTCAGGTGACTTCTCCTTTTTGTCTGGCTTGAGTGCTGACGGCTATGAGATTCACTCTGGCCTGACTTCCGGTTCCATCACTGACTTTCCCGCCGCTTGGAATAAAAATGTTTTTGGAACTTATCTGCACGGTTTTTTTGACTCAAAAGAAATCCTGCACTCTATATTGAATCATATCGCAGAAAAAAAAGGCATTGACTTGCCTGACTTTGAGGATTTCCGCTCCCGAAAGGAAAAAGAATATGAGAGACTTGCCGCCATAGTCCGGTCGTCTCTTGACATGGAAAAAATATACGGAATTATGGGGCTTTCTGGCAGGGGGAATAAAATATGATTCACTTGTATTTTGGAGAGGGCAAGGGAAAGACCACAGCCGCCCTAGGACTTGCCCTGCGTTTTTCAGGCTCCGGCGGAAAGGTGATTTTCTGCCAGTTTTTAAAATCTCGCCCTGTCTCCGAGTTGACCTCACTTGAAAAACTTGGAATTGAGGTTATGAGGGGAAATTTTCCCAAGAAATTTTTTGCCCAGATGACTTTAGAAGAGCGGACTGAGAGCCGTAAAATCACCCCAGAGCTTTTTGATTCTGCCCTAGGACGTGCGGAAAGTTTTCTCAAAAGCCAGGCTGACGGAAGGCTTTTGCTCGTTTTTGATGAAATCTGCGCTACAATCGCCCACGGTCTTTTGGATGAGGCTTATGCGGTCGAAAAGATAAAGGGGCTTTCTGAAAATCCAAAAATCGAAGTCGTCCTTACGGGCCGCAATCCAAGTGAAACCTTGTTTTCTCTTGCCGACTACGCGACTGAGATGAAGAAAATCCGCCACCCCTTTGACAGTGGAATAGTGGCAAGGGAAGGAGTCGAGTTTTAAAATGGAATTATTTGACAAGCTGCCAGAATACCCTGAAATAGAGAGACTGCCGCCTAAAGAAATAGAGAGACGCTCCTTTGAGATAATCCGCGCCGGGCTGACTGCCCGCAAAATCAACCTTGAGGATGAAAAGGCTCCTGTGATAATTCGCTGCATTCACACGAGCGCGGATTTTTCCTTCGCGCAAAATCTTTATTTTTCACCAGATGCCGTAAAAACCGCCTGTAAAATATTGAAAAATGAAAAGCCCGTGATTATCACCGACACGAACATGGCAAAGGCGGGAATCTCTTCTGCGACATGCAAAAAATTTGGAATCGATGTCGTCTGCTTTATGTCCGACGATGATGTTGCCACCGCCTCGAAATCCTCCGGCCTTACCCGCGCCGCCTGCTCAGTTGACAAGGCTGTACAGAGTTTTTCCGGGAGCGGCCGCCCACTTGTCTTTGTCTCTGGCAATGCCCCGACTTTTTTGGTCCGCCTGCGACAGCTCTATGATGGTGACCTTGTAAATCCAGCATTTCTAGTCGCCGCCCCGGTGGGCTTTGTGAATGTTGTTGCAGCAAAGGAATTGCTTTTAAAAACAAAAATCCCCCTAATCGCCGTAAAGGGCAACAAGGGGGGCTCGAATATTGCGGCAGCGATTGTCAACTCGCTGCTTTATATCGATTAAATCTTTGCAAGCTCGATTGACTTGACCGTGTAGTTGTAGCGGTGGTCGTTAATCTTGAAAGAAATGTCCTCTCCGGCTTTTGCGTTGAGAACCGCGTTTCCGAATGGTGACATATAGGAGATGACTCCGTTGTCCGGATCTGACTCCCATGGTCCGAGGATTGTGTACTTCTCGTCCTTTCCCTCGTCCTTGTTCGTAAGAGTGACGACTGTGCCGAATGAGATGTATGAGGTTGTCGCGGTTGTGGGGTCGAAAATCTGGGCGCGACCAAGCTCTCCTTCGAGACGTTTGAGGTCCTGGCTGAGCTTGTGCTGGGCTTCTTTTGCCGCGATGTACTCCGCGTTTTCCTTCAAGTCTCCCTTTTCCTTTGCCTCGGCGATTTCCTTTGCGATTGCGGGCAAGTCCACGGTGTTCATGCGTTCCTGAAGGGCGCGTTTTTCCGTGAGTTTTGCGGCTGTGACCAACATTCCGGCCGGGGCGGAAGCTTTTTCCTCCGTCTTGTGGAATTTGTAGTCGGGGTACTTCTCAAGAATCTTGTTGCGCAACTGTGACTTTACTGACTGTTCGAGTGCCGGAATATCATCAACGAGGGTGTACATGTGGGTCATCGTGTCTTTGTCGCTTGAGAGCATGTAGTCGGCGTAAACGCCTGACTCGAAGATGAGTTTTTGGGCAGTCTTATTGATTTTGCGGTTGCCCGTAGTGTCAACGTGGTTGTCCATCTCGCGGTATGTCTGGGCGATGATGTTGACGATTGCAATCAGCTGCTTCTGGAGAGGAATGTTCGCCTCTTTGAACCAGTCAGCATCGCGGCTGTTCTCGAAGAAGAAGAGAATCGCATCGCGGTATACGCGGTAGTCGTCAAATGAGTCAATAGCAAGCTGCTTTACTTTCTCAACGTTGCCCGTGTTAATCAGGGTGTCCAAAACCTTCTGGGAAAGAACTGTCGGGAAGAGCTTGATGTACTGGTCAACCCAGTCAGGCAACATTCTGATGTCTGTGAGGAAGTCTTCCTGCAAGCTTGTGTTCTTTGTGTCTTTGAGTGAAGAATACATTGAGCGCGGGTTCTCAATCTCGCGGTACATGGCCTCGAATGTGAACGTTGGCTGGTAGGCGAGGGCGGGGCAAGCTGCTCCGATTTTTTGGATTGTCAGATATGAGGCTACGACCTGCTCGTTCACTGAGTTGATTGCCTTGAGGTAGGCCTTGAAGTAGCTTACCATGTCGGCGAAGAGGTCGTTTGACTTGTCCGTCTCGTCATCGTTCAGATAGCGCACGAGGACGTCAATCTTCGGGAAGAACTGCTTCTGAGCTTTGAATTCGTTGTTGAGCTTTTCTTCCATAGTGATTTCGTGATCGCGAACCATGTATTCTTTTTCGTTGGCCGGATTGACTACGAATGTTGAGTCTGACTCAAGAATTTTCTTCGCGGCGGAATTCCAACCGGTCCATTCGCTTGCGGTGAGGACTGAGGGAACAAGCTCTGCCTTGATTTTTTTGAAGTCGCATGAATTTCCGAAAGACTTGATGATTGTCTTGAGCGCCCAGGCTTTGTCGTCCTTGATTTTCTTTGCGAGGACGTCCTTCTTTGTGATTGCCTTGAGGACTTTGATATGGTCTTTTGCCAGCGGCTCCAGGGCCTCGACTGCCATTTTGAGAGACATTGTTTTGACTCCGGCAGCTCCTCCGAACTGGATTGTCAGAGTGTCGTTTGCAACCTTGCGGATTACGCCGACGTGCCATGTGCGGTGCCAGACGAAATTCTTAGCGTCAAAGGCGATGTGCTTCTCAAAGTCGCTGATTGCCTCGAATACGTTGCGGAATGACTGGTTCAAGTTTGATGACTTGATGTACTCGTCAACTCCTGAGTGGTCTGCGTATTTATTCTTGAAGCATTCTGTGATTTCTTTGCGTGCCCAGCTGTCTTTTTCGTCAGACTGGAGAATCTGCTTCAAAATGTCAATCGCTGTGTCCCAGCGTTTGTTGTCCTTGTAGTAGGGGTAAACGTCGCGCATGAGGAGGGCGGCTTTGATTTCGCTGATTGTCTTTGCGACCTTGCGCTGAACCAGGTTGAAGAAGTCGATTTCCTCAGGAATGAGTCCGACCACCTTGAGCCAAACTTCCTTGAGGGCGTTTATATTCTTAGCATTGACGTAGCGGAGGAGGGCTTTCTTGTAGAATTCGATCGATGTGTCCTTGTTGCCTTTCTCCTCATAGTGGTCAGCGAGGAGTTTTGTGATTTCAGCCTCCTCGAAGTCGATTTTTACGATTTTCTCTGCGATTTCCCACATTTTCTCATCGCCGGCTGCCCGGTATGCTGAGAAAAGGGTGCGGAGGGCGAATTTATTGTTGGGGTCTTCCTCAAGGATTGTGTCGCATACATAAGTTACGAGCGGTTCCTTGTGGTTTTTCTTGAAGATGTCAATCAGGAGAACCAGGGCTGATGTGTCCAAAGCACCCTTTTTGAGACCGAGCATCCCGGAAATGTAGAGGGCCATAACTGAGTCTTTTGACTGGGCGAGTTTCTGGTCACAGATTTCCTTGATTTCGTCGATGCAATTCTCGTTCTTTGCTTTCTCAACGATTTCTGCCAGTTCAATCAGGTTTGATTTTGTGTAGTTGCTGATTGTTGCGCGTGTCCATGTTTCTTCTTTCAGCTTTTCCTGAACTGATTTTACAAGCTCTTCGGACATGTTTGTCTCCTATTCTAATTTTCTTACTTGACGTACAAATCGTAGACGTTGCGGTCAAGCAGTTTGATTTTCAGTAAAACGTCGTTTATTTTCGGGCTGTCGTCACCGGACTGAACGTAGTGGTCAATCAGCCAGAAATACATATTAATCAGCTTCGGAGTCAGCGTTTTCGCATCGTTCGAAGGATTTTTTAGCTCATTCTCGCAGGCGTATATGTCCTGCCTCAGCTTGCCAAACTCCTGACTTCTAAGCTCCCGCTTGATGTTCAGGACTCCGTAGAGAACCCCGTAAACCGGAATCCACTGCTGCAAGACAGAGCCGGAAAGCCCTCTTTCCTCGACCTGACGGATAAGGACGCAGATAAGCTCCGAGTCCAGAAAATCCAGGTCGACTTTTTCCGCATCGATGAAAAAAGCCTCGCGGAACAAAAGCTTGGCGATTTTCTCCTCGCCGCAGAGGGCGTAGCAGTCGGCGATTTCGGCGAGAATCTCAGGCTGATTGGGCAAAAGCTCGTTCGCCTCTTTGAGATAGGCCAAAGCCTCACCCTGTTTTCCGAGCTTTTTCAGGCACAGGCCTTCCTTTCTGCGGATTTCTGCCTTTTGGGCTGAGTCCGCTTCCTCGTCAAGCTGGCTGTAATTCTGAAAGGCCTTGTTGAAAACTCCCGTCTGAACCGCATAAAGGGCACCATCGTAGAGAGTCCTGCCCTCGTGTTTCAACGCCGGGATAAAAAGTTTCCACTGGGCGACCAAAGTCTCTCCGGCATCGTAAGGCGTTAGGTTTTCCAGCTGCCTGAACGTGTCGAACCAAAAGGAGCAGCACCAGATTGCAAAACTGACTTCTTTATTGTCGAGGTTATATTCCAAAATTGACGTGAGTCTCGCCCTCGCCTGCGCGATATTTCCTTCCTCAAGCAGGGTGTAAACCTCATTCAAACCGATGTCAGACTGAATTCCCATAGCGTGTACTCTCAATTATATCAAAATGAAATTTTTAGTCAATAAAATCACTGTATTTTTGAAAATTTGGGCTAAAGTTTATAATGGCTTTATCAATATCTGTCAATAGCTAATTTCAACTTTTTTTTAAACTTTTCGGGCGCGAGATTTTCGCCGTCTCCGCCTTCCGCCACTTGCTCACCGCGCGGTGCTGCGCACTGCCTCCGGCATGGCTCCAGGCTTTGCGCAATTTTTTCCCGTGTCGCAGCCCTTTTTGCGTAGCGGGGAACGGGGGCTTGCCACCGTGACAGATGGGGGTGTGTGGTCATTGAGCCTGTCGAAATGACCTCTCGGACTATATATGGTGGTTTCTACCCTTCGACAAGCTCAGGACGACGCAAGCTCAACCACCGCGTTTTATTCTTTTGAGACAGCCCCTGCTTCCCCTCAAATTTTTCATTTTTCATTATTCACTATTCGCCTTTCTTCTGATAATATAGAACAAATGAAAAAACGCATACTTTCACCTTCGCTCCTTTCCGCTGATTTCGGCGACTTGGAAGGGGCATTAAAACTTATAGAAGAAAAAAAATCTGGCGCTGTCCACATCGACGTGATGGACGGCCACTTTGTCCCGCAGATTTCCTACGGTCAGCCGGTCATAAAGTCCCTGAGACCCAAGACCAGCCTGCCTTTTGATGTCCACCTGATGGTCGAGCGGCCTGAGGAAATGGTCGACTCTTTCGCGGAAGCCGGGGCCGACTGGATTACTTTTCATGCCGAATCCACCGTCCATATCAACCGCCTTGTCTCCCACATCCATGATTTGGGCAAAAAAGCTGGAATTTCAATTGTTCCGTCAACTCCTCTTTTAACCTTATCAGAGATTTTAGCCGATATTGATATTGTGCTGGTGATGACTGTGAATCCGGGCTTCGGGGGGCAAAAATTGATTCCCTCCTGCGTGGATAAAATCGCCCGCCTCAACGAAATCCGCCGTGAAAAAGGTTATAATTTCCTTATTTCCGTGGACGGCGGCGTGAACAATTCTACGGTAAAATCTGTGCTTGATGCCGGGACAGACATTGTTGTCACCGGCTCCGCATTTTTTTCCGGCAAATTCGACTGGGAGAATTAATGAAAGCGACTATTACAAAAAAGTTTTTTCCCGCGCTCTGTGCCCTTGCCTGTTTTTCTCTTCCATTGGCGGCGAAAACTCCGTCTAATCATGCGGGGCTGGAACCTGCCTATCAGGCTTATAGGATGGGCGACTGGAACAACGCCCTCTTGTTCTTTCGGCAGGCGGCATCCGTAAATCCTTCTTATATTACGGATGAGGTCGCCTACATGACGGTCATGAGTGAAATCTCCGCGGGTGAGTACAATGAGGCCTACGCTGACTGCAACGCCTTTGAGAAAAAATACCTTTCGAGCCGCTACCTGCCTTTCATCCAGTACCAAAAGGGGAGGCTTTTGCATTTGCTAGGAAAGAACGAGGACTCTATCCTTGTCTTAAGCGATTTTTGCCACAAGAACAGTGACTCCCCCGTTTATCCGTCCGCCTTGTACTGGATTGCCGAAGATTTTTACACTGAATACAACTTTGACTCCGCCCTGGCCATCTACGAGCGGATTGTAAAGGATTTTCCAGATTGTGAGAAAGTTCCCGATGCCCGCTACAGAATCGAAATGATTTTGCAGCGCAGCCGCGAGGAGAAGCTCCTTTATCTTTTGAAAGTCACCGGGGAAGAGAATCTTGCCGCCCGCGAGGACTTTGAGAGGGAGCTTCGCATGAAGCAGGCTGAGGACTCCATGGGCTTGAGAAAGCAGCTTTCCGACGCTGAAGGAGAAATCAACCGCCTGAACCGTGAGAATGAGGAAAAGACAAAGGCTGAGGAAGAAGCCCGTCTTGCTGCGGAACGTGAACTTGCCGCTGAGAAAGCCCGCGCTGAGGCTGCAAAAAAGGCTTCTGCAAGGAATATCCCCGACCCTGTGGAAAAGCGTAATCCTGATTCCTTGGTAGAAAAGAACGGGTCAAATTCTTCTTTCGTTGTCGTTCAGCCGGGAGTCAAGCCTGCGTCAGCATCAGGGGAGACTGATATAGAAGTCCTTAAGCGCAAAGCTAAAGTCCTCCAGTATTTGTTGGACTCAAATCAGGAGTGAATGAAGTGAAAAAGTCTGTAAGAACAATAATTTCTCTTTTGCTTGCCTTTTCTGCCTTGAACGCTTGTCTTTTTGCCCAAGATGATAAAAAAGATGAGGAAAAGTCTGTCCAATCGGCTTCTCCTGCTCAACCAGCACAAGAGCCTGGGCCAACAGCTCAGCCTCAACCAGCGCAGGGGGCAAATCTAAATGTTTCTTACAAAGAAGTCCGCAGCCATTCGTTTGGAAAAGAAAATGTCAGGGTCTTTTTAGACGGCTCCTCGGCTTCATATACTATCGCAGCCTTAGATTCCGAGGGTGGTAAGAATTATATTCTTGCACCTTCCTCTGCTTGCTCAAATTCCTTTTTGCTGAAAATCGGAAACAAAGTTTACAATCTGTCTGCCAGCTCAGTCGTAAAAAAGACTGTCAGAAAATTGGAAGAGGGCGGTCAGCTTGGCTATACAATTAAGAAAAAGGCCAATGTCATCGTGGATTTTACACTTGTAGAGACAAAAGAAAGTCTTGGTCAGGATGCTGTAAAAGTGACTGCCTATGTTACAAATCTTTCCTCGAAGATGCAGGCTTTTTCTCTCAAGGGAATTTTTGACACAGTTTTGGGCGAGCGTATAAAAACTCATTTTACAACTGGCAACGGTCGCCAGCTTACCAGCGAAGAGCAAATTCTTGACATGGAAAATGAAAAGTCACTTTATACGACTGATGGCAATACATGGGCGCAGTTTTATTTTTCCGCTCCTGGACTTACTACCCCGGATGCTGTAACTGTCTCTAACAGGGGCTATATTGAAAAGGCGAATTGGTTGCCGTCTGCGGTCAGCGGAAGGTCTTTCAATTCTATTTCCTACTTGAATAATTCTGTCATCTGCGTCAACTGGCCGGTCTTGGTTTTAAAAGCCGGGCAGACTGGAAGCCTTGTTTTCTACATTTTTACGGGCCATGATGGAATCAAACCTGACGGAAATTCTTTTTTCAAAAATGGGGTGGTTCCTGCCCCTGTAGTGGAAAAAACTCCTGTGGCAGAAAGTCCTGTCTCTTCGGAGCCTGAAAAATCAGAAGCGCAGCCGGAACAAAAAGAAGAGGTGCCTGAAGCCGAAAATAAAATTCTTCCGCCGGAGGAACCCAAAAAAAGTCAAAACGTGCCTGCCCCCCAGCCTGAAAAGGCGGACTTTGAATTTATCGTTCCTCCTGTGACTGATGCCCAGCTAGACCCAGAATATGTTCAGGATTTGATTGACCGCATAAATTCTTTGCAATCTGACCCGGATTTAGTTGACCACGAGGAAGTTTCTCGTTTAAATGCTGAATTGGATGCAATCTTGTTAAAGTTAAAGCAGCGGATGTAAACTGGAATGTCTGGATCGATTTTAAACCGCGCCCGCGCTATGATGCGGCGCCGTCAATTTGCAGAGGCGATAACCCTTCTCGAAAATCATCAGGAAACCTTTGAGGCTTCCTTTGATTTTTACCTGCTTTTGGGGACAGCCTGTCTTTATGTTGGCGACATCGGAAACGCGAATAAATATTACTCAAAGGCCCGCACACTCAAAGTCAATGACGTGACTTTGCTGACTGGTCAGGCCGCTCTTTTTCTCCTGCATGGCGACACCGACCGGGCGATTCAGTATTATCTGGACATTCAGACGGAAAACCCGACGAATAAAATTGCCGGGGAGGCCCTTGAGTTCATCAAGACGAAGGGAAATTACGACACAATCATAAAATGGGCTGACAGCGGAAAGTTGGAGCAGTTTTATCCTCCTCTTGGGGTGAATCCCGCCCGTATTTTCCAGATTCTTTTTTCAGTGGCAGCCGGTGTAGTCCTGGCCTTTGTCCTCCTGCATTTTGCCAATGGCGGTTCATTTGACAAAAAAGGCCGCTATGATTTTACGGGGCTGGAGCTTACCATCGAAGAGAACATGAACGCCCATTCAGGCGGCAAAGGCGCGCATTACAATCTTTCTGACACGGAAATCAAGACCGCCTACAACAAGGCAGTCCAGTTTATTCAGGATTACAGGGACAACGCCGCCCATGTCGAAATCAACAGAATCCTGAATTCAAATGCGTCTGACTCTATCAAGCAGAAGACAAAAAACGAGCTTTTGCCGACCTTGCAGGATCCGACCTTTGACAGCCTAACTGACAATTATTCCTATGCCCAGGTTTCTGCCGACCCGCTTTTGTATCAGGGGTGCTGGGTCTCATGGAAGGGGAGAATCACGAATGCCAGCGAAAGCCAGGATTCTTTTATCTGCGACTTGCTTGTCGGCTATGAGAACCTTGACCGCGTTGACGGAATTGTCCGCGTGAATTTTGCGAAAAAGCCTTCTCCTCCGATTGACTCTGACCGGGCAGTGACGATTCTTGCTAAAATCGGCATGGAAGGAAAAAGACTTGCTTTGACCGGCAGGGCTGTCTATCAGGAAGTGCGGAAAAATTAAAAAATCGTAAAATAATGAAGAAATTTTGCGAAATTTCAAGCGAAAATGCGTAAAATATAAAAAATACCGCCTATATATATTAGTGGGGTGGGGATAAGGTGGTCAAAATGACAGAAACAAAAGCTCCGGCAGACATGTCGGAAAAACTCAAGGCTCTGGAGGCGGCCCGCCTTCAGATTGAAAAACAGTTCGGCGCAGGCTCTTTGATGAAGCTTGGCACAAAGACCGACACGTCTTCCCTTGACGTGGTTCCCTCCGGCTCCATTTTGCTTGACGAGGCTTTGGGAGTCGGAGGCTATCCGCGCGGAAGAATTATCGAGATGTACGGGCCTGAGTCATCAGGAAAAACGACTTTGGCCTTGCACGCCATCGCCGAGGCTCAGAAATTAGGGGGAATCGCGGCCTTTGTCGACGCGGAACATGCCCTTGACCCCCAGTACGCAAAAAATCTCGGCGTAAATATCGACGAGCTTTGGGTCTCCCAGCCTGACACTGGTGAGCAGGCCCTTGAAATCACGGAGAATCTTGTCCGCTCTGGCGCAGTTGACATCATCGTAGTTGACTCTGTTGCCGCCCTGACTCCACAAAAGGAAATCGAGGGCGACATGGGAGACGCTATGATGGGCTTACAGGCCCGTCTTATGAGCCAGGCTCTGCGCAAACTGACAGCCATAGTCGGAAAGTCAAAGTGTATTATCGTATTCATCAACCAGATCCGCATGAAGATTGGCATCATGTTCGGAAACCCTGAGACAACGACAGGTGGAAACGCCCTCAAATTCTACTCATCGATCCGCCTTGAAATCCGCAGAATCGAGTCAATCGATGGAAAATCAGGCGAGGATGCTGTTGGAAACCGTGTCCGCGTGAAAATCGTGAAAAACAAGGTCGCGCCGCCCTTCCGCAAGGTGGAGCTTGACATCTACTTTGGAAAAGGTGTCTCTGCCTCTGCCTCCCTCTTGGATTCAGCCGTAAAGCACGGCTTTATCGACAAAAGGGGGGCCTGGTACACCCGCGGAGAGGAAAAAGTCGGACAGGGCAAGGAAAACGCAGTCAACTTCCTGGAGACAAATCCCGATTACGCCCATACTCTCGAAGTCCAGCTGCGCGAGCAGCTTTTCCCCGGACAGATTTTGCGCACGAAGGAAGGAGAGCCTGTCTACCCTGAGCAGGTGAAGGCCGCCGAGGAAAAGGCCAAGGCAGCAAAAAAAGCTGAGAAAGAGGCCGCAAAAGCCGCAGCTGCTGATGCCAAGGCGAGCGAGAAGGCTGAAAGGTCAGCTGAAGCCGCCAAAGTTTCCGCCCAGGACGCGCTTTTCTAATGGAGAAAATCCTTTTAGGCCTTGGCTCCAACCGCTCATGGAAGGGGCTGGGGCCGCTGGACCTTCTTGAGGAGGGAAAAAAGGCACTGGCCTCCCTCTTTATTGATTTTAAAGTCTCCTCTGTTTACAGGACAAAGGCCATGTATGTGGAAGACCAGGAGGACTTTTACAACGCCGTGATTTTAGGCACTGTAAAGGACGGGCTTTCACCTCATGATTTTCTTGATGAAATCCACAAAATCGAGGCTTCCTTCGGACGCGACCGGTCAAAGGAAATCCGCTTCGGCCCCCGGTCACTGGATATTGACATAGAACTTTGGGGCAGGAAAAAAATAAATCTCCCTGACCTTGTGATTCCTCATCCGAGACTTTTGGAGCGGGCATTTGTCCTGGTTCCCCTTTCTGAAATCCTGAAAGATGACGACAGCCTTCTAGTTAGCCCTAGTGAAGTGGAGGCTGCCCTTTCTAAAATCGATTGTAGCGGCGTGACAAAAATTTAATCTCACACGGATTTGTTCGAGCCTAACGGCTCTCACGCTAAAAGAAGAGTGAGCCACGTAGTGGCGAACCAATCCGTGTGATAATATAAAATCGTGATTTCCCAATCCGTGTGATATTTCCCCCTTTTCCCGGCGGAAAATTCTTCCGATAATAAAAGTGACTTTGTGCCGGAGGCCTCGTATGGAAGAAGTTCAGAATCAGACAGCAGAAAATCAGATTCAGGCGGAAAAACGTATTCAGACTGCCGAGGAAGAGAAAAAATCCGCCAGAAAGTACAAGGCCGGAGAGTTTGAAGGCCCCCTCGACCTCCTCTGGGCGCTGATTCACGACAACAAGATCAACATCTACGACATCCCCATTGCCACAATCACCGAGCAGTTCCTTGAATATCTGGATTACTGCGCCGAGACCGACCTGACCGACCTGAGCGAATTTTATAAAATGGCCGCCCGCCTCCTCTACATAAAAAGCCGCATGATGCTTCCTGTTGAAGTACAGCTGGACGACGACCTCGACTTTGACGACCCCCGCGATGAGCTTGTCAACAACCTGATTGAATACCAGAAATTCAAGGCTCTCTCAAACCTTATGGAAGAAAAAGAGGACGAGAACGAGTGGTCGTTTGAGCGCAAAAAAATCCAGCGCACCCTGCCTTTTGACGACGAGGATCTTTGGGAAAAAATCGACACCTGGGACCTCCTACAGCAGATGCAGAAAATCTTCAAAACCTACATGAGCCAGTATTCCGACTCAAGAATTCTCGATGTCTACGAGGAAGTCTCTGTCAACGAAAAAATCACATTGATGAGCGAACTGCTTGAGAACAAGGGAGAGTGCATGTTCACCGATTTGATAGTCCGCAAAGGCTCCACAATCGACGTGATCTGCGCCTTCATGGCAATTTTGGAGGCGGTCAAATTCAAGATGGCCGCGATTTACCAGAACCGCATGTTCGGTGACATAAAAATCTGCCGCCCAAAAAAAGCCGCGTAGTTTTGCTTTTGGGCCTTCCCGCCTTGCGGCGGTCACCACTTCCGCAATTCGGTCACCCTCAGCCGCTTCCCTCGCTCCGCTCAGTCCAGTGGCCGCCTGCGGCGTTGCTCCAGCGGCTAAGCCATTTTATGTCTTTGTCAGACTTGGAACTGGTCAATCTGGTTTCCGATTTTATCGATTGAAATTTCAATTCCGTCTGAAATCGATGTCAGTGTTCTGCCCATGGCTCCGATTGTGTCAGCCCCCTTTGCCATGACCTGCATTGAGTCCTTTATGCGGTAGGTTGACTCCTGCAATTCCTTCACTGAGTCCAGAATAATCTTGTTGCCCTCTGACATCTCCCTTGCCGCCTGCTTGACGTCAAGCGTGGAGTCGTTCATGGTCGTGAGCGCACCTGAAATCTGCTCTGAACCGACGTTCTGCTCGTGCATTGCGTTCTTTATCTGCTGAACAAGGGTGTCCGTCCCCAAAATCCTGTCGGAGATTTCCCTAAAGGCCTTAGTCGACTGGCCTGAGGCGTCAACCACGTTCTTTATGGAGTCCGTGATTTTTGACAGCTGTTCTTGGATTGTCTTTGACTGCTTTGATGATGTTTCGCTGAGCTTCCTGATTTCGCCTGCGACTACGGCAAATCCCTTGCCGGACTCTCCCGCGTGTGCGGCTTCAATGGCCGCGTTCATAGCAAGAAGGTTTGTCTGCTCTGCGATGTTCGAGATGGCTAGGTTCGCCTCCTGTAGCATCTTGGACTGGTCCTCGATCTCCGAAATTCTGTCGTTGACAAGGTTCTGCTTCTCAGCCCCTGTGTTGACATTTGTCAGGAGACCTGCGAACGAGGATGCAAGTTTGTTTGCAGTTTGGTCGACGTTGAGGATGTTTTGGATCATCTGCTCAACGGCGGCTGAGGCATTCTGCACCTGGTAGGACTGGTTCTCGACCATTTTCTCAAGGGATGTGATGTTCGAGGCTATCTCGTTTACTGCGGATGCCGTCTGGTTTACGTCCCCGGTCTGCTTTTCAATCTGACTGTCCACGTTGTTTATGCTGGAAAGAATTCCCTCGATTGAATTTGACGCAGCCCCTGTCTCCTGCAGAAGTTTTGAGCCGTTCTGGTTCAGCTCTTCCTTGGACTCCTTGATATCACTTACGATTGAGTGCAGTTTCTCAGTAAACAAGTTGAAGTCGTGAACTACGTCCCCAACCTCATCTTCCGAGCTGACCTCTATGCGCTTTGTCAAGTCGGCGCTTCCGGTTGCGATTTCGTTCAGGTTGGCCCGTAGCTTTTTGAGTGGTTTTATCGCTCGGATTATTGTCCCGCCGATTATAAGAATTGCCGCTATTGTCGATATGAGAAAGACCACAGTCAAAATGCGAACCATAGTGCTAAGTCCGCCGAAAAAGTCGTTCACCGGGGTTGAGATAATCACTGCCCAGTCAG
Organism: uncultured Treponema sp.; assembly: GCA_946615905.1. Taxonomy (GTDB): domain Bacteria; phylum Spirochaetota; class Spirochaetia; order Treponematales; family Treponemataceae; genus Treponema_D. The sequence goes on along the minus strand of CAMOIE010000005.1, from coordinate 65,108 downwards.
CCGTCCCCCCGACAGGCTTGTAGACGCAGGCATGGGTTTCCTTTGTTTTTGGATCAGTCCACGTGGCGGCCCCGCTCTGGCCAAGACAGGCTTTGTCAATTAGGGCTAGGAATTCCTCTGGGGCACCGTCCCTTATGTTCTTCTGCTCTTGTATGTCTTCGATTCTCTCAGAGGCCACAAGGCTTCCAGTCTTCATCTCGATAATCTGCGGGTGGGATTTTTTGCCCACTGTGATTCCTTGGACAACATAGCTCAAGTTTAGCCCGTCAAGGACAGCAACTATGATGCCCCTCATCTGCGTCCCTGTGAAGTAGGGGACAGCGTAGAATGTGGACACATTGCCGTTCACCGGCGACCAGTTCGGTTTCATTATGAAAGGCTTTCGCGTCTTGATGGCCTCTGCTAGGTATTCACGGCTTGAAAGGTCGGACCAGTTCCCTGTTGTCGTCCAGCCAACTCCATTCTCATCGTAAAGTGCCATTCCAAGGTATGTCTTGTCATTCGCCGCTATGGCGTTGAGCCAGTTCCACTTTGTCCTCATTCCGGACTGCTTGTCATCATCATAGCCGTTGATTATCGGCATTTTACCGAGGGATGTAAGCATCTTCACCTCTCCCTCGTTTATTGCCTGAATCTGGGCTGCTACCAGGGAGGCTGTGTTGTTCATGTCGCTTTCGATGGAGGCCTTAAGCTCCTTTGTGGACATGTTCCTTGCGATTATAAGAAAGGCCGCATTTGTCACGGACACGATGACCAGGGCGGTCGCTATCAGTTTTACCGAAATGCTTTTCATGAAGACTCCTTGAAACGGTGAGACTTGTTCAAGTTTATGGCTGAAAAACTTTTTTGTCAATTTTAAGGCCAAGAGTCTCCGCCACTTGCAATGATTCCCTTTTTTATGGAAAATAAAGCCTATATTTATGGAAGAAGAGAACGTGAACGTTAATTTGGAGAAGGAATCCGCCATTGTCGAGGCGGTCTTGTTTTTGGAATCGGAGCCTGCCACAGTTGAGTCAATCGCCAGAGCTTCGGAGCTTTCGCCTGATGTCGTAAATGAATGTCTGGACCTGCTCAAGGAAAAATACCTTGCGGAGAACTCAGGCTTGGAGCTTGCCATGATTACAGGCGGCTGGACGTTGGTTCCCAAAAAGGAAATCTGGGAAGTATTGAAGGAACGCTACGGCAATAAAAACGAAGGCCGACTTTCCCGCTCAGCCCTTGAAGTTCTTTCGATTATCGCATACAAGCAGCCAATTACCCGCGCTGAGATTGAGGCCATCCGGGGAGTCTCCCCTGACAACATGATTCGTATTTTGAGCGAACGCCAGCTTGTGAAAGAAGTCGGCCGCAAGGATGCTCCCGGCCGTCCGGTTCAGTTCGGCACCACAAAAGAATTCTTGAAATTCTTCCAGCTCAATTCAATCGCCGACCTGCCGCGTCTTGACGCACAGGAATCCGAGAGGTTCGAACTTGCCCGCTAACGAGTCAGAAAAATCACAAGTCCGCCTGCAAGTCTTTATGGCTCATGCGGGTGTCGCCTCCCGCCGCGCCTCTGAGGAAATCATCGCCTCAGGCCGCGTCACTGTGAACGGCTCTGTCGTCACGGAGCCAGGAACAAAGGTCAGCCTGAGCGACAAAATCGAGGTTGACGGCAAGCAAATCAAGATAGAAGAAAACAAACGCTACGTCCTTTTGAACAAGCCTGCGGGCTACGTATGCTCACAGTCAGACGAAAAGGGCAGGCAGACTGCTGTCTCGCTGATTCAGTCCGCCTATGACGAGCGCCTTTACAACATCGGCCGCCTTGACATGTTCTCCACCGGCATGATTCTTTTCACCAACGACGGAGACTTTGCCGCAAAGCTCAGCCATCCGTCTGCGGAAATCGAAAAAGAATACATCGTGAAGTCCTCCCTGCCTCTTCCCCGTGACTTGGCCGAGAATTTCAAAAAAGGCGTCCGTGTCGACGGAATTTTCTACCGGGCCATGGATGCAGAAGAAATCAACCCGAGAAAAATGCGGGTCGTTCTAATAGAAGGAAAAAACCGTGAAATCCGCCGGGTCTTTGAGAATGCCGGAGTCGGGATAAAATCCCTTGAGCGGGTGAGAATCGGCAATCTGACTTTGGGCGACTTACAGCCGGGTGAATTCAGAAATCTGACTTCACAGGAAGTCCAAAATCTACTAAAATTATGCAAAAATAGGAAGGAAATATGATTATCGCAATGGACGGGCCTGCCGGCACCGGAAAATCTACAATAGCTTCGATTATCGCAAAAAAACTCAATATCACTTATTTGAACTCAGGCTCCTTTTACCGGGCGCTGACATTGGCCTTGAATGAGGCTGGAATCGAGGACTTGTCTGACGAGGAGAAAATCCTTGACTTCTGCAAAAAGCAAAAGCTTGAATACAAAGATTCCCGCCTGGTTCTTAACGGGACAGACGTTGAGGACAGACTTCACGAGGACTCTGTTTCTGCCCGCGTGGCCCAGGTCTCGTCAATCGTCCCAATCCGCCACCTTGTCAACGACAAAATGCGGGAAATCACTAAGTCCCTCGACATAATCTGCGAGGGAAGGGACATGACCACGGTCGTTTTCCCCAACGCCGAGCATAAATTCTATTTGGACGCTTCGATTGACGTTCAGGCCCAGAGACGCTTTGACCAGGGCGTTTCCGGCATGACTTTAGAGGAAGTCAAGGCCGCGATCATCAAGCGCGATGAGATTGACCGCAACAAAAAGGAGGGGGCTTTGAGAAGGGCGCCCGATGCTTTCTATCTCGATACTTCCGCCTTGACGATTGAGCAGGTTTGTGAGATAATATTAGGCAAAATTAACACAAAAGGGTTATCTATGGAACAGATGGAAGTGGAAAAGGACGAAGCCCAGGACTCCAAGGGCGCAATCCAGACACAATTAGAAGAATCTCTCAAAAGCCTGAAACCGCTCGAAGACGGTCAGCTTGTTGACGGCACAGTTATCGCAGTTACAGACGAACTTGTATTCGTAGACATCGGTTACAAGTCTGAGGGAAAGATCCCCGTTCAGGAGTTCGCAGGAAAACTGCCGACAGTGGGCGATGTAGTAACAGTCGTTTTGATCCGCAAAGACGGACGCAACGGTCCTGAGATTTCTTATACTAAGGCTCAGGCAAAACAGCTCTGGAAAGACCTCCGCAAGGCTTTTGACGAAAACCAGACTGTTGACGGAACAATTGAAAAAGAAGTCAAAGGCGGATTTGACGTAAACTTGGGCGGCGACATCCATGCCTTCCTCCCGATTTCACAGTCAGACAGCCAGAAAGTTGAGAACCCCTCAAAACTTATCGGCACAAACGCCACATTCTATATCGAGCGCTTGTACTCAGACAACAAGGCAAACGTTGTCGTAAACCGCAGAAAGTATCTCGAAGAAGCAATCAATAAAAAACGCGATGACTTCTTCGCAAACACACAGATTGGCGATACAGTGAAAGGCTCTGTAAAGTCATTCACATCATTCGGCGCATTCATCGATTTGGGCGGCTTTGACGGCTTGCTCCACATCAATGACATGAGCTGGGGTCACGTGACCCGTCCGAAGGACTTCGTTAAGAAGGGACAGGAAGTCGAGCTTAAGGTTATCCGCCTTGACCCGGCAGAAAAGAGAATCAACCTCTCTCTCAAGCACTTCTCAGAAGATCCTTGGATTCACTTTGAGGAAAAATACCACGTTGATGACATCGTTGAGGGAAAAGTTACAAAACTTACAGACTTCGGTGCATTTATCGAGTTGGAAGAGGGAATCGAGGGTCTTGCCCACATTTCTGAATTCAGCTGGACAAAGAAAATCAACAAGCCTTCTGACATGGTTAAAATCGGTGACACTCTCAAGTGCATGATTTTGGGCTATGACATTCAGGCCGGCCGCGTTTCCCTCGGTCTCAAGCAGGTTACAGAGAATCCTTGGGACACAATCGCAGAGAAATATCCTGTTGACACAGTGGTTCATGGAAAAGTCGTAAAACTCACAAACGGCGGCGCATTCATTCAGCTTGAGGACGGCATTGACGGCTTCCTTCGCGCTGAAGACCTCTCTTGGACAAAGAAGGTAAAGCACGTCGGCTCAGAGATTAAAGAGGGCGAGGAAATCGATGTAAAGATTCTCTCTGTTGATCCTGAAGCCCACAGAATCAATGTCGGTGCAAAACAGGTTACAGACAACCCTTGGAAGAAATTCGCTGACGCTTACAAGCCTGGTTCAACTCTTGAGGGCGAAGTCACTTCAATTACAGATTTTGGAATCTTCGTAAAGGCTCCGGAGGGAATTGAAGGTCTCGTAAACAAGGCCAACTTGAGCGATGACAAGGACGTTCCTTTTGAAGAGGCTGTCAAAAAGTACAACACTGGTGACAAAATCACTGTTTACGTTGTAGACGTTTCCGTTGAGAAGGAAAAGGCTTCTTTCAGCGTAAAAGAGTACAAAAAACAGCAGGCCCGCAAGGAAATCTCCCAGTACATGGCCTCATCTGACAACGATGATGACGGTGCGTACACATTGGGCGACGCACTTAAAGACCAGAATAACTAAATTAAAAAAGGCCTGAAATCCAGAAATGGCTTTCAGGCCTTTTTTTGTAATTTCATAAATTTAAAATCGTTAAAAAAGTGAGAGGCATTTAAGCCTAGAATGAATTCCATCAGTCCTGAAAAATTAAAGACTCTGATTGAGATTGACGCAAGAATTAATTCAAATTATAAAGATGTCGATGCCCTTCTTGTCTACATTCTTGAGTCAGCCATGCGGCTTGTTGAGTGCGAGTCTTCCTCCCTCTTGCTTACTGATAAAAGCGATGGTTCCCTTCGTTTTGTTGTGGCTCTAGGTCCCAAAGGGGCTGAGGCTAAAAATATTCTGGTTGACAAAAAATCAATCGCTGGTTGGGTCGCGGCAAACAACAAGGCTATTATATCGAATAACGTTCCTGCTGACCCAAGATTCTCTTCTGATGTACAGAACAAGACCGGGTATGTGACTAAAACAATGATTGCCCTCCCGATGCGTGTCCATGGAGAGCTTATCGGGGTTATAGAGCTTTTGAACAAGTCCGGCTCCAGAGGCTTTTCTTCAAATGACATGCAGATTTTGGAGCTGCTGTCAAATCAGGCCGGAATCGCATACTCGAACGCGGACTCCTACAGGTCTGCCAAGGAAAATATATCAATTTTACAGAACAAAATCGCCTCCGGCTCCGAATACCACTCATTTGTCGCTAAAAGCCCCAGACTTACTGACTTGATTCATATCATCGATGCCGTGGCGAAGACGAACACAACGATTTTAATCACCGGCGAAAGCGGGGTAGGTAAGGAACTTTTCGCTGAGCAGATTCACTTGAAAAGCCCCAGGGTTGACAAGCCTTTTATCCGCGTAAACTGCGCGGCTTTAAGTCCCGCCTTGCTTGAAAGCGAGCTTTTCGGCCATGTGAAAGGGGCTTTTACTGATGCCGTCTCTGACAGAAAGGGGCGCTTTGAGTCTGCTGACGGCGGAACACTTTTTTTGGATGAAATAGGGGAGCTTCCTTTGGACTTGCAGGTAAAGCTTCTCCGTGTCTTGCAGAGTCACACTTTTGAGCGGGTCGGCTCTGACCAGACAATCACAGTTGATGTCAGGATTGTCGCCGCGACGAACCGTGACTTGGAGAAAATGGTTGCTGATGGAAGCTTCCGCAGCGACTTGTACTACCGACTGAACGTTATGCCTCTGAATATCCCCCCCCTCCGCGAGCGCAAGGAAGACATAGAGCCTCTTGCCGAATTCTTCCTTTCAAAATTCAGCGTGGAGACAAAAAAGAATTTCACGGGATTTTCCGCCCCTGCGATGAAGTCCCTTCACGACTATTACTGGCCGGGTAATGTCCGGGAACTTGAGAACACAATCGAGAGGGCCTGCGTCTTGGGGCTTCCTCCGCTGATTCAAGAGGGCAACCTTCATATCGCAAGCTCCAATTTAGGAGAGCCGGAAAAAAAAGATTCTACAGTCGAAGAAAAGGACGAAAGTCATTCCGAAACGGAGACTGACGGAATTTCAGCCCTTGCCGACGAGATTTTCTCTTCGTCTGACGGCGACAAGACTTTGAAAACCGCGCTCAACAAGTTTAAAAAGGCCTACGTGACCCGGATTATGAGCGAGACAGCGAACAATCAGACCAAGGCCGCACAAATCCTTGGAATTCAGAGAACTTACGTATCCCGCTTGTTAAAAGAACTCAATATACGCTAAAATAGGGCGTAAAAAAATAAAAAAATATTTTTAGAGGTTGTTAAATTATGGCAGTCAAAGAAGACAAAGTAACTTTGGAATCTTCCCTCAGTTCTTTTATTGTAAAATTTCGCGGTATCTTTATCGCTGTTGCCGTTATCGTCATTGTGGCCGCTGCTGCATTCGCAGTTGGCGTTTCTCTCCATTCTTCAGCCGTTGAAAAAGGACTCAACGCTGTTGATGAAATCGAATACAAGCTTACAAAAGACGCGACAGACCTTAAGGATGCTGACCTTACAGCACGTCAGGACGCAGCCCTCTCCTCATTGGAAGCATGGACTGGAAAAAGCGGAATCGTCGGTGTCCGCGCAAACTTTTTGGCGGCCGAATTGTACTTCCAGAAAGGTGAATGGGCAAAGGCAAAGGACGCTTATCTGGCAGCAGCAAAAAATGGCTCAAAATCGTATACAGCCCCTATTTGTTATTTCAATGCAGCTCAGGCAATGTCTAATTTGAATGATTTTGCCGGTGCCGTTGAAAATTATAAAAAGGCAGCGGAGTTCAATGAATTTTATCTGAGAGACCGGGCCTATTATAACTGGGGACGTGCCTGTGAAAAAGCAGGTGATTTTGCCGCAGCAAAAGAAGCCTATTCAAAGCTCAATGACATCCATCCTGTTGTTGAAAGCGGGTCAGAATGGTCAAAACTGGCTAAGGACAGATTGATTGCCCTTAAAATCAACGGAAAAATTGACCAGTAACCTATCGCCTATTTTTTCATTATAATAATATGAATAATATACCGGAAAAAATATATAAATTTCTTTCACGAACACTTATTTTTTTTTCCGGTTTTTTGTTTTTAAATTGTGGACTTGAATCCGTCGATGTCTTGGATTCTGCGACAACTGTCTATAACCAGTCCTATTCTTCGACATCTGACCCCTTGCAATGGTACGTTGCCTTTAAGACTTCGGAAAAAAATAATTCAAACCTATCCTCTTCGATATTTTTAGGCACGGCAATCTATTATAAGATTTATAACAATTCTTCTGTCCTGACCACCCAAAAGAGTGCGATAAATGCGGTTAACACTTCATCAAACGGAACTGCGGCCGCCGAAAAAATCATTACGACCTACAAGTACCAGACTTTGGCGACTTCAGCTTCGACAGTCAGTCCCCTTGTTGATAATAAGGGAAGCGACCGGGATGTTTATATCCGCTTAAAGAAATACGCCGCCGCCTCTGCGTCAGGAGCCAATACACCCTGGTATTCTTATTATGCCGGAATTGAAATTGATGGAACGATGTTGGGGGCAATCCCCTATCGCAACGGGGGGACTAAATCCTTTGATTTTTTTAACGATGCGAATATCAGCGGTTCGACAGTGAATGTAAAGCCTGTGGAAGGCGATGAAGATTATGTTCATTCATCGTCTGCGACTTCTAGCGACACTTATTACGTTCAATTGTTTGCCATTGGAATTGCGGAGAATACCGATACTTTTGTGCCTAACTACAGCCTTGTCTTGGATTTGGGAACTATTCCGATTAAAGATGGTGAATGATCGAACCCCAGGGCAAGCCCAGGGGGCGTTCGTTCTCATAAGGTATCACAGTCGGGTTCAATACCCTTTTTACGCCCCAAGGGGCGGGGTATTAAACCCTCCGCACGAATAAAAAATCACCCCTTATTGCATAAAAGTCTGCATTTTGTTATATTATAGAAACACGGCGCTTTAGCTCAGTTGGATTAGAGCAATTGCCTTCTAAGCAATGGGTCGGCGGTTCGAGCCCGCCATGCGTCATGTCTTAAGAGGAAAGCAGAATAAAAATTCTGGCTTTCCTCTTTTTTATTTTAAAGTGATTTGCTCCCAAAAGGCTGGGTCTTCCTGCCCGATTCTCCAAAAGGCGAGATTTGAGACCCCTGAATCTTTGTACATTTTGCACCGCCTGTTCAGTGATTGAACATCATCATACCAGCCTGTGATTTTTACCGTTTTGGTAAAGGTGAAGTGGGGAACTCCGTATGAATCCCTTTTTACTTCCGCAACTCCGTTTTCCCTTTTAATTCTTTCTACCCCGGAATTGTACCAAGCTCGGTTTCCGACCGAATCGTTTGACCATGTTCTGCCGTAAAAGGAAACTCCCATTACAAGTTTTTGAGACGGAATGACGGAAAGGGAATAGTCTGCGATTTTTTTGCACCAGTCCGTGGAGGCGATTGCTCCTGGTGCGGAAGTTGACCAATGCTCATCGTAGGCCATGACTATGATTTTGTCTACCAGCGGCACCAAATCTGAATAGGCATATGGGTCTTTTCTGAGCAGTGGTCTCATGCGGGCTGGAATTGCGACTGAAAGAGTTTTTTTTCCGAGCTGTTCCCTTAATTTTTTTAAAAAGGCTAGAAAATTTTCCTTATCGTCTGCGGGGACAAGCTCCCAGTCGATTTGAAGACCGTCATAAGTTTTTGAGGCTTCCACCAGCTGATTTATAATTCTTTTTCGCAATGGAAGCTCCGGGTCAAGAAGGAGGTGGGTTTGGCTTTTGCTGTCCACGCTGGAAACTAGGTGAACCCGCCCTTTGTAGCTTGAAAAGAATTTCGCCCTTTTGGGAATATCGGACGGAATCTCGCTCATAGTGTTTACGGCACCTATGAAATAGCCTACATCGGTGATGGGCAGGTGTGTATTCCATTCTTTTTCCCGCCCCTGCATGACGTAACCCCACGTTTCCTTGAATTCTAGGGGGATGATCTCTACGTCTTGGAAAATTTCCTCTTCTTGGACGCTTTCTTGAATTTCAGGTACTACTTCTTGTTCTTGGGAAAGTTCTGCCTTGGAAAGATTATTTTCCTGTTTAGTTGCTGAGGAACAGGAGAATATTAAAAGACAACAGATGGAAGCTAAAAATAATTTTTTTGTTGATGCCAAAATTTTCCCCTTTCCCGTAAGATTTTTGCCTCCACACGCGTTAGCGGCTCGTAGCCCACGAAGTGTTGGCAGCCTTGCTGCCAATGGAGCGGCCAGCGGAAGGCGGAGTGACGCGGTGGCGGCGAGAGCCGCCAAACGCCCGAATTCGAATTCTAATTTGCTTTTGCTTCTTTTTTGTCTTTTGGCAAAATCAAGTTGAGCAGGATTCCAATCACCGTGGAAAGCGCCACACCGCTCAGAGAGAAGGTGAATTTTGCTCCGAGTTTGAATTCCAAAAGGCCTCCGCCAAGTCCGATTACCAGAATTATTGAGGAAATCGTCAGGTTGCGTTTATCCTGATAATTTACCTTCTCATCGACCAAAGTGCGAAGTCCGCTTGAAGCGATAAGACCGTACAAAAGCATTGAGATTCCGCCTAAGACAGGGCCTGGAATTGTCTGAATCACCGCACCGAATTTCTGGCAGAATGAGAGCAAGAAGGCCACTACAGCAGCCCCGCCGATTACCCAGACAGAATAGACTTTTGTGATTGCCATCACGCCGATGTTCTCTCCGTAAGTTGTGTTTGGCGGACCTCCCCAGATTGCGGCCCATGCCGAGGCTATACCGTCACCTAGCAAAGTGCGGTGAAGTCCGGGGTCTTTTAAAAAGTCCTTCCCGACGACACGGGATGTTGTCAATGTGTCTCCAAGATGCTCGCAGATTGTCGCAAGTGAGACTATTATGAAAGTCAGAACCGCGAATATATGGAATTTCGGAGCCAGCCAAAAATAGTGCCCGGCTTCGTCAACCTGCAAAAATGGCAGACCGAACCAAGAGGCGTTCGTGACTTTTGAAAAATCGATGATTTTGTAGGCCGGAAAAAAGCAACCCATGACAAGAGTGAAAAGATAGCCGCCGATAAGTCCGATCAGAATCGAAAGGGTGTTGAAAAATCCTCTGATGAAAAGGGTCGCGAATACTGCGATTGCAAGCGTCACAATTGCTATTGAGGCGTAGACGAGGGAGTAGTCCTCCGCATTTCCTGTGGAGCCGACGTAAAGGGCTTCCTTGATAGCTGTCGGCGCGAGGTTCAAGCCGATTACGATGATTACCGAGCCGATTACGACCGGTGGAAGGGCCTTGTCTATCCAGCCCTTGCCGGTGAATTTGATAATGGCAGCGATAATCAAGTAGAAAATGCCGGATGCGATTGCCCCGCCCAAGGCGTATGCGCGTCCGTATGTCGCCGTGATGCCGATTAAAGGCGTTATGAAGGCGAACGAGGAGCCTAAAAAGGCCGGAACTTTTGCGGCGGTCACCAGAATGTAGATTAAGGTTCCTGTTCCTGCCGTGAAAAGGGCTGTGGACGGGTTCAAGCCTGTCAGCAGTGGGACGAGAATTGTCGCACCGAACATTGCGAACACGTGCTGGATGCTCAGCGGAATCCAGCGGCTTAATGGGGGCCGGTCTTGCGGTCCCAAAATTGGTCTTTCGGACATAAAAAGTCTCCGTTTTTGAAATTTTTATAAGTTTACTTAAATTATAACAGAAAATAAAAGAAATTTGAATAAAAATTCGGGCGCAAAATTTATTTTGCTACAAGGCTTTCCGTGGCTTGCCCTCACGGCCGGTGCTTGCCTACGGCCGCGCACGCGCTTGCGCGCCCACTCCAATCCCTGCGCAATTCATTCTGACTTGTAGGGTCTCTTTGCGTATTTATATGTCATCCTCGCTCCGAAATAACGGCCGATAAATCGGCTCATAAAGGCCGTGAACTTCCATTGTGCCGACCAAAGTATGATTCTCTTTCCTTTCGCCGCCTTCTCAAGGCAGTGGGCGACGACTTTTACCGGGTCTTTTCCGTGCAAGACTTCTTTTCTCGCCCCGTTTGAGGCCACGTTCGCAAAATTTGTAGAGACGGAACCGGGACAGAGGGCGCACACGTCGATTCCAAAATCCTTCAGCTCCGCCGCCAGGGCCGCAGAAAAACTCAATACATAAGCCTTTGTGGCGGCGTAAACCGCGAAATTTCCCAGCGGGAGAAAGGCCGCAAGGCTGGCCGTGTTTATGATTGTGCTTCCTCTCTCAAGGTAGGGGAGGGCTGATGCGCAAAAGCCTGTCAGTCCGGTCACGTTCAAGTCCGTCATCTCAAGCTCTTTTTCCGCCGGCGTGTCTTTGAAAGGCCCGTAAGTCCCGAATCCCGCGTTGTTGACCAAAAGTTTGATTGTAAAATCCCCGGCCGCCTTTTCCGCCGTCAAAAGGTTCTCAAAAGTCCTTGTACCCCCGATTCCGCTTGCGTCAAAGGCGTGGGCTTGCACGCTGATTTTTTTAGAGTCCCCGATTATCAAGTCAAGCTCTTTTTTGCTCTCTGTCAGTTTGCTCACACTTCTTGCAATCAGCCAAAGCTCGCTTGTCTTTTCATCCGACCATTTTGACTTTCCTTCCAAAATTGACTTTACAAGTTGCCGGGCAAATTCCAGCCCCAGACCTGACGAGGCCCCCGTTATTATGATTAGATTTTTCATGCCAATAATTATAGCACGGATTTGATATTCTCCTGCCTACGGATGGAAAAAAAATCAATTTTTTTGTATAATGTATCCCCTATGCGCCGCATTTTAAAAATCATTCTTTCTCTTTTGCCTCTTGCCCTGCTTTCCTGCTCATCTGATTCTGACAAGGCCGCCACAAAAAGGGAGGAGGCTATGCATAAGGCAGCCTCTTCTCTCCAAACTGCGCTTTCATCTGCCAGGGAGGCAAAAAAATCCGCGGTGGACGAGTATCTTTCCTCACTGCCCGCCGACATTCTATTGAGCCAGCTTTTTTTGGTGAACATAGTAGGCAACGAGGACTTCATTCCTGTTGAAAGCGCAAGCCAAATCATTCCTGACTGTGCCCGCTTTTTGGCGCCGGGCGGCTGCCTGCTTTTTTCGTATAACATCGCAGAAAATCCTAGAAAGCAGTTTGAATTCTCAAAAAAAATCAACGCCTTTTATAAAAAGAACGGCCTTGTCCCCCCCTATCTTGCCGTTGACCAGGAGGGTGGCTGGGTGAACCGGCTTAAAAAACTGACTTCCCCCCTGCCGTCTCAAAAAGATGTCGCGTCAAAATTGCCTCTGGCCGGGGCAAAAAGACTTTATTCCTTGCAGGCCAAGCAGATGGCTCTTATGGGAATCAGCATGAACCTCGCCCCTGTCGCGGAGATAGAAAGTGTGAACAACGCCGAATTTTTGGACGGCCGCTCTTTCGGGGAAGCAGAAAAAACTCTTGCCTACACCCGTGCCGCCATCTGCGCCTATGAGACTTCCGGAATCGGGACGGTCTTAAAGCACTTCCCCGGTAACACCAACACAGACCCCCATACCGGTCTGCCGCATTTGAAAATCACAAGGGCGGAGCTTGACCGGGATTTTCTTCCGCCATTTGAGGCGAATTTAAAGTATTCTTCTGCTGTCCTGCTCTCCCACGCCTGCGTATCAGTTGATGGCATGGACTCTGACTCCAAGACTCCTGCAGACCTCTCAAAATTCTGGATTTCTGACGTGATCCGCTCAAAATACAATTTTGACGGCCTTGTCCTGTCCGACGATATTTTTATGGCCGCCCTAGAAAAAAACGGCTTCCCGCCGGAAAAAGCCTGCCTTATGGCCATCAACGCCGGAGTGGACGTGATAATGCTTTCAGAGAAAAAATTCGGCTCCGTGGCGAAAATCCTATACGACAAAATGAATGCAGACTCCTCTTTTAAAGAAAAAATTTTGGCAGCTGCCCGCAGGGTGATTCAGTTTAAAATCGACAAGGGAATCCTGACCATTGAAGAGTCCGCCGGAAAATATCAAGTGATGGCCGCCCCTTTCCCTGCTGAATTTGATGAGGATTATTTTTCTGCCGCCTACAATGAGGGAAAATCCTTCAAGGAACTACGATGAAACAGAATGCTATGCAAAAACTCCGTGGGGCAGAAGGCTTTGCGTCATATTATTCAGAGCTTTTTGGCGACCGCTGGCAAAATCTAAAGGCTTCTCTTTCCGCGTCTGCTGACTATGTTGAGTGGAAAGGCGGAGGGCTTGAGTCTTATTATTTGGATTCCGCTTCTGTCCGGGCAGCCCTTTCCCTTCCCCTTGAGAATGCGGAGAATATTCTTGACTTGTGCGCCGCCCCCGGAGGAAAAACTCTTGTTCTCGCATCTTTAATGCCGGAAAATGCCCGCTTGACTTCAAACGAGCGTTCTTTTGACCGCAAAAAACGTCTTGACCGCACGATTGAATCCTGCCTGTCACCTGAAATTCAAAGCCGTGTTTCCACAAGCTGCTCTGACGGGGCGACCCTCTGCAAAAAGGCGGAGAATCTTGAGTCGTTTGACAGAATCCTGCTGGATGCCCCATGCTCTTCCGAGAGGCATGTCCTTGCAGACCCAAAGTATTTGGCGGACTGGTCTCCCTCAAGGATAAAGACCCTGGCGATGCAGCAGTGGGCCCTTTTGTCTTCCGCCTGGAGGATGCTTGCAAGCGGGGGCTTTTTGCTCTATTCGACCTGCGCCTTGAATCCGGCCGAAAATGACGGAGTTGTCTCCCGCCTGCTCAAAAAATTTCCCCAGGCCCAGGTTCTTCCGCCAAAACTGCCTGAAAACTCTTTATATTCAGATTTCTACTCAAAAAAACTGCCGGAGGGCGAGAAAACTGAATTCGGAGTTCATGTTCTTCCTGATTCCGCTTGCGGAGCCGGTCCCCTTTATTTTTGCCTGCTTAAAAAAATATAAAATCTTCTGTTCTAATTAATTATTAAAATAGACTAACTTTATATTTTGAATTAAAATAAATTTGTTTAAAATATGGCTAAAAAAGACATGGAAGATTCCCTTCTAAAAAAAATATTTGAGATTGACAGTCGCCTCTCAGAACTACAGGATTTCAACTCTATCCTTGAGACCACTCTTACGGAAGTGCGCAAATTTGTCCATGCCGATGCGGGTTCCATTTACCTTCTTGAAAAAGACATGCTCTCAATCCGCTATGCCCAGAACGACACCCAGAAGGCCTCTCTGCGCGAGGGGGAGCCTCTTCCTTATGTGGCGTTTTCTTTTCCCGTCACTGAAAAGTCCATAGTCGGCTACTGCGTGATTTCAAAAAAAATCCTCAACATAGCTGATGCCTACGACATTCCAGAAACTGCCCCCTACAGGTTCAACCAAGGCTCTGACATGGTGACCGGGTATAAAACCAAGTCCACGATTGCGGTTCCATTGAAAGTAGCTTCCGGCAGAATTGTCGGCGTTTTGCAGATTATAAACGCGCTGGATGAGAATAAAAATATCCGCCCCTTTACTTCCGAGGACGAGGATTTTATCTCCCATTTTGCGACTGTCGCCGCGACCGCGATTGAAAGGGCTGAGTCGGTGAATCTTGTGAAGTCTGTCTACCGCGAGCAAAAACTCCAGCGGATTTTTGAGATTGACCAGCAGCTCAACGAAATTCAGGACATCGATGTTTTGCTCGAAAGTATTCTTACGGAAGCCCGCCTTATTGTGAACGCTGATGCCGGTTCAATCTACGAGATTGAAGGGGACAAGCTGAGCATCAAGTATGCGCAGAACGACACTCAGGCCAAGCAGCTTAAAAAGGGCGAAAAGCTTCCCTACGTTTCTTTCTCATTTCCGATTACTGAAAAATCCGTCGCCGGCTACTGTGTGAAATCTCATACCCTCCTGAATATTCACGATGCCTATAATCTTCCTGAGGGGGTTCCCTATTCTTTCAATAAGAATTCGGACCTCACGACCGGATACCACACAAAGTCCATGCTGACAATACCGCTTAAAATCGCAGACTCAAGCGTTTTAGGTGTCTTGCAGATTATCAACGCCAAGGACAAAGACGGCAACACGATAGAATTTGACGAGGACGCGGAGCTTTTCATCACACATTTTGCGGCCAACGTCGCCAACGCCCTGGAGCACACGAAATCCCGCCGTGACTTGATAGAGACCATGACCTCCATGGCGAACATGCGGGACCCAAGGGAAACAGGCCTTCACGTCGCCCGTGTCTCAAAATTCTCAGTTGAAATCTACGACCGTTGGGCCTTTAATCACGGGGTAAAGGAAGACGTAAAACTAAAATTCCGTGACTTTCTTGCAATCGCGTCAAAATGCCATGACTTCGGTAAAATCGGCATAGAGGATATGATTCTTAAAAAGCCAGGCCGCTTTACCGATGAGGAGCGTTCCATTATGAACGGCCACACCTGCCTTGGAGCCCAGCTCTTTGAGAATTTCCATACCCCGGTTTTTGACATGTGCCGGGAAGTCAATCTTCGTCATCACGAGTGGTGGGACGGAACCAACGGATACCCTGGAAAAGTTGACTATTTGAGCTACGAGCAGGGAACTCCGCTTCCAAAAACTGAGGCCCTTAAGGGGGATGAAATCCCCCTGTCGGCCCGCATAGTTGCTGTCGCTGATGTTTTTGACGCTTTGTGCCACCGCCGGGTCTATAAGGATGCCTGGACCATTGGTGATGCCGTCTCTGAGATTCAGCGTCTTTCTGGCACTCAGTTTGACCCTGAGATTGTCACCGCATTTATGCAGATAAAAGACCGCCTCATCACAATCAGTGATTCCATGAATTAGTGGCGGCAGAATCTTTCCATTATTATTTTCTTTTGAATCTCACGGTCGAATAAATCACAGAACTTTTTGAATTCTTTTTCCCCGTAACTGCTTTTTCCGCCGCCGCCAAGACCTAGCTGGGCGAGGTTCAAGTTGAAATTTCTCTCGCTCAATTTCTCGCCGATATTTTCCTTTGTAAAAAGCGTTCCCCTGTCGTTCATGACTGTCACGCCTTTTTCCACAAGCCTTGCCGCAAAGGGGATGTCTCGTGTCACAACGCAGTCATTTTTGATGCATGAGTCAAAGATAAAGTCGTCCGCAGCCCCGGATTCTTTCGGACAGACCTGCATTTCAAAAAGGGCATTGTCTGGAATGTCGATTTTTCTGTTCGCCACAAAGCGGACTTTAAATTGATTTTTCTCTGCGTATGAGACTATGAATTTTCTTACGCGGGTAGGGCAGGAGTCCGCGTCTATCCAAATGCAAAAAGTGGTCAGCATTATTGAATGGCCGCGTCCAGTTTTTTGATTAGCTCTATGGTCAGTTTTTCAGCCTGATCGTCCGGGTCTGTAAGAGTCTCTGAGTATTTTGCGTTCTTGGATTTTTCCTTGTATAGCTCGTCACAGAGCATAATTCCCGCCAAAATTGAAATGTGCAGGGGATTTTTCATCATGCCGCCCTTTTCAAGCTGGTCTGTGATTTTTTTGTAGTAACCGAGCATTTTTTTGAGGTAGGCTTCGTCTTCATTCGCCTTGATTGCAAAAGAAGCTCCGAGCACATCGATTTGAAGTGAACCCATGCCTGCCTCCGAGTTTGATTTTTTAGATTAGAATATATCGAACTGAGCCTGACCGGACATAGAGTCCTGACTCTCTGCCTTTTCCTGATTTACCGGAGCCGCATCGTCAAAAGTCGGCTGAGGAGTCTCAACATTCTGCTGGTCTGTTGTTGCCGCGTTTTCAACCGGAGGAATATTTTCTGTTACCTGTGTGTCTACAGATGCTTCTACCGACTGATTTTCGCTTGTCTCTGTTGTCTGTGTGGTATTTTCTAGATTTTCCGAAATTTCAGTCTGCGGATTGTCTTCTGTGCTTTCAGTGTTTGCTACTGCCGTTTCCGCTGGAATCTGCGGATTTGAAACACCCGACTGGTTGTAAACCGTATTTTCCACACGGTTGAGCCTGTCGAGTGCTTTTAAGATTCCCTCCTCGATCTTGTTCTGATCCTGTTCAAAAGAAGAAAGCCGCTCCGTTTTGCTTGAAAGCGCGTTTGTGAGCTCGGCACACTTTGTGCGCAAAGCAGCGTTCTCAGCCTCAAGCTGTTGGATTTTCGCAACAGCTGCCTCAACTTTTTCCTCAAGAAGCAAAACCTGATCGAGTGTAATCATACTTATGCCTTCAATGCCTTTTTAGCAACTTCGACAACAGCTTTGAATGCTGCCGGGTCTTCGATTGCCATGTTTGAAAGTGCTTTGCGGTTCAACTGAACACCGGCCTTTGTAAGACCGTCGACAAAGCGAGAGTATGAGAGGCCTTCATCGCGGACTGCCGCGTTGATGCGGGAAATCCACAACTGGCGGAAGTCTCCCTTGCGGTCGCGGCGGTCAACGTATGCGTGGCGGAGGGCTTTAACTACTGCGTCTTTTGCGGCTTTGTAGTTTGTTCCTCTGCGGCCTGTAAATCCGCTGGCAAGCTTGAGAATCTTTGCGCGGCGGTTGTTGCGTTTTGTTCCATCTACTGCTCTAGACATTATTTACTCCTCAAATTAACCGTACGGAAGCTGCTGCTTGCGGATTCTTGCTGCTGAATCTTCAGAAAGGATTCCTGCGCCGCGAAGGTGCATCTTACGTTTTGATGATTTTTTCGTCAGAATGTGGCGAAGGTTCATCTTCTTGTACTTTACTTTTCCAGTACCTGTCAGCGTGAAGCGTTTTGCTGACGCTTTCTTTGTCTTCATCTTAGGCATGACAATAACCTCTTTACCTATTTGGCCTTGGCATTGATTGTCATCGACATAAAGCGACCTTCCATTGCGGCGGGCTTTTCGATGACGTAGTTGCCGTCCAGCCTTTTCAATACTTCGTTCAGAACGTCAAAACCGAGTTCGGTGTGGGCAAGCTCACGTCCGCGGAAGCGGATTGTAACCTTTACCTTGTCTCCCTCGTTCAAGAACTCCTGAACGTGTTTTGCCTTAGTGTCAAGATCTCCGGGGCCGATTTTCGGCTGCATACGGATTTCCTTCAACTTAAGGGCTTTTTGGGCCTTGCGGGAATCACGGAGCTTTTTTTCCTGCTCGAACCTGTACTTTCCAAAGTCGAGAATTTTACAAACCGGCGGATTTGCGTTAGGTGACACCTCCACAAGATCCAGGTCTCTTTCTCTCGCCAACGAAAGCGCCTCACGAGTCGGCAAAATGCCGGTCTGACCGCCCTCATCGTCAATCAACCTGACCTCACGGACACGGATTTGTTCATTAACCCGTAAATTTTTAACGTCTGCCAACGCTCCTCCTTGTGTTCATAAAAAAACACCACTTTAAAGAATGTTCACCCATATTATCAGATTTGTCCTATCTCTGTCTAGCGTAAAAATCCTTCTATCTTGCTTTTACACTGCTTTTATGCTATTTTTTTAGATATGTATCTCTTTTTGCTGTTGATTTTTCCTCTTTCCCTGATTTATGCCGTTTTTTCAAATGATCAAAAAGGCAAGCTTTTGACGGTGCTTTTCGCCGCCGGTCTGGCAGCTGTCATCTCCGCGTTCAATTTTTTCTTTATGTATTTTGATGCCTATTCAGGGAGAAATTTTCTTTGGTATTTCTTGTCTGTTTTTGCGGATGACTTTATTCTTCCAGCCCTTTGCTATGTCTTCTATTTTTTCTTCTCAAAGAGGGAGAGGGCTTCAAAATGCTCAAGTCTGTTGCTTTTTCTCCTCTCATTTTACGCGGTTTACATTCCGTATCTGGTTCTCAGGGGCTTTCCGCCATTCTCGTATTTTGAGCTTTTTATAAAACCGCTTTTGTACCTTGCTCTTTCAACATCTGTCTCCCTGGAAATTACTGCGGCGTTGAATCAGTCCTCAAAAAGTCGGCTTCCACGTTTTCTTTTCTATATAATAACTATTTTCTCTCCGGCTTTTATTGAGGCCGCTTGGCGTTTTATGCTGCCTTTCGGAACCTGGACAATCCTCGCCTTTGTTTATTTAGTCTATTCAGTCTGGCGGGTTCTCAGAAACAAAAAGCAGGTCGCAGACCTCTTCAACTCAGTCGTCTCAGCGGTTTTCGCCAAATTCTCTCTCTAGCTTTCTTTTTGTGGAGTCGGGCGCAAAATTCCTCTGCTTCACGGCTTTCCGCCACTTGCTCACGCGCGGTGCCTTGCGGCACTGCCTCCGGCATGGCTCCAATCCTTGCGCAATTTATTTACAGCTTGGGGCTTTCTTTGCCTTGTGCCTAAAAAAAAACGGGGCTGTCTAATAAGTTCGCAGAATGCGGTCATTGAGCCTGTCGAAATGACATTTGCCACTATAGATGGTGGTTTCGACAAGCTCAACCACCATTTTGCTACTTTTGGGACAGCCCCTTCTTATTAAAAATTACGCCTGTCCTGCTGAACCTAAGACATCGATGTTTTTGTGCATGTACATCTTTTTAAGCTCCTCGCGGGCCGGTCCCAGGTATTTTCTCGGGTCGAATTCCTCCGGCTTTTCCGCGAATACCTTGCGGACCATTGCGGTCATCGCGAGGCGGCCGTCAGAGTCGATGTTGATTTTGCATACGGCTGATTTTGCGGCCTGACGCAGCTGGTCTTCCGGAATTCCGACTGAATCAGGAATCTTTCCGCCGTATTTTTCAATCATCTTGACGTATTCAACCGGAACTGATGAGGAACCGTGCAAAACGATCGGAAATCCTGGAAGTTTTTCTTCAACACCCTTGAGAACATCGAAAGCCAGTGGCGGCGGAATCAGAACTCCGTCCGCAGTCCTTGTACACTGGTCTGGGGTGAATTTGCAGCGGCCGTGGCTTGTTCCGATTGAGATTGCCAGTGAGTCGACCCCTGTCTTTGAAACGAAGTCCTGTACTTCCTCAGGTTTTGTGTAGTGGCTTTCAGCCGCAGAAACCTCATCTTCAACGCCTGCGAGGACTCCTAACTCGCCTTCTACTGTTACATAGTCTTTCTGGGCGTGGGCGAAGTCACAGACTTTTTTTGTAAGGGCCACATTCTCGTCGTAGGGGAGGGAAGAGCCGTCAATCATCACTGAGGAGAAGCCGTTCTCGATGCAGTCCTTGCAAAGCTCGAAAGAGGAGCCGTGGTCAAGGTGGAGGACAATCGGAATATCGTAGCCAAGCTCGTGGGCGTATTCTACTGAGGCACGGGCCATGTTGCGCAGAAAGTATTTGTCGGCATAGTTTCTAGCTCCGTTTGAGACCTGCAAGATTACCGGAGACTTGGTTTCGACGCAGGCTCCGATGATTGCCTGCAATTGCTCCATGTTGTTGAAGTTGTAGGCGGGAATTGCATATCCGCCTTTTATAGCCTTGGCGAACAAATCTTTTGTGTTCACCAGTCCCAGTTCCTTGTAACTTGTCATAAAAAACCTCGTAATAGAAGAAATAAAAAGAAAGAAACTTTCTAATCAAAATAATTTTAAATCCTAAATCACCAAAAAGCAAGTTGGTTTCAATGATTTTTCACTCGATATTTATGTTAAAATGTTTGACAAAGATGTTAGAGGAAAATATAATGTGATTGATAATTTATTCAGGTAATTTAACCGAAAATAAAAAAGGTGTGTTATAAACACGAAACGAAGGAGTTCTGAATGAAAAAGGGCGTAATAGTCTTTACAAGTCTTGCTCTTCTGCTTGCGTTCTGTATCCCTGCAGTTGCGCAACCCAGCAGTAGAGCTGTTGAGACGTTCATCGTTGACAATTTTGACACAGAGGACAGTCAAAATTATCCGATGAATAAAAATGGAAAGGTCGAAGTTGACAGCTGGACATGGGAAGTTCAGGCCAGCCGCTTTATCGACAAAGAAAATGGCTATCCTAAAAAGGCTTATTTTGACGGTCAGCCGAATTCATTGAAAGTACTGAATACGAATACCGAAGGTTCTCCGAAAGTCCTTGGTATCGAGACTAGCTATCACCGCAAGGGTGAGAACTGGTTTGAGATTTATCCTTCAAAAGAAGGTAAAGCTCATGAAATCGAGTTCATCGGTACTGTAACACAGATTGACTTCTGGGTTTGGGGTGCTAACTACCTTTATTATATTGACCTTTTGGTTCGCGATGCTGACGGACGTGTTCATACACTTCCTGCGGGAAACCTCGCATTCAATGGTTGGAGAAACATTATTGTTTCTGTTCCTTCTCATATTCGCCAGCATTCACGTCTTCGCTCTGGCCCGAAGAACATGACATTCGTAGGATTCCGTATCCGCACAGATCCTGATGAATATGTAGACGTATTCAATGTTTTCTTTGATCAGTTGAAATACACATCAAATACTTTGAGCAACGTATTTGACGGTTATGAACTTCAGGACGTAAACTTCGGTGATTCTGGTTCATCTTCAAAAAGCGCTGCGTCAAGTGAGGGCAAATAATGAAAAAGTTACTTATCACTGCATTAATGATTTCAGCAGCCGCTTTTGCGTTTGCACAGGATAAAGAGGGAGCTTCTAGCCTTTCTGAGCCGGATCCGACAATCATCGGAAATGATTCTGCAAAACAGGCTCTCCGCGAGGTTTCTGTAGACCGCTTTGAAGTTGAAGGCAGCTGGAATGCGACAATTTCTCCTGACTATGGTGTTGTTACATCTCGCCTTTTTGACGGAAACCCGGCATTGAAGGAACCTGTAAAGGGTGACGAGCAGGCTGAGGACACAAAAGTTCTCGGTATCCGCGTTGACTTCTTCCGCCGTGGTGTAAACTCATTCTTCATTCGCTCAACTCGCCCGATTCCGATTGAAGGTGTCACAAAGACTGTTTCTGTCTGGGCTTGCGGACGCAACATGGATCATGAAGTTTATCTCTTGGTTCAGGATTACTATGGAAACAACTTCGAGCTTTATCTCGGAAACTTGGGATTCTCCGGCTGGAAGAAAATGACAGTCGCTATTCCTCCGACTCCGGATGGAGAGCATGGAATTATCCAGCAGTCAGCATACAACGGTACACGCCCTGGTCTCCGCATCGTCGGATTCAGAGTTGACTGCAACCCGATGCTCGCACGCGGTACATATTACTTGTACTTGGATGACCTTCGCGCAGTTACAGACCTTTATGATGTCGAAAACCGCGATGAAGACGACATGATGGACGACTGGTAGTAGAATCAGTTTTCCGCTAAACCGCTCCGCTTCGGGGCGGTTTTTTTTATGCCCTTTTTTAATTTATTGATTTATTGAATAGAGGCGGCTTTTGCCTTTACTGCCGCTTTTGTATAAGATTTGCATTTTCTCAAGCAGCCATATTAAAAGGCGGGCTTCTTTGTAGGAGCCTTTTTTGAGTTTTTGGGATAGCGATTTTTTATTCAGTTCTGCCATCTTGTAATCTATGATTCCCTTTTGAATGTCAGGTATTGTGAAATTCTCATTAATTCCTTTTGGGAGCAGATTTTTATAGTCTTCTTTTGTTTTGAGGATTTTTTGAGAGAGAATTTCTTTTAATTTTTTGTCTTCCGGGAGCCAGTCCTTTAGAAAACGGCGGCTTTTGTTTACAAGCTGGGATTTTTGCTCTGTCTTTCTTCGGATTTCGATGACCGATGTGTCCAGAATTGTGAGCGTAAAAAGCTCTTTTGTGAGAAGATTGTAGATTCCTGTAAGTTCTTTTGGAAGGGAGTAGAGAGTCTCTTCGTTGGGACTTTTTCTTTTTGATAGAAGCTCTCCTGATGATGAGAGTGTGATAATTGTTTTTTCTCTGACGATTGGATGCACAACGTTCACAGGAATTTTTTGCGAGATGAAATACTCGATTTTCGACTTTAGGGCGGAGACGTTCTTTGTTTGGATTTCAGTCACACCGGAGGGGGAAAGTACATCGGCGATAAATGGGCCTGATTTTTGCTCTGTGAGGCCGCCTGTTTTTTGTGCGTAGAGAAGCTTTAATGCCCTGTGAAGTGAACTTTCGTTGTAAGTGTTTATCATTTTTTTTCTTTTTTTTCCTGAGATGATTCTATCGGATTTTGCTGAAAAAATCAGTGGTGGAATGAGGAATGAGGGGCTTGTATTAGGCGTGGAAAAAGCCCTGCTCTTTTTGAGAAATTGCGCAAGCGCTGGAGCGGCAGCCGCAGGCTGGTACGGAGTACCGAGGGTGACTGAGCCGCGGAAGTGCCCGGGGTGGAGAAAGTTTGCGCCCGAAAGCGAAATAACAGCTTTGTAAAATTTATTGATTATCGGCAGCTTTTTGTCTTGACTTAGTAAATTTTTTCGTTAAAATGTAAGTAAGTGGGAAAAAGTGGTTATAAGTGGTAAATAGTGGTATAAAAAGTGGAATTGCTGACCGGTGAATACCGCAACACTCTGGACGAGAAGGGGAGAATTCTTTTTCCGGCCAGACTGCGGAATGAATTGACAGGAAATGTTCTCATCGTGACTCAGGCCCTTGACCATTGTTTGTGGCTTTATACCCCGGAGGAATGGAAAAGCCTTTCCGCAAAGGTTATGGAGACTGCCTCTCCATTCAACCCTAAAAACCGAATTGTCGTTCGACGCCTGATTGCACCCGCACAGGAAGTTGAGTTTGACAAGGCCGGTCGTCTTTCCATTCCTCAAAGCCTGCGTGAGTATGCTGGGCTGACCAAAGACTGCGTGATTTTGGGAATCAACAAGTACATGGAGCTTTGGGACGCTGAGGAATATAAAAAGTATCTTTCTGAGAGTGAGGCTTCTTTTATGGAGGCCGCGGAAGAGCTTAGCGGAATCAGTTTTTAGGGGCGTTTATGGAAATTGTTCACACACCGGTTTTACTGAATGAATGCCTCGAATGGCTTTCTCCTGTCGGGGAGAGCTTTGAAAATGACTGCCTTATGATTGACTCGACTTTGGGCGAGGGCGGTCATACGAACGCTTTTTTGAGCAAATATCCAGGCCTTTCTGTAATCGGTTTGGATGCCGACAAGAATATTCAGGCAAGGGCAAGGGAGCGACTTTCTCCGTTCGGAAAAAGGATCTCCTTTTATAACGGCTGGTTCAACGATTTTTACGCGGAATATCCGGCTGAAGACAGAAAACCAAATCTGATTTTGTTCGATTTGGGGATAAGCGTGTACCACTATGAAAAATCCGGGAGGGGATTTTCATTCAGATACGACGAGCCGCTTGACATGCGCTTGAACACGGGTGAAGGAGAAAGCGCGGCGGATATCGTCAATTTAAAAAAAGAAGAAGAGCTGGCTCATATTCTTTATGTGTACAGCGATGAAAAAATGAGCAGACGTATCGCGAGGGCAATTGTCGAGGCAAGAAAGGGTGGTAGGATTGTCTCGTCAAAGGCTCTCGCTGATATTGTCTGGGATGCGGTTCCCGCAAGCTACCGCTACGGACCGATTCACCCGGCCACGAGGACTTTTCAGGCCTTGCGGATTGCAGTCAACTCGGAACTCAAACGGCTGCCAAAGGCCCTGCACGATGCTTTTAATGTGCTGGCGGACGGCGGAAAAATGGGGGTGATTACCTTCCATTCGCTTGAGGACAGGATTGTGAAAAACTATTTTAGAAATTTGGGGAAGCAGTGCGTCTGTCCGCCTGAGCAGGCTGTTTGTTCTTGCGGTGGAAGCCCCTGCGCCGAGATTCTGACGAGAAAGCCCTTGGAGCCGACTCAGGAAGAAGTCAAGGTCAATTCTCCGAGCCGTTCTGCAAAGCTGCGGGTCGTAAGAAAAATCCGCGATGCTGGAATGGAAAGACTTTTGAACGTGGAAGGTTATTGAAAGTGAGCGCAGTTAAGATTGAAAAATCTGAGCGGAAGGACAAGTTTTTTATGCTGCTGGCCTCGCTTTTGATTCCGCTTCTTCTGGCACTGGTCGCCTTGCAGGCTTACCGATATGAGAAGCTTGAGGGGGAGGTCAGGGCACTTGAGCAAAAACAGGTGGAGCTGGTGGAAAAAAACAAAAAACTGATTTCCGACATCTCGACCCTCTCCAATTCCGCCAGAATCGAAAACTTGGCGGAGAATGAATTGGGGATGCACAAGGCCAAGTCTGATGAGATTGTCAGGGTTGAGATAAAATAAAAATAAAGTGGGAGAAAAAATCGCTAGGAGCGATTTTTTTGTGGGGGAAACATAATGGTGGGTGGAAAAATTGAGTCTTTGCTTTCTGTCGGTGAGCTTTTGGAGGCGACAGACGGAGAGCTTTTGAATAATTCGGCGGCAGGAGCTATCTTTACGTCCGTGCAGACGGACTCCCGCAATGTCGAGAAAAACACGCTTTTTGTGCCTTTAATCGGTGAGAACCAGGACGGACACAAGTATATTCCCCAGGGGATTGAAAAAGGCGCGTCAATTGTCTTCGCCGCCCGCTCAGCTTACAATTCCGACAAAGAAAAAATTGAG
This sequence comes from uncultured Treponema sp., assembly GCA_946615905.1. Taxonomy (GTDB): domain Bacteria; phylum Spirochaetota; class Spirochaetia; order Treponematales; family Treponemataceae; genus Treponema_D. Next base: position 39,791 of record CAMOIE010000005.1, on the reverse strand, counting down.
AAATATACGGAGGAGAATCCCTCCGTCGCCTTTATCATCGTTGAGAATACCTTGCACGCCTTGCAGGCTGCTGCTGAAAAATATGTCTCAAAGGTCCCCGGCCTTATCCGCGTCTCAGTCACAGGCTCTTCCGGGAAAACGACCACAAAAGAAATCCTCGCCTCTGTTTTGAAGCAGAAATACAAGGTCGTCTCAAATAAAGGCAATTTTAACTCCGAGACAGGACTCCCGCTTTCAGTCTTTCAAATCCGTGAGGGGGACGAGCTTGGACTTTTTGAGATGGGCATGAACCGGGAGAATGAAATCGGTGAGATTGCAAAAGTCTTTAAGCCCCAGTACGGAGTCGTCACGAATATCGGAACGGCTCACATAGGAATTTTAGGCTCCCGCGAGAACATAGCCCGCGAAAAGCGCAAGATTTTTGACTATATGGGCAAGGACGGAGCCGCCTTTATCCCTGAAAAAGACGATTTTGCAAAATTCCTTGCGGAAAAAGTCTCTGGAAAAGTCATTTATTACGGGGAGAACGCTGATTCTGCCGTGAAATTTTTGAGCGATGAGGGCGTTGACGGCACGAGGTTTTCTGTCGACGGTCTTGAAATCCGCCTGCCCCTGCCTGGAAAATACAATTTCTCAAATGCACTTGCGGCGGTTTTTGTCGCAAAAGAACTGGGGCTTTCGCCTGAGCAAATCAAGGCCGGAATCGAAAGCCTAAAGCCCTTGGGTGCCAGAAGCAATATTTTGAAGGGCAAATTCGTGATTCTTGAGGACTGCTATAACGCCAATCCAGACTCCATGGAAAAAGCGATAGAATTCTCTTCGTCAGTGAAGACCTCCGGAAAAAAGATTTTTGTCCTCGGCGATATGCTGGAGCTTGGCTCTGACTCAAAGTCCGCCCACGAGAAAATCGGAGAGCTTTCCGCAAGGTCAAATGCGTCCGCAGTCTTTTTTGTCGGAAAGGAAATGCTTTACGCTTTTGAGAAAGCTGAGAGTGAGAATCCTGCCGAGTCAAGGCTTTTTTACTTTGAGGATTATTCTGATGACGGAATCAAAGCTGTCTCGGAAAAAATCTCGGAAATTGCCTGCCCAAACGACTTTATTTTGCTGAAAGGTTCCCACGGAATCGCCCTTGAGAGACTTCTTCCTCTGCTTGAAGAGAACTCGGAGGCAAAATAGGTGAACGACTTTAACCTCTACATGGAAAAACCGGTCGAGACCTACAAAAAATCCGACCCGGCCCTTATAGTCTCGATTCTCCTTTTGTGGGGAATCGGCATGGTGACTCTCTATATCTGCTCTCAGAATTTCGCAATCAAACTTTACGGGGAGCCAATGCATTTTGTCACCCGTCAGCTGATTTCGTCTGTCTTCGGCTTTGTCCTGCTGCTTTTTTTCGCCTCGCTTAAGATGAAGTATATCCGCCAGCTTTTGATGGTCATCGCCCTTGGCTCGATTGTCTTCTGCCTTTTGACTTTTGTTCCCGGAATCGGTGTTGAGCGCAACGGAGCGAGAAGATGGATCCGTCTGCCTTATCTCTCGACTTTTCAGCCTTCAGAGGCGATAAAGTTCGCCGTGGTGCTTTTTTTGGCCCACAATTTTGACAAGCAGGAAAATCAGGTCCGCCCGGAAGACAGGTCAGTTCTGCCTTCTGTAATAGGCCTTGTGATTTTTATGGGCGTGATTTTTTTACAGCAGGATTTTTCGACAGGAGCCTTTGTCTTTTTAGTCGGCCTTTTGCTCTTTTTTGTGAGCGGTGCAAAGCTCTCATGGCTGATTCCCTTTATGGCTTTAGGAATTCCATCTGTTGCTCTGATGATTTTCACAAAGCCATACCGCGTCAACCGCCTGATCGGATTTTTCAAGCCTGACGCTTTCCCGGACACCTTCAACTATCAGGCTATGGCCGCCCGCCGCGCTGTCTCCGCTGGTGGCTTTTGGGGGCAGGGAATCGGTAGTGGACTTACCAGAATTGACTCAATCCCGGAAGTTCAGTCAGACTACGTTTTTGCCGGATGGACTGAGGCGATGGGCTTTGCGGGAGTAGCCTTGTATTTGTTCCTGCTTGGCTTTTTTGCCTGGCGTGTGCTAAAGACTTCGGCAGAATGTTCTGACCGCTTCGCTTCAATCGCCTCGTTCGGATTCGGGGCTGTGATTGTCTACCAGTCGCTTATGAACATCGCGGTTGTCGCGGGAATTATTCCTACGACCGGCGTTCCGCTGCCTTTCTTCTCATCAGGCGGCTCTTCGATAATTTTTACGCTGGCCATGTGCGGCTTTATTATCAACGCTTCGCGTTTAGAAAAAGTGAAAAATACCGATATTCAAAATAGGGGAGAGGGAGTTGAATATGAGTGATGCGTATTTTGCGGTGAGTCTGGAGGATATAGGAAGGGCCGGGCTTCATGAGAAAGATTCGGTGAAATCAAAAGTCAGGGCGAACGTGAAAAACTCGATGAGACCTTTGAAAATCTTCGTCTTCGTTCTTGCGGCTCTGCTTTTGCTTGAGGCCGCTGTCTATCTTTTGGTTTTGCCGTCATTTGACCAGGTTAAAATCAACTGGAGTGGCCTTAAGGCTTATTCAGAAGGCTATTTGAGTCAGAAAATTGACGGCGTTTCCCATACGAACCTTTTTCATTTTAACAGCGAGACGGTTCAGTCTATCATTGCGTCGGTGTCCGGCGTGGAAAGTGTGAAAGTCGTGAAGAGATTTCCTGACCGGGTTTTCATCACGATTGAGGAGAGAAGTCCTGTCGCGATGACATTTGTTTCGCAAAATGACCGGACTATGCCTGTTCAAATTGACGAAAATGGGGTATTATTTTCTACCCCCTCTTCATCAAGCGGTGATTTTTCCGTTCCCTTGATTTCCGGGATTCCTGTTGAGAATGTCCCGGAGGGAATGAGAATTCCTTCAAAATTCCACGCGCTTATGGAGCAGGTCGCGGCAATCAGAAATCTGCCCCAGAATTATTTTGCGGCGGTTTCTGAGATTCACGTGGTTCCAAAGGAATACGGAAATTACGAGTTGGTTTTGTATCCGGTTCACAGCCGCACCCGCATTTTGACTGACCGTTCCCTCAACGTGGACGCATTGCAGTCAATGCTGGTTATGCTCGATGTGGTGAACACAATCGAGCCTGATGTTTCTGAAATTGACCTTCGCTACGGCTCTTTCTCTTATAAGCAGCGGCGTAAGGCAGCAGGAGTTTCTCTTGAGTAATATAATTGTCGGCCTCGACATCGGCACATCATTTGTCCGCGCGGTAATCGGCGAAGTCATTGACGAGAACACGGTGGAAATTATCGGCACCGCAAAAAGACCTTCTCTCGGACTTCGCAACGGTGTCATAGTCAACCGCGAGAACACGATGGAATGTATAAAATCCGTGATTGAAGAGGCTGAACAAAAGGCTGGCTACGAAGTTTTCTCATGTATCACCGGAATCGGCGGTCAGCAGGTTCAGGGAATGAACGCAAAGGGCATGGTGGCGGTTTCCAGTCACGGAAAGAATGATCGGGAAGTGACCCCGGCTGACGTTGAGCGTGTTCTTGAGGCCGCGAACGCAGTCCAGATTCCTATGGACCGGGCTATGCTGCACGTGATTCCGCAGAATTATATCGTTGACGGAGTTTCGGGCTACAAGGATCCTGTTCATACGATTGCTGTCCGTCTTGAGGCGGAAGTCCACATTGTCACGGCTTCGCGCACGGCGATTCAAAATATCACTGTCTGTGTGGAAAGGTCTGGCTATCAGCTTGACCGTGTGATGCTCAAAACTTTGGCGGCGGAAGAGGCTGTCGTTGGGGCGGAAGAAAAGGATTTAGGCTCCATTTTGATTGACTTGGGCGGCGGAACGACTGACATCATGGTGATTGTGAAGGACGCGCCTGTTTGCACTTGCTCGATTCCAATCGGCGGAAATCTTGTCACGAACGACATCGCGATTGTAAAGGGAGTTTCGACTGCGACCGCTGAGAGCCTTAAAGTGGAGTCCGGCTGCTGCTGGCTTCCTCTGGTAGGCGAGAACGAGGAAGTGATTATTCCCGGCGTGGGCGGACGTGACCCGGAACTTACAACAAGGGCGGAGCTTTGCCAGATTATCCAGCCCCGCATGGCGGAAATTCTGACGATGGCCCGCGACGAGGTGATTCACAGGACGAATTTGAGTCAGCTTTCTGGCTCCGTGATTTTGACCGGCGGCGGCGCATTGATGAGCGGCGTTGTGGAGCTTACAGAGGATGTATTTGGAACTTCTTCTGTGAGAATCGGAATTCCGGAAAAACTCGGTGGAATCGAAGAAGAATACAGGTCTGCAGACTTTGCTACGGCTGTCGGACTTGTGCTTGCAAATAAGCAGCTGGTCTTGGGAGCCTCAAAAAAGACAAAGGGACGGCACGAAAGCGAGACCAAACAAAAGCCTGATGGAAAATCCGGCTGGCAGAAATTCAAGGAATTATTTTTCTGATTTGGAAAGTCAGAAAAGTTAATAGGATTTGAGGAAGGGGGTGAAATCCTCAAAATCCGGGCGGGAGGAAAATGTTGGAAATTTACGATGTAAATGACACGGGGACGGCCTTGGACAACGGCAATCCCACAGTAATTAAAGTTATCGGCTGCGGTGGCGGCGGTTCAAATGCCGTAAACCGCATGATTGAGGCCAATATTCAGGGCGTTGATTTTATCGTCCTGAACACAGACTTGCAGGCTCTCCATCATTCAAAGGCTCCGAACAGAATTCAAATCGGTCAGAAAGTTACCGGCGGACTCGGAGCGGGCGGAAAGCCTGAGGTTGGAGCGCAGGCAGCCGAAGAAGACAAAGAGACTATCCAGAATATCCTTAAAGGCGCGGACATGGTTTTCGTGACTGCCGGAATGGGCGGTGGTACTGGAACCGGCTCTGCCCCTGTTGTGGCTCAGATTGCCCGTGAGGCTGGAGCCTTGACTGTCGGTGTTGTCACGACTCCGTTCAAATTTGAGGGTAAAAAGCGCATGGAGCAGGCTCAGGAGGGAATCAAGAGACTTCACGAGCAGGTTGACTCTTTAATCGTGATTCCGAACCAGCAGCTTCTTAAAATCGTTGACAAAAAAATGCCGATTAAGGAAGCCTTTGTCGTCGCTGACGATGTTCTGCGTCAGGGCGTTCAGGGAATCTCCTCAATCATCACGCAGAACGGGGATGTAAACACGGACTTTGCTGATGTCACTTCTGCTATGAAAGGTCAGGGAGATGCGATTCTCGGAGTCGGAATCGGCGAGGGCGAGTCACGCGCTGTTGACGCTGCCACTGCCGCAATCAACAACAAGCTTCTTGAGGATTCCCATATCGACGGGGCAAAGAATATCCTTATCAACGTCATCTCAGGTGGCGACCTTGCCCTTTCTGAGACTGACGAAATCGCAAATATCATCACGGCATCCGCTGACCCCAACGCGAATATCTTCTGGGGACAGGTCTTCGACGAGTCAATGGGTGACAAAGTTTCCGTCACGGTCATTGCGACTGGATTTAAAGGCTCCAACGGCGGTGAGGAAAATATGCTTTCAGAGGAGGCTGCTCCTGTCCAAGAGACAGTCCAGAATCCTCAAACACCGAATGAAAAAAAGCCTGACTCAAACACTATTCCCTACGGAAGTTTTGAGAATCTTTTCAGCGGAAAAAATCCTGCGGTCAGCCGTCCGGCGGTAACATCTGAGCGGGCTGAGACTGCGAAGGCTCCGGCCCAGGAGACTTTCTCTTTTGAGGACATGAACTCACTGCTTTCAACGTCAAGTCCGATTCCGCAGAAAAAGGCCGAGGTGAAAAACACAGGCTCCCTTGGGGCGGCCATGAACGCGGCCTACAAAAATCCCTCGTCGCTGACTCCGCCGGCTGGATTTCAGAATGACGGGGACTTGGCGAAACCCGCCTGCTGGCGCAACTTGACCCGCACAATAAACTTGCAGCAGAAATAATTTTTCAGGGGGCTTTGCCCCCTTGTTTTTTATGACGATAGACTTGCTTTTAAAGAATTTTTACGCGGATTTGAGGACTGTCGAGCGGCGCGAGGAGCTGACTGCGGAGACATACCGGGAATCCGTGCAGATTTTCTTGGATTATCTTGTCGAAAAGAAAATAAAGCTCTCCGCTGTAAATAACAAGGTTCTTCTTTATTATCTTGCCGACCGAAAGACTCGCGGAATGACAGAGCTTACCCTTGCAAAGGATATTTCTGCCCTCCGAGCTTTCGGCTCCTACCTTGTCCGTCAGGGATTTTGGGAGGAGAATTTTGCAGCCCTTCTTGACAGGCCTAAAGCCCACCGGGATTTACCCAGAGTCCTTTCTGTGGAGCAGGTTGATTCCCTTTTGTCCGTGATTGATGTCTCAAAGCCCCTTGGCGTGCGTGACCGGGCCTTGTTCGAGCTGATTTATTCCTGCGGACTTCGCATAAGCGAGGCCTGCGGTCTTTTAATCGAAAACCTTCATTTAAATGAGCGGATTTTAATTGTCCGGGGAAAGGGCGACAAAGAGAGGATGGTTCCATTCGGGGAGACTGCGAAATCACGGCTTGTGGCCTATCTTAACGATGTCAGGCCTCTTTTGGTCAAAGGAAAGGCAGTACCCGAAGTTTTTGTGAATTACAAGGGAAAGGCGATTTCCCGCAAGGGGGTTTGGAAGCGTTTTCAGGAGCTTGAGGCTTTGAGCGGGGTTCACGCGAAAGTCCACACCTTACGGCATTCATTTGCGACCCACCTGCTTTCAGGCGGAATGGATTTGCGCTCTGTTCAGGAGCTTTTGGGCCACGCTGACCTGGCCACGACCACGATTTACACCCATGTTGACGACAAGCGGCTTCGCGAGGGGCACGCGGAATTCTTCCCGGGTCACGGCAAAAAGTGAAAAAAAATCCCGCTCCTAAATGGAACGGGTTTAATCAGCAGAAAATACGCTTATTTCTTTGCTTTTGAATCTGCTGCGTCATGAGCAGCGAGAAGTGCGTAGTTTGCAGCGATTCTCTTGTTGTTTTTCTTAGAATTAGCTTTTGTTGTGCAGTTTACGACTCTCTGCGGTCTGAAGCGATTTGCAAGTCTCATAAAGATACTCCGTTTAATAAAAGTTAGGATATTATATCAATATTCAAAAAAAAGTGAAATACTTTTCCAAATTCTGTTCCTAAATTCTAAAAAAAATTGACGGTAAAAGCGATAATATAGTAAGATTTAGTTATGAGAAATTCAATTTTAAATAAATCAATCTATGCGATTTTGGCTTTTTGCCTTTTGAATATGATTTTTGTCTCCTGCGGCGGAAAGTCCACGAAGACTATAATCCGTATGCAGAAAATGGAGGAGGGGGTTAAGAATCCCACTTCGATTGAGGAACTTGAGTCTGCGATTAAAAAATATCAGGACCGGGCGGCCGATTTGCAGCTGACGGAGAGTCAGATTGGAATCTGGTACAAAATGCTTGCCACCAGGTACCTTGATGCCAAAATGTACGGCAAGGCTATGGACTGCCTGAAGAGGGCCATTGAATTCTACCCCGCCAACCAGAACCTCTACTACTGGGTAGGGGTCTGCGCGAATCACATGGCAAAGTCTTCCCTTGACTTCAATGCGAAAGGTCAGCTCATCAACGGAAAGACTTCCGAGGCCTGGAACTACATAAAACTTTCGGAGTCCTCATATATTCGCGCTCTGGAACTTGACGACCGCAATGCCAGAACCCTTTACGGTCTTTCCCTCCTGTACGTCTATGACATGAAGGAGTATGAAAAGGCGATTCCTCTGCTTGAGAAGCTGATTACAATCGAAAAAAAGAATTTTGACGCTCTTTTTGTTCTTGCCGGTGCCTACTACGCCGTGGGCGAGGGAGAAAAGTCTGTCGCGATTTACGAGAAAATTCCAACGATGACAAAATCAAAGCAAATAATCTCAAGTGCGGAATCCCTCAAAAAGCAGGTTCTTGACTCTGTGTATTCAAAATAGAATGACCGCTGACGACTTTTTGAAGAGGCTTTTAATCAACGAGGCCTCTTTTTTGACAACAAAAGAAAAAGTTCTCCTTCAAAATAAACTTGACAGTTCCGACAAACTTGCATTATTGTCGATAGATGATATTTGTCTTCTTATAAATAGGACGGTTAAAGCCCGTTCTTGGAATGGGAAGGTGAATCTCAAAAAGGCTCAGACTGCCCAAAGCCTGATTTCAAAACTTGGAATAGGCTGGACTGCAATCGATTCACCTGATTTTCCGCCCATGCTGCGCGAGATGAAAGATCCGCCATACATGATTTTCTACCGTGGAAATCTCGATGCCTTGAACGCTCCCTGCGTATCCGTGGTCGGAACCAGACGGGCGACGGCCGGAGCCATGAAGGCTGCGATTCAGTTCGGATTTGACTCGGCTTCCGCCGGAATGACTGTGGTCTCCGGTTTTGCCTTTGGAATCGACATCGCAAGCCACAGGGGCGTTCTGAAAGCGGAAAAAGGCTCTGCCTGTGCAGTGCTTCCCTGCGGAATCGACACAATCGCACCAGCGAGCCACACAAAATACGCCGCCTCGATTTTACAGAGAGGTGGATTGATTTTGAGCGAGTACATTCCCGGAACTCCTGCCGCCCCTTTCAGGTTTGTGCAGAGAAACCGGCTTATAGCGGCCCTTTCCCCGGCGACTGTCGTGATTCAGGCTCCGAGCGGAAGCGGCGCGATGATTACCGCCGACCTTGCCTTGGACTACAACCGGGAGCTTTTCTTTCATGAGGTTGCGGTATCAGAGGTGTCTGCGGCACTGGAGAAAGCTAGCAGGCAGCTTCTTGCAAAAAAAGAGCTGCTTGAGGGGAAAAAAAAGCAGGGCAGAAGCGCTTTTCAGTATGTAGAGGACGGCGCGCCCTTGATAAAAGATTTTAGTGATTTTCAAAACAAAAAAGGTTATTGCCCGCAAAAGGGACCTGAATTGTTTTAAAAAGTGGAGAATAGAAAATGGCCGAAGCGAAAACAACAAAGAAGACAGTTAAATCAAAGGCAAAAGCCAAAGCGAAGGAAACACTTGTAATCGTCGAGTCTCCCCACAAGGCCCAGGTAATCGGGGATTTTTTGGGACCCCACTATACGGTCAAGGCCTCCATCGGCCACCTGATTGACCTGCCGAAAAGCCGCATGGCAATCAACATTGAGAATAATTTCGAGCCTGAATATATCACTGTCCGTGGAAAGGCAAAGCTCTTGAAGGAGTTGCAGAAGGACGCGAAAAATGCTGACATGGTTCTTCTGGCTTCCGATCCTGACCGCGAGGGAGAGGCGATTGCCTGGCACTTGAACAATGCCCTCAAGGAAAAGACAGAGGCTCCGATAAAGAGGGTTGTCTTCACTGAAATCACGCCGAAAGTTGTGAACGAGGGAGTTAAAAATCCCCATGATATAAACGAGTCCATGGTGAACGCCCAGAAGGGACGGCGAGTCCTCGACCGCCTTGTAGGCTACAATCTCAGCCCCCTTTTGTGGAAGAAGGTCAAGAACGGACTTTCAGCCGGCCGCGTCCAGTCTGTCGCATTGAAGATGATCTGCGAGAGGGAGTCTGAGGTCGAGGCCTTTATCCCGGAAGAATACTGGTCGCTTGACGCTGATTTTTCAAAAGGACGCAATTCCTTCACCTGTCAGCTTGCGAAGTACAAGGGCAAAACCCCGGAACTTAAGAGCGAGGCTGACGTAAATAAAATCATCGGTGAAATCAAGAATTCCGAGTGCAAGGTGACGGACATCAAGAACACGGAAAAGACTGTCCGCCCGAAGCCCGCCTTTACGACATCAAAAATGCAACAGGCTGCCGCAAACAGGCTTGGCTTCAACGCTAGAAAAACCATGCAGATTGCCCAGCAGCTCTATCAGGGTGTCCAGGTGGGAAAGACAATGGTCGGTCTTATCACATACATGAGAACTGACTCTGTTAGAATCGCTGACTCTGCCTTGGAAGAGGTGAGAAATTGGATCTCAAAGAACCATCCTGACTGCCTGCCGTCCGAGGCCATTCAGTATGCGGTAGGAAAGGGTGCCCAGGATGCCCATGAGGCAATCCGCCCGACTTATGTTGACTACACTCCAGATTCCTTGAAGGAGTATCTTACCCGCGACCAGCTGCGCCTCTACCAGCTTATCTGGGAGAAATTTGTCTCTTCCCAGATGACAAACGCCAAGACAATCACGACCACGGCTGAGATTTCCGCCGGAGAGGCGATTTTCCGCATATCATCCACGAAGCTCAGCGAAAAGGGCTTTTATTCGGTCATAAAACTTCTGTCATCAAAAGAAGAGGTCACCGGAAGTCTTCCCTCCCTTAAAGTCGGCGAGATTGTGAATTCCAAGGACTTTCACCCTGAGCAGCACTTCACCCAGGGACCTGCCCGCTACACTGACGCGTCAATAATCAAGCTGCTTGAGGAGAGCGGAATCGGCCGCCCGTCAACTTACGCGACAATAGTCTCCGTTCTGCTTGACCGCTACTACGTCACACGGAGCAACAAGCAGCTGGTTCCTACGACTCTTGGCAAGATGATTAACAAGATTCTTGTCGAGGCATTCCCGGAAGTGATAAACGAAAAGTTCACCGCCGACGTTGAGAACCAGCTTGACGAGGTTGAGCAGGACAAGGTTGTCTGGAACGACATGATCCGTGACTTCTACGGACCTTTCAAAAAGAGAATTGACGAGGTTGACGCAACTACTGAGAGCGTGAAGGGCTTTCTTGACGAGAAGACTGACAAGGTTTGCGAAAAGTGCGGAAAGCCAATGGTCAAAAAACTCGGCCGCTTTGGCTATTTTTTGGCCTGCTCAGGATTTCCGGAGTGCCACAACACAAAGTCAATTCCGCTCGCCAAGTGCCCGGTCAAGGGCTGTGACGGTGAGATTGTCGCAAGAAAGACAAAGGGGCGGGGCAAGGAATTCTACGGATGCACGAATTACCCCAAGTGTTCTTTTATCTCACATTTCAAGCCGCTTGAGAACCAGTACTGTCCAAAATGCGGCTGGTTTTTGGTCGAAAAATACGACAAAAAGAACGGTAACTACAAGTCCTGCATAAACCCCGACTGCGACCTCCTCCATTCGGCTGATGACGCTCCGGCTGAGTAGAAGGGCAACTATTCGGAAATTCCGAATAGTTCAAAATGAGGGCGGACGTTTTGTTGCGCGTGATGTCGTTCACTACAACCTGCAAATAATAATTGCGGTCGGCTTCAAGGTGAATTCCGACAGGGCGGTTCAGTTCAGAAGCCTGTCACTCTGACCGTAGCGCAATTCCTGCCTCACTTTCCATTCACTAATTCCTCTATAAGAAGGGAGACGGCTTTTTGCTCGTGGGGTTTTAGTTTTTCGTAAGAAGATAGAAGTTTCAGCTGGCGCGCGGAAAATTTTTCTGCTTTGCTTTCTTCGCCTGCAAGATATTCCACCGTAACGCCGAGCGCACGGGCGATTTTGACGGCGTTCGTGACTTTTGGCTCGGCGGATGATTCTTTTAGATAACTTTTTATTGTGTGTTCGCTGATTCCTGTCTTTGCGGACAATTCCTTGATTTTCATGTCATGGCAGTCAAGCAAATAATGAAGATTTTCATTGAATTCCATTTACCACAGAATAGTAAGATTTTACTCTTTTTAGATTGAAAAGAGTATTTAAATGGTCTATTATAGAATTTATGGAGTAATAAATTGCTCTGAAAATTTACTATGAGAATGATAAAATATCTTTTTTCCGTGCAATTCTTGTTTTTTGTCCTTTGTGTTCCAGTTTTCCCCGGGGAATACCTCAACAATCCCGCCTATATCGCGCAAGTCGGCTACGGGGAGACGAAGGCGGATGCCGAACAGAACGCGCTTGCGGCAATCTCAAAGTATTTTTCGATGCAGATTTCAGTTTCGACTTCTGAACACGCAACGGTGAGTGACGGAAGGGCGCAGAGTACAGTCACCGATGATGTTTTGGTCACGAGCGAGACGGAGCTTTTTTCGGTTCAATACACAAAGCCTAAATTCGACAAAAAGCAAAAACTTTACGAGGTGACCGCCTACATTGACCGACAGGCAGCCTGGGAAGTCTATGAGCCGCGACTGGAAGAGAGAGTGCGTTCTTTTTTGGGATTTTTTTCTCTCGCAGAAAAAGAGGTTGACCCGCTTTCTCAAATGCTGAAATTCACCCGCGCTCTTCAAAATGCGGAGGAAAGCGAGCTTGAAAAACGCTTTGCATTTGCCGATTCGCTTTATCCTGACGGGGCGGCTTTCTATTCTTCGACGCGGGAAAAACTTTCTCTGCTGGAGTCAAAAATCCGCTCGCTTTCCGGAAAATCCCGTGTGTTCGTCGCCTGTGAAAATGACCACGAGGACATTTTGCTCCGCGGTGTGCAGGAAATTTTTTCAAATGCCCATATTCAGGTCGTGGATTCAAAAGAAAAGGCTGATTATGTTTGCACGATTTTTGCCACGGAAAACATGCAGTCGCTTCCGGCTGGAACATTTTACACGCCTTCGTTCACGCTCCAAATCACAAAATCTGAAAAAGCCGTGTATTCTGCGAGCGGAAAAGCAAAAAAGACAGGCGCGAAGAATGAAAAAATCGCACGGCAGAGGGCGTACAGCGCACTTTCGGAGAGCGTGAAGAACGCGTTGAAAAAGGATTTTATGCTTTCAAAGTAAGGCAGCAAAATAAAAAGGAGGATTTTTATGAAAAAATCGATTTTTGGATTCACCGCGATTCTTGCGGCTGTTGTTTTGTCGGGATGCGGCTCTACGAGCAATGTTTCTTCTGCGAACACAAAAGCGAACATGTCGGAAAGCGGCATGACTATTGCAGCGAACAAGACCTATCTTCGCGACTGGACGGCACGCTCGCTCGGCGGGGAAGCGCGTCCTGACTGGCTTGCGCCGGCATTTTTGGGAGATTTTTCGGCGTACAAGGCGAAATTCGGACTTGGCGACGAGTATGTCGTAAAAGTTTCGACGGCGACCGGCGCGGACGTTCGCGGGGCGCAGATGCGTACCGACATCAACTATGCACGAATGGTCGCGAAGGAGCTTCAGCAGTCGGTGAACAACTACGCGGCGGAGAGGTCAAGAACTGGCGCGATTGACAAGGCGACTTGCGACGCAATCGAAGAAGTTACGCAGGCTCAGTCATCAGCGGAAATCACAGGTCATGAAAAACGCACTGAATTTTATCATATCGTTGACGAAGAGGACGCGGCGACCGGAAAAATGACCCGAAAAGTCGTCTTGTATCAGGTCTATGTGATTCCGGCTCAAACTTGGGCGAGAACGACGGCGACTTACCTCAAAAAAGTGCTTGGCGACCTTCCCGAAGAGCAGACCGTCGATGAAAAATTCGTCTCAGGCTTGGTCGGTCAGATGATGGAAGATGCCCGCCACCCGACAGTTATGACGCAAAAACAGAAGGAGCAGGAACTTGAATACAGCGGAAAAATGCTCCAGGCGCAGGTTGATTTGGAACCTCAGAAACAGAAAGACGCCGCCCAGCAGGCTCTCGTAAAAATCGTGGAAGATGGAAAGACCGAGCGCACGAAGACTGTGGCGAACGCAAAAACTGAGCAGGTGAAGAGCCTTGCCGAAGCACAGACAATGGCTGCCCTCACTGGAAATCCTGCCGTCTCTTCCGCAGCGACCGTCACGCCCGCCGACAAAGACTGGCTTGAAGCGCAGAACCTTGCGATGAGCTTGCTGTTCTAAAGTCTCTCACGGAGCGTAGGAGTGCACAGAGAGCATTTTTTTTAATTTCTCTGTGCGCTCTGTGAGAAAATTTTATCGAAAGGAAAACACTATAATGAAGAAAATTCTATTTTCAGTTCTTACCGCGCTTTTTCTCGCTTCATGCGGTTCTACTTCGTCGGTGGACACGGCGAGCGCAGACGGGGCGGCGGCGCAAAGCGTAAAATCCGCAAAAGCAAGTGCGTCCGACAAGAATCTGTACAAAGGTGCAGGGCTTGTCATCGCCGTGACCGCTCCCGAAGTTCGGAACGGAAGCAAGGGCGACGACTGGATGCCGCAGTTCTTTCAGGACTCAATCACTGGAAATTTCGCAAAATACTCGAAGATGACGGTTCTTGACCGCGCGAACGAAAATCTTACGAAAGCGGAACAGGAACTTTCCGAGAGCGGCTTTTACACCGAAGAAAATGCCGTTCAGCTAGGGCAGATGACGAACGCCCAGTACGCAGTGTTCGGCTCAATCCTTGCTCTTTCTGGCGGCTACGAGCTGAACTTCCGCGCAATCGACATCGCCACGAACGAAATCAAGGCGGCGTACAACGAGCGCGCCGATAGGGTAGCGATTGAATCCGGCGCAAGCGTGAGCGCGGTGGTGCAGAGCCTTCTTGAAGGGCTTGGAATCCAGTTGAGCGAAAAGGAAAAAGCCTCTCTTTCAAAGACCGACTCAAAATCCGTGAACGCAACGAAATCTCTCGCAAAGGGAGCGGCGGCTCAAAAGGCGGACAATCTGATTGAGGCTCTGGCTTTCTACACCGAAGCACAGCAGAACGGCGCGACTAAAAAGGAAGCGAACGCCGGAATCAACGGAATCTTGGGAACGGACGGCACGGTTTCATCGAGCAGTATTGCGAACTTGAAGGCTCAGGCGGAATACGAAAAGAGGCAGGTGGAGAAGTGGGAGAAGATTTTCAAGGAACTCGAATTGTATATCCTGGGAAATCTCGTCATAGCCGTCTATGATTTTTCAAAAGTCGAGACAAAATTATTGCCAGCTCAGTCTTCTTATGACAGTCCGTGGTATAACGATGACACGGCAAGTTTTACCATAGCCCCTGGGGTCAAGGTGCTACCTGACAGAAAGGTGCTGCAAATTACACAACAGGTAGCGAAAGAATGGGACAAGGTTTGTAATACTGTAATCAATTCAAACTGGGTAAACAAAGTAAAAGGAAGGGAAGTAATACAAAAAGTTGGTGGACAAAATGCTATTGCAGATTTTAAAATAACTGTGCCAATTAATGTATACGATGAGACTGGTTACAGAATAGAGTCAAAAATGCCGTTCGGTAGACCTATGTATGTTCGTTATTCCGATTATCCAACATATACTTCTTTTTATTGGCATGGAAACAGTCATGGTGTTATCTATATTGATAATTTAAAGACTCAAAAATTGTATTTTTCGTCCACACCGTATGAACAGTTAAAAGTCTATGCACTTTTGAAAAATCTACCAGATGAAGGAGACGTACAATTTAAGATAGATGAGAATAATCTTGGTGCAACAGATGGGCACAAAGTAAGGATTATGTCTATCGATGAATACAACGAGTGGGCAAAAATGCAGTAACAACGACAATTTCCCGTGCCCGCAATGGGCACGGGAAATTGCTAGAAAATAAGAAAGTAGGAGTAAAAATATGAGGGATATACACAGTGATTTTGGTGAATTGGTTATTGACAATACGGCTGATAAAGTGATTTGTTTTCTAAAATCTTTCGGGTGGAGTGTTAGCGGTATTAGTAAATTAGGATTCGTATATGGAATTCGGTTTGTAAAAGAAAATGCACATTTTTTCGGACTTTCCTGTGAATATATCGATGTTTTGTTTCAGCTTACAAAAGGCAATAGAAAAAATTCTCTCAAAAGATTTGATATTGCTATACAGGCAAAATCTTCTACACCTTTAGAAGAAAAATTTTTTACTGAATTTAAAAATTTTAGATTTGAAAAGAATAAAAAAGGTAATTTGATTATATTTCGCTTCTTGCCAAATGAAAGATCAATAGAATTAATCGAAAATTTTGATACTGAAGGTTATGAAAGTGATTTTTATGAAGAAGACGCAAAATTTTTGGCAGAAACAATGAAATTTATGCCGTCTGATAAATTCTTGAATCTTGTGAATGAAATAAAACTCAGAAATGTGTTATTCATTGAGATTCCTAAAAAATCTTCTCTTGATGATATTTATAATTTTTACATTGCAATCTCAATGATATTTACAAACCGTATTTCTGATACAAATATTCCACCAAAAGAAGAAATTTACAATGCCTTCAAACAAGGAGAGCCTCAAGAAATTCTTGATTGTATTGATTGTTTGGCAAAATATGGTAAAAAATTATGGCTTATTCATGCCGAAAAATTCAATAATTGCTTGCTTTTTACAAAAAATTGATGTAACTGGCAGATGGCATCCCGAACTCGCGGACTTTCGTTGTCCAGCTTGCTTAAAAATTCGACATTGCGGCGAAAACTGTGATATAATCGAAACTGGAGGTGCGTATGCCGTATGAAGTTATGCTGAAAGAGGCTCATTCCCTTGTCGATGAGATTCCGCGCGACAAAATCGCCTATGTCGTCACGTTTTTGAAGTCCGCGAATGGACTTTACAGTTCAAATTCTGTTCAAAAAAAGCGAGAAGAAGCAGGAAATGTCCTGATGAGTTTTGCAGGCTCATTGCGCAAGAATTTTGACGAAAAGGCGGAGTTGGAATCTTGGCGGGAGGAACGTTTTTGAAAGTCTTGCTTGACACAAATATTCTTATTGATTTTTTAACCCAACGAGAAACGTTTGCAGAATCCTCGACTAAAATTGTAAAAATGTGCATAGCGGGGAAAGTATCAGGTGCTATAGCCGCACATTCATTTTTGAATATGTTTTATATTCTTCGCAAAGATTATTCAGTGCAAGACCGCAGAAAATTACTGAAAAGCCTATGCGACGTTTTTGAAGTCGTTTCAGTTGATGAAGCAAAAATTGAAGACGCTATTTCTCGCGATGATTTTTCCGACTTTGAGGATTGCGTTCAAGACGAATGTGCGGAGGAGACTCTCGCCGATTACATAATCACCCGAAATACAAAGGATTTCACTGCATCAAGGGTTCCTGCCATTACGCCAGATGATTTTCTGTCGATGTAATACCCTTGTGTCGACCAAAAAAAATGGTCTGAATAAGAAATCGACTTCATCGAGCAGATGATTAAGGTGATGTAGAGTGGGGAAGGCATGGAAAACGAAATACTTTTATATAGTGACAAGAACGGTGAACTTCACAGAAGAGACATAACCGTAGCAAACGCGGTAAGGAGCGACCCGTTATAAGCAGGTCAAAAGTCGTGAGACGACTTTTACGACTTTTGAGCGAGTCTCGACGGCCACTCGGATTCTGCCTTCTCTCAATCCAAAACATTAGTCTTCCGAAAATATAAAAAATATGAGCCATACTGTTTCTGACATTGCAGATGAATTTCTCGTTTACCTTGGGACTGTCAGGGGGCTTTCTCAGAACACCGTGACGGCCTACAAGAATGAGCTTGACCACTTTGCCTCGATGGAGCAAATCGGGGCGGAAAGGGTGATTTCTGACATTACAACTGAGGAAATACGACTCTGCGTGGGCGACCTGTCGCTTAAAAAACGTTCCCCGGCCTCGATAAATCAGTTCATATCCGCAGTCAGGGCTTTGTTTTCCTACGCCAGAAAATTCGGCTACATCGATAAAAATCCCGCCCTTGAGATAAAGTCCGTGAAAATACCAAAACGCCTCCCCAGGTTCATGACCGGGGCGGAAGTTGACAACCTTTGCTCGGAGCCTGAGAAACTTGAAATCCTTTGGGAAAAGCGAGATCGGGCGATTTTTGAGGCCATGTACTCTTCCGGCTGCCGTGTGAGCGAGCTTGCAGGACTGACTTTCGAGGATTTGTCCGCAGACTTGTCGTCCGCGATTGTCCACGGAAAGGGCGGAAAGGACAGGCGGGTCTACTTTGAGGCGGATGCCTGCAAGGCTTTGGATGAGTATCTTTGTGAGAGAAAAGAGCGTTTTGCAAAAGGAAAGAAAATTGACTTGGAGAAAGCCCTCTTTGTAAATCAGCAGGGGAAAAAACTCTCAGTCCGGGGAATCACCTACATTTTGGACAGGTATTCGGGGGCTGAGGGAACGAACAGGCATGTCTCCCCACACGCATTCCGCCACACCTTTGCCACTGCCATGCTGACCAAGGGGGCTGACATCCGCCTTGTCCAAGAGCTTTTGGGCCACTCCTCTATTTCAACGACCCAGCGATACACCCATATTTCGACTGACCAGCTGATAGCCAGCTA
Organism: uncultured Treponema sp.; assembly: GCA_946615905.1. GTDB lineage: Bacteria > Spirochaetota > Spirochaetia > Treponematales > Treponemataceae > Treponema_D. Next base: position 21,716 of record CAMOIE010000005.1, on the reverse strand, counting down.
CAACAAGGCTCATCCCCATGGGGGAGAAAAGGAGAGCTAAAAGAAGACTCCGCGGACAAAAATCTCGATTCCGATGGAAATCAAAATAAGGCCGCCGAGAATCTGGGCGTGGGAAGAAAGTTTTTCCCCGGCTTTCCGGCCGATTAAAAGACCTGTCATGCAGATTGCGAAAGTCACGGCCGCGATAATGAGTGAGGCTGAGACGGCCATTAAAAGTCCGTAATCAGAAATTGTAAAGCCTACTGAAAGGGCATCGATTGAAGTTGCGATTCCTTGAATCAACAGGACTGCGAAAGTCAGTTTTTTGGACTGGGATTTGTTTTTGCAGTCTGCACATCCTCCGCCAGATTTTCCGCATTTTTCGCAGGATTTTCTCCCTTCCAAAATTGACTCAGCAATCATTTTGCCGCCTATATATAGAAGAAGAATCAGGGCAATCCATGGAATGAATTTTTGAAATGACGTGAAGATGCTTGCGATTGTGCGGACGCAAATCCAGCCTGCCAGCGGCATCAAAAACTGGAAGAGGGCGTATACGCCTGCTATCGCGCATTGTCGCCGCCGCCGCATTCCGGGTTCTGAGAGCGCGTTCACGATTGAGACTGAGAATGCGTCCATTGCAAGGCCGACTCCCAGAAGGCAGGAGTTAGCGAGAAAAATCAGGTTCCAGTTCATAGGCTAGGGATAATAGCACAATTGTTTTTGTTAGGCATACGCAATTAAGTCTTTTACGATTTGGCTTGCTATTAAAAGGCCTGCCGCAGACGGAACGAAGGCTGTGGAGCCAGGTGTGTCGCGGCGTGGAGCTGACGGGGATTTTTCTGTCTTTTCTGTGGCCTCTGACTTTTTTAAGGGCTTGAGGGGCTTTTCCGTTGAGAAGACGACTTTAAAATCTTTGATACCCCGCTTTTTGCAGGCTTCCCGCATGACTCGGGCAAGGGGACAGACGGAAGTTTTGAATATATCCGCGACTTGGAATTGTGAAGGGTCGAATTTGTTCCCGGCACCCATCGAGGAGATGACCGGCACCCCGCATTTTTTCGCCTGACTGATGATTTCCAATTTTGCGGTTACAGTGTCAACCGCGTCCACGATGTAGGAGTATTTTGAGAAGTCGAATTGGTCTGCGTTTTCTGGAAGATAGAAGCAGTTTCTTACCTCGACTTTTGCGTCCGGGTTGATGTCTAAAATCCGCTCTTTCATCACGTCGACTTTGAGGCGGCCGACCGTTGAGTGAAGGGCGATTATCTGCCGGTTCAGATTTGTGAGTGAAACGGAGTCTGAGTCAACCAGCAAAAAGGAGCCGACTCCGCTGCGGGCAAGTGCCTCGCATACATAGCCTCCGACCCCGCCGATTCCGAAAACTGCGACTGAGGCTGAGTGAAGTTTTTCTATTTTTTCGGGGCCGATTAAAAGCTCCGTCCGGGTGAACTGATTTTCAATTGACATAGCTTTATATTAGCACGAAACGCGGCAACGATTGTAGTGGTTGCCGAAGGCAAGTGCGGCAGCACCGGAGGTGCGGTTAGACGCCGTAGCCACGGAAAGCGTGATCGGCAACGTATGTTGCCGGGCCGCCCAAGTTATAAAAAAATTATTAATGGTAATAATCAATAATTATTAGTTGCACAAGTTGAAAGGCTGTAATAAAATAGCTGTTAACACTAAAAGTGATTATTCACAGGAGATTTAAAATGAAGAAAATTGTTTCGATGATTCTTCTTGCCGCTTGTGCTTTTGGTTTTATGTCCTGCTCAAAAAAGGATGCTAAGGATGCCGAAAGTGCCAAAATGCGCGTCGCAATGGTAACTGACTATGGTGACATTACCGACCAGTCTTTCAATCAGACAACCTATGCTGCCTGCAAAGAGTATTCGGAAGCTGCCGGACTTGACTTCAAGTATTACAAGCCGTCAGGAGACTCAACGGAAGCCCGCGTCTCTTCTATCAATGCCGCGATTCAGGACGGATATACAGTCGTTGTTCTTCCGGGATACGCATTCGCCGAGGCTCTCGTGAAAACAGTCGATGACAATGATGACATCAACTTTATCGCCCTTGACGTAAGCGAATTCGACCTTATGTCTGCCGCCAAGGCAAACGGTAAGCAGGACTGGAAACTTCCCAACAACGCTTTCTGCGCTGTCTACAGTGAGGAAATCCCCGGTTTCTTTGCCGGATATGCCGCTGTTAAAGAAGGCTACAAGCACTTGGGATTCTTGGGCGGAATGGCTGTTCCCGCTGTTATCCGCTACGGATACGGATTCGTCCAGGGCTGCAACAAGGCCGCTGAGGAATTGGGAATCGCTGACAAGATTGAGGTTGAGTACATTTATGGCGGCCAGTTCTACGGCGACCAGACAATCACAGCTTCTATGGACACTTGGTACCAGCAGCGCAAGGTTGAGGTTGTCTTCGCTTGTGGCGGCGGAATCTGGACTTCTGCATGTGAGGCTGCCGCAAAGACAAAGGGAAAGGTTATCGGTGTTGACGTTGACCAGACTGCCCTCATCAACAAGTACGGAGAGGGCATGTGCGTGACTTCCGCAATGAAAGGTCTCGCCGCGACTGTAAAGACTTTGCTTGCCTCAATCCAGGGCGGAAACTGGGAGACTTACGGTGGAAAAGTTTCTGCGCTCGGACTTACTTCTGCGACTGAATTGGACAAGAACTTTGTCCAGCTGCCGACAGAGACATGGACGATGAAGAATTTCTCAGTTGAGGACTACAAGGCTCTCGTCGCTGACGTATTCAACGGAAAAATCAAAGTTTCTGCAAACACAGAAAAACTTCCTCCGCTTTCAATCAAACTTAACACTTACGACAACATCAAATAAAATTTGGGCGTAATAGAGAAGGGGACTGGTGAGATGACCGGTCCCTTTTTTATAAAAAATCCGCCAAAATATGCTTTTTGAGGTACCTATGAGTCAGGACTACATTATTGAGATGCTCCATATTACAAAGCTTTTCCCCGGCATCGTCGCGAATGACGACATCACACTGCAATTGAAGAAAGGCGAAATTCACGCGCTTTTGGGGGAAAACGGAGCCGGAAAATCAACCTTGATGAGCGTCCTCTTTGGCCTTTACCAGGCGGAAAAAGGCGAAATCCGCAAGAATGGAAAAAAAGTCGTAATCAGAAATCCTAACGATGCGACAGCCTTGCATATCGGCATGGTACACCAGCATTTTAAGCTTGTGGAAGTCTTTACCGTTCTTGACAATATCATTTTAGGAAGAGAGCCGATGAAAGGCGGCCTTGTAGACCGCGCGAAAGCACGTAAAGATATTGCCGCACTCTGTAACGTCTATGGAATGCAGATTGACCCCGATGCCAAAATTGAAGACATCACCGTTGGAATGCAGCAGCGCGTTGAAATCTTGAAGATGCTCTATCGCGATAACGAAATCCTTATCTTTGATGAGCCGACAGCTGTCCTGACACCGCAGGAAATCACCGAACTTATGGAAACGATGAAGATGCTTGCCGCTCAGGGAAAATCAATTCTTTTTATCACCCACAAGCTGAATGAAATCATGTCCGTGGCTGACCGTTGCACAGTTTTGCGCAAGGGAAAGTACATCGGAACTGTGAATATAAAGGACACTAGCCCGGAGGAACTTTCAAGAATGATGGTCGGCCGCGACGTTAATTTTACGGTCGACAAAGCTCCCTCAAAACCCGGAAAAACAGTTTTGAAAGTCGAGCACATGTCAGTTCCGTCTAAAATCCACCAGAATCTTGCCGTAAAGGATGTCTCTTTTGAAGTCCGCTCCGGTGAGATTGTCACAATCGCGGGAATTGACGGAAACGGCCAGTCTGAGCTGATTTACGGAATCACTGGTATTGACCGCCTTGCCGATAACGGCCCCAACGCTGACAAAATGCGGCTGACCCTCGACGGCAATGACATTACCAAAAAGTCAATCCGTGAGAAGTCAATCGGAGGAATGAGCCATATCCCGGAGGACAGGCAGAAGTACGGCCTTGTCTTGCGCTACAATCTGGAGCAGAATCTTGAGTTGCAGCGTTATTGGGAAGACACTTTCCAAAATCACCAGTTCATAAAAAATGATGCCGTCACAAAATACGCTGACCGCCTTATCGGGGAATTCGATGTTCGCTCCGGACAGGGGACAAAGACTATGGTCGGAGCCATGTCGGGCGGAAACCAGCAGAAGGCGATTATCGCCCGCGAACTTGACAAAAAGCACTCGCTTTTGATTGCCGTCCAGCCAATCCGAGGACTTGACGTTGGTGCGATTGAATACATTCACAAGCAGATTATCGCCGACCGTGACAAGGGGGCTGGAATTCTCCTTGTCTCCTACGAGCTTGATGAGGTCATGAACCTGAGCGATAGGATTCTGGTCATGTTCGAGGGAAGAATTGTTGGCGAACTTGACCCGAAAAAGACGACCGTTGAGGAACTCGGTCTTTACATGTCAGGCGCAAAAAGACAGGAGGAAGCAAAATGAGCTTGAATTTGGATGCTAAACTTGCAAAAGTCAAAGAATTTACACGGTCAGAAAGTTTTAAGTCGATTGCGGCGGCCATAATTTGCGCTTTGATTGGAATTGTAATCGGCTTTATCATACTGCTGATTATAAACGCTGAGCATGCGCCAAAAGCGATGTCCACGATTTTGAAGAACTTTTTGTATTTCAGAAAGGACAGCCAGAAGATTTATTATCTGGGTTCCACGCTGGTGAAATCTGTTCCGATGATTTTGTGCGGACTTTCAGTTCTCTTCGCCTACAAAACAGGACTTTTCAATATCGGTGTCGCTGGCCAATACTGCATTGCAATCGGAGTGGCCTTGTGGGCTGCCCTTGCCTGGCACTGGGTTTGGTGGGCATGTCTTTTGCTGGCAGTTGTCGCCGCCGCTTTCTGGGGTGCTCTCGCCGGATTTTTCAAGGCTTTCTTCAATATAAATGAAGTCATCGCCTGTATCATGCTGAACTGGATTTCACTTTATATCGTAAACGTCATGATGCACAACGCGAGGGTCATGAATCTTTCCCTTTCGGAGACCTACGGAATCCGGGTCAATTCCCCTTCATCGATTTTGCCCTCACTTGGACTTGGAAAGCTCTTCCACAACAACGAGTACGTCACGATTGCGATTCCGCTTACGATTATTGTGGCTGTCCTTATTTTTATCGTCCTTGAGAAGACTGTTTTCGGTTATGAGCTGAAGGCCACGGGTTTGAACAAAAACGCCGCGAAATACGCCGGAATGAAAGACAAGAAGAACATGATCGCTACGATGGCGATTGCAGGTGCTCTTGCGGGGCTTGCCGCAGGACTCTACTATCTGACTGACATTCAGGCTTGGAAGACCGCCTCATCCGTTCCGGCTATGGGCTTCAACGGAATCGCGGTAGCCTTCCTCGGAGGATTGAACCCGATCGGCGTGATTTTTGCAGGATACTTTATCGAGCATATCACTTTGGGCGGTTCCTTCATCGATATGCACTATTACAACCCGCAGATTGCGGACTTGATTTCTTCGATAATCATTTATGCCTGCGGTTTCGTCCTCTTTATCAAGGAGGTAATTGCGAAAATCTCAAGAAAAGAAAAATCAGAAGAATCTGCCGCCGGACAAGGAGAATAATATGCTGCTCATTCAATATACTTTAATTTACGCCGCCGTTTTGATTTTCGTCGCGATTGGCGGCATGTTTTCCGAACATTCCGGAGTCATCAACATCGGTCTTGAGGGAATCATGGTTTTCGGAGCTTTTGGCGGAGCCTTTACATTGTATTCGCTTCCTGTTGGAACTCCCGCAATCGTCATTATCCTTTTGACTCTGGCTGTGTCCGCATTGGCCGGAATGATTTTCTCGCTTTTGCTTGCCGTCGCCGCGATTAACTTTAAGGCTGACCAGACCCTTGTCGGCACCGCTATGAATATGCTGGCTACAGCGGCCGCTACTGTCATCGTGAAATCATTCAATTCAGCCCGCTCTGACGGCGACAATGTTTCCGCGATTTTGACTTACATTGAGAACAGAAAGCCATTTATCTTTAACATAGCCGGACTGGAGCTTAACTGGTACATCGTCATTACTGCCCTTCTTTTGATTCTTTCTTTTGTCGTTATGTACAAGACAAGATTCGGTCTGCGCCTCCTAGCCTGCGGTGAGCATCCCCAGGCCGCAGATTCTGTCGGAATCAACGTTTACAAGATGCGCTATGCTGGAGTTTTGATTTCCGGCTTTTGCGGAGGAATCGGAGGCTTGATTTACATTACTGCCGCAAACTCCCAGTGGGACTTTATCTACGGCGTGGCCGGTGCGGGCTTTTTGGCTTTGGCGGTAATGATTTTCGGTCAGTGGCGGCCGATGATGATTGCAGGAGCGGCTTTGATTTTCGGATTTTTCCGCGCGATTGCTGATGCTTACATGGGATTTGACTTTTTGGTCGGCCTAGTCGATGGTGAAATCTATAAAATGCTGCCCTACATCATCTCGCTCATCGTCCTGATTTTCACCTCGAAAAAATCCCGCGCTCCAAAAGCGGAGGGCATTCCCTACGACAAGGGCGCGCGCTAGGGGTTGAAATTACATAACGTTTTCAATCACGGACCTGCAGACCCTAAAGCCTAGGTTGGAGCTTTTTCCTGTGGGTGCGCTGCCACTTCTATAGAAGACCGTACACTGCTGGGCATCATCGAGCCAGCTTCCGCCTCGCTTTACATGCATGGAGCCTATGCTTGGACCGTGGGGATTTGTCATTGGACCTGATGGAAGCTCTCCCATGTAGTCCCAGCACCATTCGGCGACATTTCCACACATGTCAAAAAGCCCAAGCTGGTTGCCTGCTTTTGTAGCAACATCATGACTCGTAATATCAGAGTTTTCTCCGTACCAGGCGACTTTTTTTATGTCATCGCTTCCCGCAAACTGCGCAGGCTTTAAATACTTTCCGCCTCTGGCTGCATATTCCCATTCGGCCTCTGTTGGTAAACGAAATCCGGTCGCCGTAAAATTGCAGGTTATGCGCTTCCATACGGGGCTGGAGCTTTCAAACGTGGACAAATCGGTCACGTTGCCTATGCTGTAGCATGGGGTAAGATTTTGCATCTGGCTCAAGCGGTTGCAGAAGGCTATTGCCTCACACCAGTTGACGCATTCAACAGGCTTGTCCGGTCCTTTGAGTTTTGACGGATTTTTTTCCATCACATGCTCGTACTGTCTTTGAGTGACGGGCGTTTCCCCAATCTGAAAGCTTAGGACTGCGACTTTTCTGTTTGCCTCGTTCATGCCCATCACAAAAAATCCGCCCTGAACAAAAACCATGTTCGGTACTTTTGACGGGGAGACAGCAGAAATATGCTTCACATTTTTTGTCATTTCCGCACGCATTGACAAGACGGAAGCTCCGCACATCGGACAATATTTGAATTCATCTGATAACTCATAATTACATTTTGTGCAATTCATGCTTACATTATAACACGGATTTTAAAAATCTGAATATTTAATGTTGACTTTTTTGTAAAAACTGAAAAAAATATATAATATATCTTAAAGAAGGAAAGTAAATGACTATTGCAGAAACTATCACTGGCGAAAACATGGAACTCACTGTCTCCGGCAGACTTGACACAACTACCGCCCCCCAGCTTGAGACTAAGGTAAAAGAGGCTTCTCGCATGTCAAAAGTTCTCGTGATGGACTTAAAGAACATCGAGTATATTTCAAGCGCAGGCTTGAGAGTCGTCTTGCTCGGCCACAAGTTGATGGCGGCTGCCGGCGGACGGATGGCTGTACGAAATCCTTCTGAATTCTGCCGGTCGGTGTTCAACGCAACCGGCATGGACAGCGTTCTCGCTATTGTCTGACAATTTTCTTTGTCATTATAAGGATATTCTGTCCCTCCGAATATTTATATTCGACCTTATCCATTAGTTTTTTCGTGAGGAAAATTCCTAAGCCCCCGATTTGCCTGTCCTCCGCCGCAAGGGTGATGTCAGGGTCAGCCTTTGCAAGGGGATTGAATTCCTTTCCTCTGTCGCAGAAGACCAACTTCACCGTATCGCAGTCATTCTCTTGGACGCACTCACATTCAACCTTGACTTTGCCCGTGTCCGGTGCGTAGGCGTAGTGGGCGATGTTTATGAAGACTTCCTCAATAGCCAAGTCAAGCTGATTTTTTCTCCCCTCGCCCACGGAAGGCGGCAGCATTGAGTGAATGAAATCATAGACTTTTTCCAGATTTTCATCGGTCGCGTCAAATTCCCGGACTTGCAGGCTCTTATTTTTGTCAGTTTTTTTTGCTTCTAAATCTTTCAATATGAACTCCAACATCGTTATGTCGTCAAACTGTGGGGCGCCGTCCACAAAAGAGTCAATCTCGTTTTGAATTCCTTTCAAGAACAGCTTTGATGATATTCCCTTCTGTTTTTCACAGGCTTTTAACAGTCTCTCCTCGCCGAAAAGCTCGTTCTTCTTGTTCGTTGCTTCTGTGATTCCGTCCGTATAGACAAAGAGTCGGTCACCGGCGTGGAGCTTGATTTTATGCTCAGTGTATTTTACCCCTTCCAGTCCGGCAAGCATTAAATCAGGCTTTGTTACAAGATACTCAACTTTGTCATCATGGTAAATAAGAGGGGACGTGTGTCCGGCATTAACAAAAGTCATCTCGCCGGTTGAAATCTGAACGATTCCCATCCAGCAGGTGACAAAAAGTCCTGCCTCGTTGCCGTCACAAAGCTGGTTATTCACGTTGGTAAAGAGCTTTCCAAGTTCCTTTTCGTGCAGGCAGCCGTTTTTCAAAAGGGTTTTCGCGACGACCATAAAGAGGGCGGCGGGAACTCCCTTTCCGCTGACGTCTCCGACTACAATCGCAAAGTGGTCATCGTCAACCATGTAGAAGTCGTAAAAGTCACCTCCGACTTCCTTTGCAGGAGTCATGCTGGCATAAAGCTCCAGCTCCTGATGGTCTGCATACGGCGGGAAAATCTGAGGCAGCATGTTGGCCTGAATCTGCCTTGCAACGTCAAGCTCCGCGCTGAGCCGTTCTTTTTCCGCAGTGGTATGGGTCAAATCTTCTATATATTTGTTCATGTCCACGCTCATTTTCTCAACAGAGCGGGCAAGTGTCGCAATCTCGCTATGGCCTTTTATATCGCGGAGCTTTCCAGTAAGCTCTCCCTGGTGCTGGGCGTAGTAAGCGGTCTCCTTTGTCACAGTGACAAGCGGCTTAATCACCCTCATCAAAAGGATAAAAGCGTAAATTATGATAAAGAGAACAGTGATTATCGAGGAAGAGACAAAAGTCGTCGTAAGATAGCGGTCTCTGAAAGCCTTCACCTCGCTCATCGGCTTTACGATGCTTAAAATCGCGACGTTTTTCCCGCTGGAGTCCTTCACCGGAATGGAGGTCGTGACGTGGCTTCCTGTGTTGTTGTAGACAAAGTGAATGCTTGAGGTGCCTTTTAGAATGGCGTTTTTGATTTCGTTCAGCCTCATCTCGTCATAAGTCAAAAGTGTGTTCACCTTTCCAAGCGGATATGGCTTTATCTTGGGATTCTGCCTCATGACTTCCGGGTGAACAGTGTCGTAAATGTAAATGCGTGACTCAAAACGCTCATTCGGGACAGTCACATAAATATAGGCGAGTTTTGCGGTGTCGGTGAGCTTGTCCAGAATGTCATTGGTCTTTTTCCACTCCTCGTCCTCAACAGGCTTTTCGGCATAGCGCAAAATGCTGTCGCAGTCGATGAAAGAAAGGGCTGTGTCCGCAATCTGCTTGGTGATGGCCTCGTACTGCTCCTCAAAGAGCATTTTAAAAACCCTGTAGCCAATTTGACCAGTCGCGATAAAAAGCAGGATGCAGGAGACAGCGACATAAAACGGAAGCTGAATAATCAGACTTGAAAAATGAAATTTAGAAACTTTTCCTCTCATATTTTAAGTATAAATCATAAAGGTAGAATTTGTCATGTTGATTTCCCTTGTTTTTTGTGTTTAATTTAAGCCTTTGTCCCTCGGAAGCCGTTTAATTAAACTTGAAAAATACTCGGTAAGGAATATAATATATAAAAAATGTTATAATCACTGAAATTATTATGTTTCGGGTGATTAAGAATAGTTAATTAATAATCAATCAAATAGAGGAAACTGCAAATATGGCGATAAAAATTTCCAAGAAAATTTTGCTCATTGCTTTTTTTCTCATTTCTGTGGTCATTTTTTCATTCGCAATATTTCAACGCTCCATAAACCGTGCTGTTTCTGAAAGTTCCTCGAATTTTTTGAACGAGACTGCTTTTTTATATGCCGGAACTTTTAAGGTCAAACTGAATGACCAGCTTTTGATGTTGGAGTCCCAAGCCCGCTATTTTTCCGGTGTTGACATGGACGACTACAATCTGGTCAAGCAGACTATAATCTCCACGAAGGGAGTCGGCGAATTCAAGCGGATTGCCGTTGCGAACTCAAGCGGCATGACCATAAACTATGACGGCAAGTCCTCCGGCAACATCCTGATGAAGGACTATTTCAAGATGGCCATGAAAGGAAACGCCCAGATTTCGTCAAAAATCCAGACTGACGAGGACGGAGAAAAGGTCCTGACTCTTGCCGTTCCGATTTTTCAGCAGAGGAAAGTTGTCGGTGTCATAACCGGCACATTCTCCTACTCGATTTTGGACAATATTTTCTCAGTCGACACGTTCGGAGGCTCTGGATATTCTTTTATAATCGACAAGTCAGGAAATGTAATTATCGGGGGAAAAAGTCCCAACCGCCTCTGCTTTGACGAGAACTGGACGTCATTTTTCAAGCAGAACGGCGCGCTTTCAAAAAGTCAGATTGATGCGATAAGTTCAGATATAAATTCAAACCTCACAAATATATTCGAGTATTCAATCGGCTCGCAGGACAGAATCGCAGTCTATACACCGATCGGTCTTAACGACTGGTACGTTCTTTCTGTTGTCACTGCGGATTATATCCTCTCACAGCAGAAGAGAATCTCCATGATAACGGTCTCTCTGATTGTGGTCATGATGGCCGTGTTCCTGATTGTTTCAATCATTCTTGTCAGGCTTCTTGTCAGCAAGGCGAGGGTCGAGAGGGACAATGCCCGCTACTCAATCAACAATGAGAACAGCCAGACCCTGATTTTCGAGTATGACTTTGACAGCCATGTGATTGAGTTCTCCGGCAACTCGAGATTTATCTTTGGGGAGAATATAAAATCCCTTCCGATTGACGAGTTCAGCAAAATCGATGAGAAAATCCACGAGTCGGAGAGAGGGCTGCGCCAGAGGCTTAGGGACTTCATTGACTCAGGCGAGACTTCATATTCATCAGAGATTCGTTTCGCCAGTTCCGGCGGCGACTACGCATGGTACAAAATCTCAGGCACGCTGATCCGCGACAAGACGGACTCGACACCGATTAAATTCATCGGAAACCTTGTCAATGTAAACGCCCAGGTAATCCACGAGCAGGAACTTAAGACGATAGCCGAAACTGACCTCCTCTCAGGCCTGCTCAACAAGATTTTCATGGAGCAAAAGGTTTCAGATTTTATCGCAGAGAACGCGGCTTCTGTTTTTGGGGCCTTCTTTATAATCGATTTGGACAACTTCAAGCAGGTCAACGACAAGCTAGGCCACACATTCGGCGACGAGGCGATTTGCGACACTGCTTCAAAACTTTCTCTTGTATTCTCGGAGAAGGACTTTATCGGACGGATCGGCGGGGACGAGTTCTGCGTCTTTTTAAACCTCAGAAGCAGCCTGACGAACCCCTGCGAGATAGTCAATGAAAAGGCTGAGACAATGCTGCAAATCCTCAAGGAATGCTATACAGACGGTGAGCACTCAGTTACCATCACTCCAAGCATCGGAATCAGTCTGTTCCCAGAGCAGGCTGTGACCTACAAGGAGCTTTTCAAGCGGGCTGACATAGCCCTCTATCATGTAAAGAACAACGGAAAGAACAATTTTGCGATTTTCAACGATAAAATGAAAAATGTAGGGGAGTCAGTCTATGAGTAAGAAATTCATTCCTGTTATTTTTGCGGCGATTGCAGCCATAAGCCTCTTTTCAGCCTGCAAGAAAAAGAGCGTTGACACGGTCTCTGCGTCCGGGGCAGAGTCGGAAGCTGCCCAGAAGGCGACTATTTCCCTGGGCTTTTCGACAAATATCAGCGACCCTCGCGGAGTTGCGTCAGTGCTGTTCAAAGAAGAAGTCGAGAAAAACTCGGACGGAAGAATCCATATTGAGATTCATCCCGATGGGGAACTTGGAAGCGACAGCGAGCTTATCAAAGGCGTGATTGATGGCAGCGTTGACATGACAGTCTCAAGTGCGGGAAATTTCGCGATTTACGCAACCAAACTCGGAATTTCGGCTCTTCCATTCCTTTTCTCCGATTTTGACGAGGCCTGGCGCTTTATGGACGGAGACCTTGTTGCTGAAGTGAACAAGACTCTCGAAGAATACGGAATAGTCGTGCTCTCGCATTTTGACAACGGCTTTCGCTGTGTTACGACGACAAATCGCCCTGTAAAGTCTGTCGCCGACATGAAAGGGCTGAATATCCGTACCCCCGAGAACCAGATTGTCATGGAAACAATGTCAGCCTTGGGGGCGAACCCAAAGCCATACGCATTTACCGAACTTAAAAAAGCTCTTAAAGACGGTCTTTTTGACTCCCAGGAAAACCCGATTCCGATTATTTACAACAATAAATTTTGGGAAGTGCAGAATTACCTTTCAGTGACCAACCACAGCTACGACGCGATGCCCCTCGTAATCCGCAAGGATCTTTGGGACATGTTCAGCGATGCGGACAAGAAAATCATCCGGGATGCCGCTATCAAGGCTCAGGAACTTGACCGCAATCTCGTGAAAGAACAGACCGACTCATACGTCTCAAAACTCAAGGAGGCCGGAATGAAAATCAACACGCCTGACTTGAAGGAATTCGAGAAAGCAACCGCCGGGGTCATGGACGTTTTCACAACGATTTACGGAGAGGACACTCTCAAGCGCCTCCGTGACTGGAAGGCGGGAAAATAAGAATGACGGATTTTTTGCCACGCGGATTGGCTCAGGTCTACGACCTTCGCTTTTTTTTGTGAATGACTTGCTTCGATGAAGGGGGCGTTCTTGAATGGGGGCTTGCATCGAGGGGCGTGAGCCGCGTAGCGGCGAATCAATCCGCGTGGCTTTTTCCCCGTCTACATGCGGATGGCTCAGCGGTTTCTTTTTTTACTTCATCAACGTGTCAAAATCGTAGTCTTTGCGGTAGGTTTGCGTGACTTTGCCGGGGGCGATGTCTTTTTTGTAGTTGTGGACTATTTTACGGGCAACGATATGAGCTTGGGCTTTAGTTCTACAGTTTACCGACCGCATGTCGGTAAATTCCCGCCCATTGCTGTCTCTTGTAATGATTCCGTAAACAACCACGTATGGGTAAGACTTGTTATTCTGGCTGAAGACAGAAAGATAATAATGCTTGTGGCTTCCGTCAGGCAGGTATTCGCTTTCAAGATACTTGTCCTCGTAGATTTTCACCAGAAAGCCCTTTGAATCGATGCCCTCGTAAAGAACATCAGCATCGGTGTAGTAACGCCCGTAAGAATATTCAATTCTGCGTCTGAGAGGCCTGTTGCTCATCAAAAAATTTACATTGTAGTCGTAGCCGTAATATTGAAATCCATCGCCTGTCAGATTTGAATTTGCATGTGCCTTCATTTCTTCAAAGACTTTTTTTGCCTCGCTCTTGTCGTGAACGAAGCATGCCCGCTCGACATTGGGACTTGCAGGTTTTCCGTTTGAATCCCTGCTTATGATGCAAAATGAGACCGTGTATGGAAAATACTTTCTCTTCATAATAGATTCTGTTGTCCCGACAAACACTGCGGCTTCTTTGTATGATCCGTCCTCCTGGTTTTGGATGGGGTTGAAAGAGGCGAATTCGTAAATATTAATGCCTTTACTGGTCTTATCCTTTATATCTTTATCTGTATATAAATACACGGGGGCAGGATTTTTTTCCTGTGGATTTCTGGAAGTCGCGCAGGATAGAAACACGAGAGAAATAATAAGGCTTGTAAAAATTAACTCCGATTTTTTCATTTTCTTTCTCCAATATTTTTGCTCTTGATCGTGGCGGCGTATGCGGAGTTGCAGAGTCCGAGAATCGCGGAGATTATGAAAAGGGTCTCGATTCCGAGGACTGTCCAAATCCAGCCGCCGAAAAGGGCTATGAAAATTGTGATCAGGTGGTTTACGGAAATTCCTGTTGAGATTGTCGCGCGCGCCTCTTCCTTTGAATCCGCCAAGTCCTGAACGTAGACAGAGGAAGCCATCGATGCTAGTGAGATTATCGCGTCAAGAACGTAGTTCGCCGAGCATACGATAAAGGCGATGTCGCGAGGAAATATGTGGTGGGCAAATCCGTAGAAAAAGCAGACGACTACCAGAATCAGGGTGTCGGAAATCATCACTATTTTGTAGCCGATTCTGTCAATCAGGCGGCCAATCATAGGGGAGAGGATAAAACTTGAGATTGCGCTGAGGGCGAAGAGAATCGAAATTGTGGAGGCCTTCGCCCCGTAGAAAAGAATCAGCACATAGGGGCCGAACGTAAAGAAAACCTGCTTGCGCGCCCCGTAAAAGACTTCGAGCATGTAGTATTTCGTGAATTTCTTCCGGAAGTAAAAGCGGGACTTTGTTTTATCGGGGATGGACTTTCCCCTTATCGTCAGGGATGCGATTGCGCCGAGTCCAAAGAGAATAAAGGATATGAAAAAGATTTTCTTGTAGGACTCAGCCCCTGGAAGCAAAATTCCAAGGGAGAAAATCGCGATTACCGCAAGAAAGCCGATCAGGTTTCCCGCCTGGTACATCGAGTTCATCCAGCCAAGTGAGTTTCCGCTCTTGCCTTCCGCCGAATACTCAAGAGCCAGTGTCGTCCGCATTCCGAGCTGAATATGCTCGCCCAGAGAATAGATGAAAATCGCCATTATCACGAGGATTTTGTTGGCCGGAACGAAAGTCTGCATAAGCATTCCTGCCATCATCAGGAGGGCGGCCGCCTTGTAGAGCTTTTCAGCGGAGAACATGTAGAAAATCGCAAGGACGAAGACCAGTAGAAGACCTGGAATCTCGCGGAAGAACTCGGAGACGCCCTTGTCAAACTGGGTCATCGAGGCGACTTCAGCGAGGTAGTTGTCGAGGATGCCCTTGTAAAGTCCGTAGCCAAGGCCGAAAATCGCTACTGTGAAGAAAAACTGCTTGAATGATGAGGAGATTTTGAAATTTTTGGAAAAAGAACCTTTCATGTGCTAATTATAAATTGCCGGTTGACAATGTACAAGGCATTTATAGAATTCAAGGCATGAAATTTATTTCCTGGAATATCGATTCTTTAAATGCCGCCCTGACTGGAACATCTCCCAGATCAGACCTTTCCCGCGCCGTCTTAAAAACTATTGCCGATGAAAATCCTGACTTTATCGGCTTGCAGGAAACGAAACTCCCAGCCGATGGAATGAACTCCGCCCAACAGGAAAAACTTCTTTCTTTTTTTCCTGACTACGACTTTGCCTTTGTTTCTTCCAGGGAGCCTGCCAAAAAGGGCTACGCCGGAACGATGACCCTGTACAAAAAAAATCTTCAGGTTGAGGTTGACTTCCCACAGATTGGCGCCCCTGACACTATGGATTTTGAGGGCAGAATCGTCACACTTGAGGCCCCTGAATTTTTCTACACCCAGGTTTACACCCCGAATTCCGGGGACGGACTCAAACGCCTTTCTGACCGGCAGGTTTGGGATTCAAAATATACGGAATATCTAAAAAGCCTTGCCACAAAAAAGCCTGTAATAGCTTCCGGTGACTTTAACGTTGCCCATAAAGAAATTGATTTGGCGAATCCTGACTCAAACCATTTTTCAGCGGGCTTTACGGACGAGGAGAGGAATGATTTTACCCGCATCTTGGATTCTGGCTTTGTTGACACTTTCCGCCTTTTAAACGGAGACGTGAAGTCAGTTTACTCTTGGTGGGCGCAAAGAATTAAGACCAGCAAGATAAACAATTCCGGCTGGAGAATCGACTATTTCCTTGTTTCGGAGTCATTGAAGGAAAAGGTTAGTCTTTCTAAAATGCTTGATTCCGGCCAGAGACAGGATCACGCTCCGATAGAGTTGATTGTCGATTTTTGAGCTGAAAGTCATGCCTTGCGGACGCGGCAACGATTGGAAGTGCGGCGTAGCCGTTCGACTCAAAACAGCCTGACTGTTTTGAGTCAGACAAAAAAGTCCTGAAGACTTTTTTGTCGCGAATGCAGCGCGGCTAGCGCGGAACACTGGAAAGCGTGACCGCAAGCGAATGCTTGCGGGGCCGCCCGAAAAATTTTGCCTATTTGCAATAAATTCATTATATTCATAGCATGAGCAATTTTGAAGATTCTGAATTTCCGAAAATCCGTTCGACGACTGTAATCGCAGTGCGCAGAAACGGAAAGGTCGCCATGGCAGGTGACGGTCAGGTTACGGCGGGAAACACCGTCGTCAAGGGAAACGCCCGCAAGGTCCGCAAGATTTACAACGGCAAGGTGCTGACTGGTTTTGCCGGTTCCGTGGCCGACGCGTTCACACTTTTTGATAAATTTGAAGAAAAATTAAAGTCTTTCAACGGAGACTTGTTGCGCTCTGCCGTTGAACTTGCAAAGCTCTGGAGGACAGAACGTTCTCTTCAAAAACTTGAGGCCATGCTTTTGGTGGCCGACGCGAGCAAGATTCTCTTGATTTCCGGTGACGGGAACGTCATAGAGCCTGAGAACGATGTGTGCGCAATCGGTTCTGGCGGAAACTACGCTTATTCTGCAGCCCTCGCTTATCTTGACTCAAGCGACATGCCCGCCTCTGAAATCGCAAAAAAATCCCTTGAAATCGCGGGGAAAATCTGCATATATACGAACGACTCTGTTACCCTGGAGGAAGTGTGATGAGCAAGTTGACCGGACTCACCCCTAAAGAAATCGTCGAAAAACTCGACCAGTATATAATCGGCCAGAAAAAAGCGAAAAAAGCTGTCGCAATCGCCCTCCGTAACCGTGAGAGACGTTCACACTTGGATGAAAATATCCGCGATGAGGTTGCCCCGAAAAACATTCTGATGATAGGCCCCACCGGTGTCGGAAAAACCGAGATTGCCCGCCGCCTTGCGAAATTGGTCAACGCGCCTTTTTTGAAGGTTGAGGCGACAAAATACACGGAAGTCGGCTATGTCGGCCGCGACGTTGAGTCTATGGTCCGCGACCTGATGGCAGTGGGCTTTAACAACGTCAAAAACGAGATGGAAGAAAATCTCAAGGAAAAATGCGCCCCGAAAGTCGAGGAAAAACTCCTTGACTTGCTTCTTCCCGGCTCCGGTGAAAAGACTGAGAAAAAGGAAGAGGCTTCGCAAGATGTGAAGGCTCTTCCCGCTGACGGGTCTGTGATTCAGCTCGGCTCCATTTTCACGCCGGAGGCTATGGCCGAGGCCGCGAGAATTGACGGGGAGGCGAAATCCGCTGAGAGAAAAGCTGACTCTTCGATGAGCGCGACCCGCGAAAAATTCCGCCAGATGCTCCGCGATGGAAAACTTGAGGACCGTGAGGTTGAGATTACCGTCCGTCGCGCGCCCAGAATGCCTAGCATGGAGATTATCGCCGGAGGCTCCATGGACGACTTGCAGGCAGGAATGCAGGACATCGCCAACATGCTCTCAGGCGGCCGCAACAAAAAACGCTTTGTATCGGTGAAAGAAGCCCGCAAAATTTTGACCGAGGAGACTTTGGACTCCATGGTTGACATGGACAAGGTTGCAGACATCGCAAAAAACAGGGTAGAGCAGTCTGGAATCATTTTTATCGATGAGATTGACAAAATCGCGACAAAGGGCGAGGCTCATGGACAGGACGTCAGCCGCGAGGGTGTCCAGCGTGACATTCTTCCGATTGTCGAAGGCTCCAAGGTCAACACAAAATACGGGGTTGTGGATACGACCCACATTCTCTTTATCGCGGCGGGAGCTTTCAGCCTTTCTGCCCCAAGTGACCTGATTCCTGAATTGCAGGGACGCTTCCCCCTCCGTGTGGAGCTTGAGTCACTTTCAAAGGATGACTTCAAGAGAATCCTGACAGAGCCGAAAAACGCCCTGACAAAACAGTACACAGCCCTGCTTGAGACGGAAGATGTCAAAATCTCATTTACGGAAGACGCGATTGACCGCATGTCCACTCTTGCAGAGGAAGTCAATTCAAAAAGCGAGAACATCGGAGCACGCCGCCTGCACACGATTATGGAAAAAGTCCTTGAGGACGTTTCATTTGACGCGGACGAGCATTCCGGCGAGACCGTCACGATTGACTCCAAGTTCGTGGACGAAAAACTTGTCGGCGTTGCCCAGGACCAAGATTTGAGCCGGTATATTTTGTAGTCTTGTTGATGAGGGAATAGGAAAAGTTTTCAGCTTGCCCGAAAAATCCCCCTTTCAAATCAAAAATTTGATAAATCCTAAAAACAGCCTTATAATTTAAGGGCAATTTTGACTCTTAAATTAGGAGGCTTTTTTTATAATGAAAAAAATCTTGGTGTGCAAGGAATACGATGAGCGCGAGACCCGTGTCGCCCTTATTCCTGACGACATTAAAAAACTGACCGGACTCGGCTTTGAGGTTACGGTCGTTTCCGGTGCCGGTGAAAAATCCGGTTTTGACGACAAGAGCTACGAGGCGGCCGGGGCGAAAATCACGGCTGACGAAAAATCAGCTTTGGCTGGCGCAGAAATTATCGCCCGCGTCATGAAGCCGCAGAGCCTTGACGGTATTGCGGAAAACGCCGTCCATATTTCCTATCTTGACCCATTCAACGAAAAAGATCTTTTAAATGACTTCGCCGCAAGAAAAATCCAGGCGGTTTCTTTGGAAATGATTCCCAGAACCACTCTTGCCCAGAAGATGGACGTTCAGTCCTCCCAGACTTCTCTTGCAGGATACACTGCCGTAATCAACGCGGCGGCAAAACTCCCGAAAATCTTGCCGATGATGGTAACACCTGCGGGAACAATCAACCCAGCCCGCGTTTTTGTCATCGGAGTCGGTGTTGCGGGCTTGCAGGCAATCGCAACGGCAAAACGCTTGGGAGCCAGGGTTGACGCTTTTGACACGCGACCGGTCGTCGAGGAGCAGGTAAAATCGCTCGGAGCGTCCTTTGTCAAAATCGACCTCGGCGAAATGGGACAGACTGCCCAGGGCTACGCGAAGGAACTGACCCCGGAGCAGATTGCAAGGCAGAAGGAAGCTCAGGCGAAGGTCTGCGAAAAGGCGAACATAGTGATTACGACTGCGAAAGTCTTCGGACGAAAGGCGCCTCGCCTGATAGAAAAGTCTGTCCTCGACAGAATGCAGAGAGGCTCGATTGTCGTTGACATGGCGGTCTCCACAGGCGGAAACGTAGAAGGCTCCAAGCTCTTTGAGGATGTCGTCACCGAAAACGGTGTCACGATTATGTCCGGCGATTTGCTCGAACGCCAGGTTCCGTACGACGCTTCAAAAATGTTCTCTGGAAACATTACGGCCTTCCTCACGCACGCAGGCTTCTACGACAAGGAAGCGAAGGAATTCAAAGTCAACTTGGACGACGAGATTATGAAGGGCTGCTTAATCACAAGTGGCGGTCAGATTATTCACGAGAGATTCAAGTAGGGAGCGACGGCTGTAAGCCGGCAAAACTCACGAGGTGAGTTTTGAGCGAGTCTCGGAAAAATCTGTGATTTTTCCGCGTAATTAAGGAGAAATAAAATGGACATAATGCTTATTTTTGTTTTTGTTATTGCGGCTTTTTTGGGACTTGAGCTGATTGCCAAAGTTCCGAGCCAGCTGCACACGCCGCTTATGAGCGGTACGAACGCCATTTCGGGAATCACCGTGGTCGGCGCGATTTCAATCACTGCGGCTGCCGTAAAAATCGGCGGAAAGGTGGGGGCTGTCCTCGGCTTCCTCGCGATTGTGTTCGCAACAATCAACGTTATCGGCGGCTACATGGTCACCGACCGAATGTTGGGCATGTTCAAGAACAAGAACGACAAGAAATAAAGCGGCGATTGGGCAACGAATGACCGGTGGTTGAGTTTATCGAAACCACCTGCAAGGTCATTTCGACTCATCTCAATGACCGTTTCGGAAGGAAACTTTTATGAATGACGTATTGATTAAGATTCTTTACATGATTTCCTGCATTTTCTTCATTCGGGGAATCAAACTTTTGGGAAAGACGGCGACTGCCCGCAAGGGAAACTTGTATTCTGCCGTCGGTATGCTGATTGCGGTCGTCACGGTCTTGATTCAGAAGGACGTGATGAGCGCGTTCAATTCTGGCGCGGACGCGTGGGGCGGAAACCCGCTTCTTTCAAACGGATACTGCTGGATTGTCGCGGCGGTTTTGATTGGAACTGTCATCGGCGCGATTTGGTCTAAGGTCGTAAAGATGACGGGAATGCCTGAGCTTGTCGCTCTGTTCAACGGCTTCGGCGGTCTTTCTTCTTTGCTCGTCGCTTTGACGCAGTACATTGCGGCGGAAAAAGGCGACTACTTCACGGCTGTTTCCCTCGGTCTTACGATTGCGATTGGCGCGGTCGCTTTCACTGGCTCTCTCGTGGCATGGGGAAAATTGAGCGGAAAGATGACTTTCAAGGGCTGGGTGATTCCCGCGAAGAACGCTTTGAACGGAGTTTTGTGCGTGGTCGGCCTTCTTGCGATTGTCGCGTATGCTTTCTTCACGAAAGAAAATCCGTTCGGTTGCGCTGAAATCGAAAAGTACGGGATTATCGCTTCGACGGTGGTGTTCCTGCTCCTCGGCTTTACGATGGTAATCCCGATTGGCGGCGGCGATATGCCGGTCATCATCTCGTTCTTGAACGCTCTCTCAGGTCTTGCAGCGGCGTTCGCGGGATTTGCAATCAACAACACGGTTCTGGTCGTCTCAGGCTGCTTGGTCGGAGCGTCTGGATTGATTTTGACTTTGATTATGTGTAAGGCGATGAACCGCACGTTCGCGAGCCTCCTTTTCAAGAGCTTCGGTGGCTTAAAGAAAAAGGCTGCCGGAGGCCCTGCAAAAGAGCCGAAGGCGATGAGCGTCGAAGATGCCTACATGATTTTGGAAGCGGCAAAGCAGGTCGTCGTAATCCCTGGCTACGGAATGGCGGTCGCTCAGGCGCAGCACGCGGTCAAGGAACTTGCCGACAAGCTTGAGGCGAATGGCGCGGAAGTGAACTTTGCGATTCACCCGGTCGCAGGTCGTATGCCTGGCCACATGAACGTCTTGCTCGCCGAGGCGAATGTTCCGTATGAGCAGTTGAAGACGAGCGACGAAATGAACCCGCAGATGCAGAATGTTGACGTTGCAATCGTCATCGGTGCGAACGACGTTGTGAACCCGGACGCGGTGAACGACGAAAGCTCTCCGCTCTACGGAATGCCGATTGTCGAGGCTTTCAAGGCTCGCACGGTCTTCGTCCTGAAGCGCGGAAAGGGAACCGGCTTCTCCGGAGTCGAAAACCCGCTCTTTACGAACGACAACACCGTCATGATTTACGGCGACGCCAAGGCTACGGTCTCGGCTCTCGTAAGTGAGTTTAATGATCAGTAAAACGGGTGCCCCCTGCTTCGCAGGTCGGCTGTTCCGCCCT
>CAMOIE010000004.1 GCA_946615905.1 uncultured Treponema sp. | reverse complement strand
AGGACTGGGGACTGGCAGTAAATCAGTTCGCAATATTATTTGACGGGCGTGTTCCTGCATTTAATTGAACTTTGCCATTTACACAGATTTTTGGATAGGGTCGAATTGGGATTAGATTTCATCTTCCAAATCATTTTCATCAACATTGTCTGTCATAATTTTCAAATAATCTTTTAGTAACAGAATTCTAATTGCTTTATTAATCACAAAGTAATACCCCAATGAATTTTTTATTTCTGCAACTTTATCTAATTCATCATCAGAATCATGGGCGTATGTATTTCTGAATGCAAGAATCCGTGTTATAAATTCTTTTTGAGTAATTCCGAGTTTTTCAAAGTTAGCCGCGAAGTCCATCTGATGAGCGGAAAAAAAGCTATTCAATCTTTTTCGAAAAGTTTTATTATAACTAAATTTCAAATTGTCTTTTAATGAATCAATGTAATCTTGAGGTAAAAAACAGTCGCTGATATTTGCCAAAGAGTCTATAAAGGGGAATAATTTTTCTCTGCAAATTTTTTCATGGATTTCTTTTTTGAGCAAAACCGTATCAGAACAACATTGTTTATTATACTCGTTTATGAAGCCTTCAAATGCAAACAATGCCGTGTAAAGCGTCATTTGGGAATAAAATTTTTTGTTGAGCGTTTGCAATGCAAAATATTGCTCGCAGGCAATTTTTGTATTATTTGCAAAATCAAGCCATTTGATTAGTTTTTGAGGTAAAACCTCCAATGAGCATGCTTTTACGAAATCTTTATCAGGTTGATGTAAAGTCGCGAGCGGCAGCCATGAAACATACAATCCAAGACTCTTATTATCATTTGTTGTTATGAGTATGTTTTTTATTTGTGATGGGATATTATGAAGCAATGAAAAGAAACTATTAACATCATTCAAGTATTCAATCACAGTTTCAATATCTTTTTCGGTATTAAAGACAGTTTTTATTCCTGTCTGATTGTTTTCCTTTCTATCGTCAAAATCTTGATAAAACGAAATTGTAGAATCTGGAAGGTTAGCTGTGAAATTTTCTGGCATTTTACTTAAATAAGAGGTAAATCCTGTAAATTTTGCAGAAACGATTTTTATCTTCAAATCTTCCTCAACAAAAAATGTTCCAAAATACATGAGAGAACCTTTCAACAAAACATGTATTCCTGTCATTTTTTGTCTGAACATAAATGGCAATGTTATATTTTGTTCTTCAATCTTACCTAAAACAGTAAATGTATTTGATTCCAAAAAGTAATTATGAAGTTCATACAATTCTATTGGCAAATCAACATCTATATAGATTCTATTATCATCTTGGATTGTCAATTTTCCTGTGAATTTAAGATTGCGTAATTCAGGCACATTTATCCAAAAATGCCCGCTATATTCTATGTTTTCTTCCAGCAAAATTACTTTCCTCCAAGCAACTCTACAATTTCATCCGCAGTTTTTCCCATTATTTTCAAACTCAAATAATTTATTTTCCACTGTAAATCATTCATTAAATCGAGAGTAGATGCCTGTTCTATAGAAACAGTTGTTCTGCCAATATGTTTATTAATAATATTGTACACAATTATATTGTCTTTGTGGTTTTGATTTACTTCACAGATTTTAATTCTGGCTTTCTGCGCATCAAACGGAAACATAATCAAAATCTGTTTTATTTCATCAATATCTTTTTTCATTTCGGTTATTTCTTTTGCGGTAAAAATTGTTTTCTCGTTCATATATATTTAACGTTTTAAGTTTTCTCCCAAAAACGTAGAAAAATATAGCACAAAACAAGTTTTTTTCCTACTTAATGATTGCTGTATCATAAAAAATCCCTGTTCTCACAAAGTGAAAACAGGGATTCTCTGAATTTTTATTTCACAATCTCCGCAAGTGCAGCCTTCATCCCCTTAGACTGAATGTCAGCGAGGTGTCCAGCCACCGCAGCCTCCAATCCGCTAACTTTCGTCAAATCTTCCTTCCAGAAGTCAACGTTGCCGAGCACGCGGTTTGCAATCACCTTCGCATCCTTCGTCTCTTTGTTCAAAGCGGCGAAGAACTCGGGCGCATCCCGCCTTCGGCGACCGGCTCCCTATGTTCGACTACACGCCGTCGTCGCGCTTTGCGTTCCCTCACTATTTTCTTTTTGTAATCTCATTAAGCACTGTATCGACATAAGAACGCAAATTGTTCGCAATCGCTTCTTTTATCACACTGGAATCTTCCGAGTCTTTTTCAAATGAGCTTTGAACTGGCAAAAACAGGCAGTGAATGTCTACGCCGAGTGCCTTTGTGACTTTTGCGAGGTTTTTGTCGCTCGTCCAGCAGCGCGAAAGTTCGATATTCTTTACCGTTTCTTCCGAAAGTTCCGCTTTTTCTGCAAGTTGGAACTGCGTGAGTTTTTGTTCTTTTCGGATGCGTTTTACATTTTCGCCGAGCCTGTTTTGAATGTCGTCTGAAGTCATATTCTCATTTTTCAGCAAGGTACAGAAATTCTGAATGAGTATACACAACATATTCACTAAAAGATGTTGCAAACAAACATAAAAATCGGTAAATTAAAACAGATTATACTTTTTTAGGTTGTGACAAGCACTAAAAATTTGACTGCTTCGCGGCGACCTAAATGGTATACCATTTAGGCAATTGAAGAAATTGCCTAAAGCGATTTTTCTCTCTTTTCGTGACTACGCCACTCAAAGATTCGAAAAATCGCTTTAGATTGAACTATTGAAAAAAAGGAGTTTTCTATGGCAATAGCAATTTTAGTCACATTCGCAGTGATTTTTGTATTTATCGCGGCATTCAAAAAGAACAAGTCTGAAACGACTGTTACTAGAGAGGACGAGAACGGAAACATAATCACCGAGCATCACGAAACCGTCCATCACACGGCGGGGCAGACCGCGGCAAGATTTGTTGTAGGGCTTTTGCTTGTATGTGTTCTGCTTGTTGTCATTGTTATTGCTGCGGCGATGTAAGAAAGAGAAATGACCTGTTCAGAAATTTTGCAACTTTTAGGAATCATTGCCAGCGTTTTTATTGGTATAGTCGCTATTTTTGGAGAAAAAATAAGAGGGTTTATCTTTAAACCAAAATTATCTGTAGGAATTGAAAATATATTCCCTTATTACAGTTTGTCGCAATTTGAATCAGGCTCTAAATTTCATATTTACAGAATGATTATAAAAAATGAAGGCAATGCAGACGCTAAAAACGTTCAAGTTTACCTAAATAAAGTTGAGCAAAAAGGTGCAGATGGAAAATTTGCGACACATACAAACATTCTTCCCATAAATTTGAATTGGTCGTACCAAGAGTCTGGAAATACATCGGTTATTGCGGATTTGCTTTCACCAAAAATGGAAAAATACTGTGACTTTTTTTATATCAAGGAAAATACAAATTTTTGCATTTTAAATACCGAATATCAGTTTTCGACAAACGGAATGACAAATAATGCATTAACTAAAGGAATGTACAGAGTTCACCTCATAATCTCCTGCTCTGATGCTATGCCTGTAAAACGAGTTATTGAATTTGAATATAGCGGCACTTGGTCAAACGATATAAATGAAATGATAAAGTCAATTAAAATAAAAGAGGATAATAAATGAAAAGGAAAATCATTGTTGTAGTCTTTACTTTCTTTGTGAGTACATTTGCGTTTTCAGAACATCTTTTAGGTTTGAATTTAGGTACAGGCTACCGAAATAACAATTTTGAATATGAAGATTTTAAGCATGATGTTTCATATTGGACAAATTTCTTTGGATTTTCGTATACCTATTACCCTAGTTATAATTCTGTTTTGGGTTTTTCATTATTGGCAAATATAGTTGGTCTAGATATCCCTGTTTATAGAAATATTTCAGATACAGGAAACAATTCAAATTATCATTATGTCGAAAAATATAGTTATCCTGATAACGCATATTCAGAAAATTTGCGCTATTCATTCAACATGGACGCTGCGTTGAATCTGCGGTTTCCAGTAAAAGATTTTGGAAAAAGTTTTACTTACTTGCGTTTGGGCGGATTTTATCAGCTTTCCACATTTGATATGCGAATGGAGCGGAACAAGAATGCTGCTAGCAATCTTTCTTATGATAAAAATGTCAGTGGGGGACAAAACGCATTCGGAACATTTGCAGAAATCGGACGAAATTATGGGAAAGGTGAAGTTTCGTTAAAGTTTGTTTATGACCTTCTCATAGAATCGGAATTGACGGGCAACGAGTTAATACGACCAAAATCTTTCGGCATTGTTTTTTCGTGCCGTCCACGGACATGGAGAATTGAAACCCAAAAAGACAAAGATTATATTCAATCTTTATTGAGCAAAGAAGATGTTTATGATAAGGACAAATACAGGTTGTATGAAACTAAAAAAGAAACAATACATGGTATTCCTGTAACTGTCGAATATGTTAGACGAATAGACGAGCTTGATGAAGACAAAGGGCTGGGCAAGCCTTTTATTCTTAGAATTTCTTTTGACACGATTAAACTTGGGAAGGGAATACCAGGAACAGATGATTATCTACGATATAGTACAGAAACAGTAACAATGAATTTTTATAGTGAAGAAGAAAAGGATTTGGTCTATCGAACAATAGAGGAAGACAAAATTCGTCGAAAAGAACAAAAAAATAGAATTGCAGAGAACCGAAAATTGAACCCAAATAAACTTGAATATCAAAAACTTCCAGTCCTTGATATGGCGACAATGGGAATTGCGTATGCACCTAACCCAACTTTAACTATCGGTAATATCTATCTTGCGGACAGACTGCGTGTGTTCTATGTAATAAATAGAATGGAAAATGGTGATTATAACATTGGGGAAGACCCAAGCTTTAGCAGTTATGGTTCATATCAATTCATTATGAAAAACTCTTCTAGCGAGCCGATAAGCGATTATATGTTTGCAGATACCGCTTATCTTCGATATTTGGGGAAAACGGAAGTCATTATGTCAAACGGCTATGTTCGCTACTTGCCATATTTTGAAATGATACAGAAAAATCCACACTCATTGAGGAGACTAATTGAAGAATGTGAAAAGTGGTAAATGGAAATATGAGCATTGCCATGAAAAGATTTTTTAGTTTATTATCTGTCTTACTCTTTGCAAGTTGCTTCACCCTTTTTGCGGAAAGCATTGACGATATTTTCGATGTCGCAAAAACTTCAAGCAAGATGCAGCTTGTTTCATTTCTTGAAAGAAATGGTTTTGAACGCTACAACCTTGAAGAAACTAACGGCAATCTTTATTTTCAGCCGAAGCAGAATAAAAACATTACTTTTTATGGCATGAAAATGAATGCCGTTATTTTTGGGTACTATAACAACAATGATTCTTTAACAATGCTGACAGTCAGCGTAAAGAGCAAGGAGAACGTAGTAAATGCAAGGAAGGCAAAAAACTTGATAATCGACAAATATGGTTTTGAATATTCAACAAATTCAAACGCTTTTAAGAAAGGCAACTATAGTTTTTCTACGAACGAATATATTGATGATGAATATGGATATATTAATTTTTGTTTTGGGAATTGGAAATTTTAGAAAGCGTTTCTGCGATTCATGAAATAAGGAAAATAGAAAAGTAATTTCAAACAAAAATTCTCGGCGTACTTTTCCAAAAACATCCGATGTTTTCCCAAAATTTACGCCGAGTTTTAAACGAAAACACGCCGAGAATTTTTCAAAACTCGGCGTGTTTTTCTTTGTTTTCAGCGAAAATCGCTTATTTCACGATGTCCGCAACTCATCGCTCATACTGCACCACGCTTTCCCCTGTAGAGAGCGTGGTTTTCTCTTTCCGCAGAAGCGTCCATTTTGTCTGCCCGATGGTGTAGTCCTTGTTGGTCTTGGGGAAGAACGAGCGACAAAAGAAAGTGCCGCTATTCAATTTGCTTGCAAGAAAAATATAAATGTCGTTGTCTTGAAAGTCGGCAGAAACGAGGTAGTCAGCGACAATCGTGGACATCGGGTTCTGCTGCTGGCGGTAGCGGAAAGTCAAATAGTTTGAATCGAACAATTCCTCGATATGGGAAAGCGGTTCAAATCGATTTTCAATTTCGTGGATGTGGCGACTGCGTTTAATCGTATCGTAAGAGATTTTTCCGCTGATGATTTTATTGAAGACATCGATTCGCGGTTCTCGATGAACGCGCAGGTCTTTCAGTTTTCCAAGCCCCATAAGATGATGAAAGTCAATCGGATTGAAAACTATGCGCAAGTCGGCTTTTTGCGTTTTATGAGCGACAGTGACTCTGTATTCAACATCGAACAAAGACTCGAAAGCCTTTGCACAGGTAAAAAGTTTGTCCATATCTCTCCGACAAAAAAACCCGTCGCAAGGACGGGCTTAAAGTTGGGCATTTTCTTTCGGCTTCCGCCTACTCCAGGTTGGGGTGGCTGCACAACCCCTACTGAAAGCTCCGCGCAACAAGGCTTCCTGGTACGCTGCCGCGCTTCATCGCTTGGGCGGACACACGTGTTGTCCGCCACTAGTTTCAATATAAGTCACGAATGACGGAAAGTCAAGCGTCTTACTTCACGATGTCCGCCAAAGCCTTTTTCATCCCCTTGCTCTGAATATCCGCAAGATGTCCAGCCACAGCAGCCTCAAGTCCGCTAACCTTCGTCAAATCTTCCTTCCAGAAGTCAACGTTAGCGAGTACGCGGTTTGCAATCACCTTCGCATCCTTTGTCTCTTTGTTGAGTGCGGCAAAGAACTCAAGAACTGGCATTGTGTCCTTGTTCGGGTACACGCCGTCGTCGCGCTTTGATTCGAGGTATTTTGCGCCTTTTTCGTCGGTCTTGATTTCGGTTCCGTTGTAGAACGCGATGAGAGCGGCGATTGAGAATCCGAGGAGTTTCGGAACTTTGCCGTTCTTCTGGATTGACTGCAGGACTGAAGGCAAGCAGCGTGTCCAGTATTTTGCGACTGAGTTCAAAGAAATCTCGATGAGGCGGTGCGGGTTGAACGGGTTCTGGAAGCGAGTCCAAACGTCGTTCGCGTAGCCTTTGAGGTCTTCCTGGTCGCCGTCGATTGAAGGAACGATTTCGTTGAAGATGATGTCGTGCATAAACTTCTGAGCGTCAGCGTTCGGAGTGTTGAATCCAGTTCCGACCTTTTCTGAGCAAACGATGTCCTGAACGTAGTTGCAGCCGGCAAGGAACGCAGCCAAAACGCTAGAAGTGTGCGCGCCGTTCAAAATGCGGACTTTGCGTGTGTGGTAGTAGTCCATGTTCTGTGTCCAGATAACAGAAAGTCCTGCCTTCTGGAGAGGAAGCTCGTCCTCGTGTGATTTTTTGGATTCGATGACCCAGAAATGGAAGAGTTCGGCAGAGTCGAGAAGTTTGTCCTCGTAGCCGAGCTTTTCGCAGATGTTCTCTGCCTGAGTTTTTCCGTTTTCGTCTTTAGAAAGGAGCGGGAAGTATCCTGGAACGATGCGGTCAACCAAGCATGAGCAGACGTCGCAGGCTTCGTCGAACCAGTTGATGAAGTCAGGCCCCAACTGCCACATTTCGGCGTAGCGCAAGATGTTGATGCGGAGGTTCAAGCCGGCCTGGTCGCTCAATTCGCACGGAATCAAAATCATTCCCTTTGACTTGTCGCCCTTAAAAGCCTGGAATCTCTTGTACAAGAAAGCGGTGACTTTTGCAGGGTAGTTTTTCTGCGGCTTCTGGTCGAGAGTGACAGGAACGCCGTCAATTTCTGCGTCAAAGCGGATTCCGGCCTCAGTCGTGTTTGAAACGAGGAAGCGCAAGTCCGGGCTGGAAGCGAGCGCGATGTAGTCGTCGTAGTTTGTGTATGGGTTGATTGAGCGGCTTACAGACTTGATGGTGCGAGTTTCGACAGTCGGCTTTCCGTCCTTCATACCGCGGAGAACTGTGGTGTACAGGTTGTCCTGTGCGTTCATCGCGTCAATCATGCCCTTTTCGAGCGGCTGAACGATGACAATGTTGCCGTTGAAATCAGTTTTTTCGTTGACAATATCAATCTGCCAATCTACGAAAGCGCGCAAAAATCCGCCTTCACCAAACTGAATGATTTTTTCCGGGCGTTTAACAGTCTTAACAACGTCCTTAATTGACTTTAATGCCATAAAATGAACCTCCAAAAGCTCATTAAAAATAACAGTTTAATTTATATCATTTCGATAAAAAAAACTATATAGCGATAAATGACAGTTTTTTGATAAAAAACGTAACTAGCAATGCTAATGCGATTTTTATGGTCTTAATAAAAAAGATCTACGATACCGGTTGTAAACACAGGAACAAATGTGAATAAAACCAAATCAATTACCAAGAGTATATAGAATGGTACTGCTTCTTTTATGAAGTCCTTTGTTTTACATCCCGTAATTGAGCAGGTGACAAACATCAGCGTTCCCATTGGCGGAGAAAGTGCTCCGATGGCATTGTTGAATATGTACATCATGGCAAACTGGATTTCGTTTATACCGTATGCAGCTGCGACAGGAGCGAGTAGAGGCACCAGAACAATCATCGAAGCATTTCCTTCTATAAACATGCCTACAAACAGGAGGAATATGTTTACGATAAGCAAGAAAATGTATTTGCTGTGAATTGTGTTTACTATCCATGCAGTTAGCATTTGAGGAATGCGTTCTTTGGTCAAAATCCAAGAGAATACTGTAGCAGCGGCAACAATAAGCATGATGGACGAGGTTGTTGTTACAGTTTCTTTAAAAGCACGGGCTGCGGCTTTTGGCGTAAGTTCGTGATAAAAAATACCAAGTGCTGCGGCGTACAGAATAGCTACTGCACCGGCTTCTGTTGCTGTAAATACCCCTAAGCGTATTCCTCCAATGATGATGACTGGCAGGCACAATGGCACGATTGCCGGTGGAACTACTTTTTTGATTTCTTCTGTGGAGAGACGCTGTGTACGCATCGGCTTATAGCCACGCCTTTTTGAAACCAGAGCTACGACTACCATCATTGAGACGCAAAGCCAGATTCCTACTCCGATTCCAGAAACGAACAATTTTCCGATAGAAACATTTGCAATGCAACCATATAGGATCATGGCAATTCCCGGCGGAATAAGGGGCGTGATCATGGAAGATGCTGCCGTAACTACGGATGAAAATTCCAACGAAAAACCTTTTTTCACCATTTCAGGAACGAGCATCTTTGATTCCATTGCCGCATCTGCTAGGTTGGAGCCTGAAAGTCCTCCCATGAGTGTGGACAGCAGAACGTTTACCTGTGCAAGACCGCCTGTCATTCGTCCTGTAATGACCGAGGCAAAATCCATGATGCGTTTTGTTACTCCTGTGTAATTCATGAACGTACCGGCACACACAAAGAAAGGAACTGCAAGCAAGGAAATGCTTTCTGTTCCGGTAATAGCCTGCTGTGCAAATACAATCGGATTTACATCCGGATTAAAAAGAAAGTATATGACAGAGCCGCCCAGAATCGAAACAAAGACGGGAACTTTAAAGAACAAAAGGAGCAGCAAGACGACTGCCGCAAATAATAGTAATGTACTCATATTGTTTCCGCCTCCTCATCATCTTTTGATTTGATATATTTTGAAAAGAAATAATTGCCAATCATTATTATAATTGTTACCGGGGCGATGCCATAAATGAACCAATACGGAATTTTCAGCATGTTTGTTGAACGCCCACTTCTTACGAACAAACTTACAAAACCGATGCTTTGTATGAATAGGTATCCCAATACTAATACAACGACAGCATCAATAATAAAACCTATGACTTTTTGAGCTTTCTTTGGTAGTGAATCGACAACCATTTCAATTGCAACATGACTTTTTGTCCTAAAAGCGGCTCCGCTCGCACCAAAAACAATCCAGACCATGCAGAATAGCTGTATTTCCTCAAGCCAAGTAAAGGGTTTCCCGAATATATAGCGCATTAATACGCCGAGCGATGTTACGATAATCAAAATGACAAGTGCCGTTGATGCCAAAACTATATCCCAGTTTTTACATGCGGCAAGCAATTTGGATTTATGATTACTCATACTCCTTTTCTCCTGTTATAAGATAAGGGGCTGTCTCAAAAGTATAAAACGCGGTGGTTGAGCCCTACGCAGCACAGCTGCTTCGGAGAGTCGCTAAAAACGCTTACGCGTTTTCTCAACGCTCCCTATGTCGAAACTTCCATATATAGTTCGAGAGGTCATTTCGGAAGGCTCAATGGCCACACACCATAAACTTATTGGACAGCCCATTTTAGCTATGACAGTATTTAGTTTGACATGGCTTTCTTTACGGCATCGTACAAATTGGGAGACCAACCGAATACGTCACCTTTAGTATAGAAAGATTGTGCCGCAGCCCTAAATTCTGCTTGTAATTCGGGAGTCATCTCTGTTACGATACAGCCATCGTCCTTCATTTTCTGCAAATAATCTGTCTCTGAAGCTTTTTGCAACTGGTTGTTATATAATCCAGCTTCGTTGCCTGTAGAGACGAGTAATTCCTGCTGAGCTTTCGTAAGTGAGTTGAAAAAATCTGCTGAACATACCCATGTCGTAAAATTCTTTACGTGGCCGTCGAGGATAAGATACTTTGCAACTTCCTGAAGCTTTCTGCCATATAATGTTGCTAACGGGTTTTCCGCGCCATCGATAACTTTAGTCTGCAATGCTTGATATACATCTCCCAGGCTCATTCCTGTTGAAGTTGCACCAAGAGCATCCATACCGATTGACTGAATCTGGTTTGTCGGAACTCGGATTTTTAGACCTTTAAGGTCGCTGACTTTTTTTACCGGCTTTGTTGTCAGAATATGGCGGTCGCCATAAATCCAATTTGAGGTCAGAATTTTTAACCCCTTCTTCTCAAGTTGCTCGCACTGACTTTTGTACCAGTCGCTTTCTATGAGTTTCCAACACTGATTCCAGTTTTCAAACAAAAACGGTCCGAATACAATACCAAAGTCCTTTACCCCATAGTCGGCATAGAAGGCACCGTCAGCAAGGGTGATAACTGATTCTCCTAGCAGCATGGAGTCAATCAGTTTGCTCTTTGCGCCAAGCTGACTGTCAGGATATAGCTCAATTTTAAGGGAGCCGTCTCCTTTTTCTGCTACCAAATCCTGCCATTTTTTCAACGCCTGACCGACTGGTTCTGACATTGAATTTTCGAAGCCAATCTGTACTGTGACCTGCTTGGCGGGTTTTGCAGCACCCTCTTTTTTTGTACAGCCGGAAAGCAGCAGCCCTGCTACCGAAGCCAAAGCAATTGTGATTATTGCCGTTTTTTTCATACCATATCCTCCTTTTCGTATTTTTTTGGTACGAATTAAGTGTTTAATTAATGCTAACGTTCAAATCGAAGAACAACTTTCAACATGCTGCCGGCATTCTTGTCAAAATCGCTGAATGCTTGGGCCGCATCCTCAAAGTAGTATTCATTTGTGATAATCTTTTCGAGCGGGGCTTTCCCTGCTTTCACGAGGTCAATGAGTTCGATAAAGTCCTTTTTTAGGGCGTTTCGCGAGCCGTAAATATTCAGCTCTTTTTTCTGAATAAGTGTAAAGTTGAAGTCTGCGTTCTTCTTGCCCACGCCAATTTGTACCATTCGGCCGCCAAAACAAGCCGCATCAATACAATTAAGGAAGGTGGAAGGAAGTCCGACTGCTTCTACCGTAACATCGAATCCATTGCCATTTGTTATTTCATTTACGCGTTTTGAAAATTCCTCTGGAGAGGAATTCAATATAGTACCGTCTACTCCGAAAGCCTTCGCGTATTCCAGTTTCTGTTCGGCTACATCTGATATGTATACTTTTGCCCCTTTTGCCTTTGCCGCAATGGCAGCCAAAACTCCGATTGTGCCCGCTCCGACAATAAGCACAGTGTCACCGGATTTTACCCCTGCCCGACTTATGCCGTGGTAGGAAATGCAAAAAGGTTCAATTGCCGCGAGGACTTTCGGCGGCAACCCCTTGCCATCGTAAATGCGTTCAATAGGCATGGTGATGTATTCCGCAAAGCCTCCTTCACGTTGTACTCCCATCGTTTGATTGTCCATGCAGGCATTTACAAGACCGTGCGAACAAGAGTAACAGTGTCCGCAGTTGAAATAGGGGTTGCAGGTGACAATCATGCCTTTCTTTAAACCACGCTCGTTTTCTCCGATTTCTACGATTTCTGCAGCAAGCTCGTGTCCCGGAGTGCGGGGGTATGAAAAGTAGGCGAATGTACCCCGATATGAACCTAAGTCGCTGCCACATATTCCGCCGTATAAAACCCGTAAAAGGGCTTCCCCTGGTTTTGGTGTCGGTTTTTCAATATCCCGAATCTCGACTTTCCCAGGTGCAACAATAAAAATAGCTTTCATTTTGTTCCTCTTTGGAAGTTTAATTTTGTTTATCAATGCGCACTGTTGTATACAACAGTTGATTTTACCCCCCCCCCCCATTTAATTGTCAAATTTTTTTTATATTTTTTTGCGAAAAAACTGCAACGTTGTATTTTTTTATTTGACAAAGCGAGAACGAATAGCCTAAAATCGAGACATGTCCAAAAATTTGAAAGCAAAAGCGTATGACTTGATAAAAGAAAAAATCATCAACTGCCAGTATCAACCCGGCAGCCTTATAAGTGAGGAAATGCTTCAGAACGATATTTCCGCAAGTCGCACGCCGATACGTGAGGCATTGGGCAAGTTGGAACAAGAGAATCTTCTTTCTGTAATGCCCAAAAAAGGTATACGCATTTCACCGATAAGTTTGAACGAAATGAACATGATTTTTGAGGTGCGCTTGCTGATTGAACCATATAGTCTGCTGAACTATGGCTATATGCTACAAGAAGAAAAATTGCTTTCCCTTTATCAGAGCGTGGAAAAGTGTAGCGATGCGATGGATATTCGGGAAATGTTTGCCCTTGATGATGAGCTGCATAATTACTTGAATTCCGTCGTCCCGAATCTTTACATAAGACGGCAGTTTGATATTATAAGTGCGCAAAATCGTCGCTATCGAATTCTGACGGGCGAGCAGTTGAGGGGGCGTGTCATCGCATCAATGAAAGAACATGCTGCGGTCCTGAAATCTTGTTTAAAAAAAGAATGGGAAAACGCCGCTGAAAATATGAAAGAGCATTTGCTCATTTCCAAGAATTCCTCTTTTGAATTTCTGCTAAAAAATAACGTTTTGTTTGAAAAGGCGGAATAGTTTTTGTTTCTGGGCGGCCCCCTCCGGGTCGGCTGTTCCACCCTTCGCTATCCGCTCATTCGTCCGCTTCGCGTCCGAACTCCGGGGTTCCATAGCCTGCCACACGTGAGTGTGGAACGTCAATAACTTCCTTGGTAGCTAAACGGAGCGCTTGTCGCAACGTATAGCCTACCGCACGCAAGTGTGAAACGTCAATAATTTTCAGTCTTTTTTCAGATTTGGACAAAACATAAATAGCTTGTAATAAAAACGACATTAATATATAATTAAGACTTGAATTATGAAAAATCCGAACTTAAAACGAACTGGTTTTATTTTGTCAAATATCCACACCGGCTCGGCTTTAAATCTTTGGCATACTCTTGCCGCCCATGCGGCAAAACAAGACGGAGTTTTTTTTATATTTCCTGGCGGTAGATTAGACCCTCAGCCGGGTTCAGAGAATCTCCGTAACGATATATTTTCGCTTGCAAGCCCAGAAAACCTTGATGGCGTAATCAGCTGGGCGTCTTCTATTGGTGGCCGTGTTTCCATCGAAGAGCTTAATAAATTTCACGAAAAATTTGCAGACCTTCCCCTTGTGACAATCGGACAAAAAATTCTGTCGGCCCCTGTCGTTGATTTTGACGCTTATTCTGGCATGAAAGAATTGGTCGCCCATTTTGTAAAAGAGCACGGCGTAAAAAAAATCGCATTTTTGCGCGGCCCTTTAAATCACACATCCGCAGAAGACCGCTTCCGGGGCTTTAAGGACGCAATTACGGATGCCGGATTTAATCTTTCTGACTACGAAGATTTGATTTCTTCCCCCTTCAGTTGGCAAAACGGCGAGGACGCAATCAAAGAGCTTTGTGAAGACCGGGAACTTAGGCCCGGTAAAGATTTTGATGCCCTGATTGCTTCTTCTGACTTGATGGCTCTTTCTGCCGTCGGCTGGCTTGAGTCTAAGGGGTTTGAAATGCCTGCGGATTATCTTGTCGGCGGTTTTAATGATTCCGTGGAAAGTCAGATTTTGGCAACTCCTTTTACAACTGTCCATCTTCCTTATGATGCGATGGGACTTGCCGCTTACAAAATGATTGGTGAAGTTTATGAAGACAAAAAGACTTCATCAGAAAAAACTCTGAGCACAAAGCTTATCATCCGTGAATCCTGTGGCTGCAATGCTGTAAAAGCTTGGGATGGCGAAGGGGCTTCTACCGCAGCGGAAAATGTCCCAGCCTTTGCCGACAAAATTTCAAGACTTTTCCCGGAAGACACGAATGTAATTTTCGGAAGAATCTCCAAGCTTTTTATGCAGCTTTTTTCAAAGGACAGAAATGGCTTCCTTTTCCAGCTCAAAAAAGATTTGACCGAATATTTTGAGAAGCGCGAGGAACCTGCAAAGCTTTACCATGTTCTGCGTCTTGTTCGCAACTACAACACTCTTCGCAATTCTGCCGACCCGGATGTTGAAAAACTTTTACAGTCAGCGGAAGTTTTGATTTCGGAAGTTCAGGCGAGGGTTTTTGCAGGCGAGAATTATGCCGCAAGCAAAATTTCTGCCGCCCTCAGCCGCCTTAAGAACAAGCTGATTTCTGCCCATGACCGCAAGAGCCTAATTCATATTTTATCAGACAGCCTGCCTGAAATCGGTTTTCACAATGCGGCGGTAGTTCTTTACTCTGATGATGATTTTTCCCGCTTTATCGGTGGATTTGCTTCCAACGGCGAAGTTTCTGATGAAGAGATAATGTTCTCCCGAAAAATGCTGCTTCCTGCAAAGTGTTCAGGTTTTTGCGCAAAAGGAGTTTTTGTCGTTCAGCCGCTTTTCATGGAAAATGAGCCGCTTGGATATTTGATTACCGACTGTTGCGGTGTTCATGGAATCATTTACGAAGACTTGCGTACGACGATTTCCTCCGCCTTGCAGAGTATTTTCCTTTTTGAAGAAACTAACAACGCCAAGCAGATTGCCGAGCAGGCTGAATTTGCCAAAACTGAATTTTTCGCGAATGTTGGTTCTGATTTGTGTGACCCCCTTAAAAATCTCTCCGCAAAAGTCGTTCAAATGGAAAGCAATGTTGAGGGCGGAATTGTTGATAAGGAAATTTTGGGCGAGCAGTTGCTTTTCCTCCGATCTCAAATCGATGCCCAGTTGCAAAAAACAGAAACCCTCGTCGACTTGACCCGTTCCCAAGTCAATGACTTGCCGATGGATAAAAAACTTTTTGACATTCGCCAGATTTTGCCGGGCTCAGTCGTTGCTTCTCTTGAGCATGAAATTCCTCTTTTGTACGGTGATGCCGAACGGTTGAAAAAATCCGTCCAGACAATTTTTGATTTCAGCGGAAATTCCCTATCTGTTGAAGAAAGAATTGCAGGTGTCTGTCTTTCGGTCGATTCTGAACATATCGACTGGACAAAACCGGAAATGTTGCTTGCTGAAAAAATTATCCTTCTTCAGTACGGCGAAATCAAAAAAGGAGAGCTTCGCACGGAAATCATCCTTCCATGGCCGAATTTGGCAGGACTGCCTCCGGCAAAGCAGAATGAAAGTCCAAAGAAGGTTCTGGAACTTTCTCCGCTCAAATCAGTGGGTGAAAAAAATCTGAAAATTTTTGGTTTGGAAGTGGAGAAACTCAAAAAAGAGGACGTGGATTTTGCAAAACTAGGGCAGATGTATTATGCCCTTACATGGCGGCCTGACGATGCTCCGATTGATGAGTGGGTAAAAGTTTATGGTCTTCGCCATGAGGAAGTTCTTTTCCGCGCCCCGATGATTTGTTACAGCCACAACTTGATTGGCCATAATTTTGTGGAAATTCTGGAGCAGAAAGTCCGTTCGCAAAAGTCGGAGCCTGTCCTTTTTGTCGGAACAAAATATACGAAATTCGGAACTTGGGCTACGGATACGAACAGCGTTTCAATTTCCTCAATGGCGGAATTTGACCATATTC
The DNA here is from genome assembly GCA_946615905.1 of uncultured Treponema sp. Classification (GTDB taxonomy): domain Bacteria; phylum Spirochaetota; class Spirochaetia; order Treponematales; family Treponemataceae; genus Treponema_D. The sequence continues at coordinate 168,785 of CAMOIE010000004.1, read as the reverse complement.
TGGCGGAAATTACCCCATCGCTCATTGTTTTTGAAAGAATCGATGAGGATAATATCAAAAAAATCCGCCGGAATTCAAAAACTGTTCTTGTGCCGATTCTTGTCCTCCCAGACGTTGTTGATTCTTCAGAAGAAGTCGAAATGCTCTGCAAGCATCCTAGGGTTATTTTGTGCAACCGTGGGGCGGCCGAATCAGAGCAGTTTGATGCCCGTGTAAAAGAAGTCATTGCCGGGGATGAAATCTTGCCACCTCATACAGGTGCTATAGTCAAAAAGGCGATTCTTTACTTAAATAAAAATGCTTCCCAGCAGATTGTCCGCTGGAAACTGGCAGATACCGTTCATGTTTCAGAGGACTATTTGACGAGAATCTTCCATAAAGAAATAGGACTTTCTCTTTGGGAGTATTTGAATAGGTACAGAATCTATTTGGCAACGAAAATGCTTCTTGAAACCAACGCCACGATTTACGAAATCGCGGAGAATACAGGTTTTCAAGACCAGGCTTATTTCTGCCGTGTATTCAAAAAAATATACGGTGTTCCCCCTGGAAAAATCCGTACAAAACAGTAGTTGTACGAAAAATAAGTACGGTTTTGTCCAATAATACATAGGAATCTTTTTTTTACAAAACGTTATATTTTTTAATGAGGTTACATATATGGACGCACAAAATGCAAAAGTTCTTACTCCCCAAAAAGATCTTTGGCGTGAGATTAAGAGACATTTTTCTGTTTACGCTCTGTTAGTCATTCCGTTAGTTTATTATACCGTAATAAAATACGGTCCTATCGTGAATGGACAGATTGCATTTAAGAGCTTTACCCCGCTTAACGGAGTTTGGGGCAGTAAATGGGTCGGTCTTCATAATTTTACAGACTTCTTCCAGTCATTCTATTTCACGGAGCTTCTTCGCAATACAGTTTTGTACAGCTTGGCGAAATTGGTAGTTTCTGTTCCGCTTTCAATTATTTTGGCTGTTACACTTTATGAATGTACACACGACATTCTTCGCAGGGTAGTTCAGACATTGGCTTATCTGCCGCACTTCCTTTCATGGGTTATTATGTACGGTATTTTGCTTGCATTGTTGGCTCCTGGCGATGGTATGGTAAACGACATCATCAAATTCTGTGGTGGAACTCCGGTAGGCTTCCTTACTGATACAAAGTCTTTCCCTGTAATCGTTGTTCTTTCTGATGCTTGGAAGGAAATGGGATGGGCGGCAATCGTATTTATCGCGGCTTTGATGGCAATTGACCCCTCTTTGTTTGAGGCTGCAATGGTTGAGGGTGCAACTGCTGTTCAGCGCGTTTGGTATATTACCCTTCCTTCAATCAAACCTGTTATCGTTACAGTTGTCCTTCTTAAACTCGGTACGATTTTGAACGCCGGTTTTAACCAGATGTTCATGTTGTATTCAGTTCCGGTTTATTCAGTTGCAGATATTATTGACACTTGGGTTTACCGTCAGGGTCTTCTTGAATTCCAGTTCGCTTTGGCAACGGCCGTAGGTATCTTCAAAGGTGTGTTCGGTATGATTTTGGTTGCCCTTTCTAACTGGGTTGTAAAGAAGTTTACAGAGTCTTCACTCTACTAAGGTTTGAGGTAAAAAAATGGAAAAACCAAAGACAGTTAAATTGACAGCGGCTGACCGCACATTCTACATTTTTGTTAACGTATTCCTTGTTTTCATCGGTGTTGTGATTTTTATTCCTATTTGGTCTACAATTTCACAGTCATTCCGCCCGAACGGATATATGTATTCATACCTTGAAGGTATGTTCCGCCCGTGGGACTGGCAGCTCGATGCTTACAAGGCTTTGCTTGGCAATGCAGGATTTATTTCTGCATTTTGGAACTCATTGAAGATTTTGATTTTTGGTGTTTTCACCTGTTTGTTCTTCTCTGTTCCCCTTGCTTACTGTATGTCAGTAAAAGATTTGCCCGGACAGAAGATTTTGACCTTGTTCATCCTTGTTCCTTATATCTTCAACATCGGAATGATCCCGACATACTTGGTTATTACTGGCTTGCACCTTACAAACCACTTGGCAGCTGTATTTATTCCTGGCGCAGTAACAACTTACAACGTCTTGATTCTCCGTGGATTCTTTGAGGGAATTCCTGAGTCACTTAAGGAATCAGCTCGCATCGACGGCGCTCCGGAGTGGAGAGTTCTTCTTTCAATTATTCTCCCGCTTTCAAAGCCGATTATTTTGACAATCGCTCTTTACTACGGTGTTACATTCTGGAACGACTTTATGCACCCGATGCTCTACTTAACCAATTCAGATTTGAACCCATTGCCGATTTTGTTGCGCAACATTTTGTTGGCATCTGGTATGAACGAATTCGTTGAAGTTAACGCTTTCGGAAACGCTCCTGTTGAAGCAATTAAGGCTGCATCTGTTTTGCTTTCTGCAATTCCTATGTTCCTTGCCTATCCGTTCATTCAGAAATACTTCACCAAGGGTACAATGCTTGGTGGTGTTAAAGGCTGATTCTTTCTTAAACCGGGTTTTAGAATTTTATATATCCGGTTTAAATTTGATGTTATAATGTAACCAAAATTTTCTGACTGGCTTTTTTTAAAGTCGGTCACAACATGTGAAATAGTTTTCATTTAATTTTCAAAAAAGGAGGAAAAAATGAAAAACTTTTTAAAGAATCTCGCTCTTATCGCATTGATTCTTACAGTTGCCGCCCCTGCATTTTCAAAAAGCTTGAAAACAAACAAGGACGGAACTCTTGATGTCGAACTTTGGTACGGTGCAGCCGTAACAGAAGCTGGACCGCCGCCCGCAGATTGGAAGGCTCTTAAAATTATCAAAGATAAATTCGGTGTAAATCTTAAGATTTCTATGTTGCCTTCTTCTGAAGCTGACCAGAACCAGAAGATCAACGCCGCTGGTGCTGCAAACTCTCTTCCTGACGTATTCATGTTGGGAGACCAGATTTACGATGTAATCTACCAGAACGGACTTTTGGCAAGAGTTGACGATATGTACAAAATGATGCCCAACCGCACAAAGAAATTGTACGATGCAGCTTCTATTGCTCACTCAACAATTGGCGAAGGCAAAGCAAAAGGCTCATACCGCTTGGATCAGCCTGGTTCAATCGTTCGCAACGAAGGTGTTGTGATTCGCAACGACTGGCTCAAAAAGCTCGGACTTTCTGTTCCGAAGACAACAGACGAATTCTTGAACGTAATGAAGGCTTTTACAACCAACGATCCTGATGGAAACGGAAAAGCTGATACATACGGATTTGGTGCATGGCTTGAGCTTTCTTCAACAAACGATGGTCTTGGCCGCCGCTTTGACCCACTCGTTGGAGCTTTCGGTGTTGCCGGTACTTGGAACCTCACAGCAAAGAACCCTGGTTTGACTGTTCGCAAGCCTGAATATTTTGAGGCTTTGCAGTATGTAAAGCAGATTATCGATGCTGGTGCTATCGATCCTAACTGGCTTTCATACAAGAAGGATGACTTCCGCGCTGCTTGGAAACAGGGAAAATTCGGTATCTTCCGCGAGCAGAACGCTGCTGCTTTCTCAGAGTCTAACTACAAAGCATTTGACAACAACTTCCCGAACGGTGAATTGGTAATCATCAATCCTCCTGTTGGACCTAAGGGATATTCTTCATGTGGTACTTACTCACAGTCTTATCGTGGATATGCTCTTTCTGCCAAAGTTAACAACAGTGACAAGGCAAAAGTAAAGCAGAATGGTAAGTGGGTTTCTAAGACAAAGATGCGCCTTATCGCAGAAGTCTTTGAATGGATGTCAGACGAGTCTAAAGACGGTGGATACTTCCTCCTCGGTTTCGGTGAAGAGGGTGTAAACTACAAACTTGTTAACGGTGCTATCTCTACAGAGGGACTTCCTGATCCTAGCAAAGCTTGGACAAAATCAGAAATGCAGCCCTATACACAGCTCCGCAACATTGTTTACTACAACTCAGACATCGAGCTCGGTGCCCGCTATCCGACATACAAGGCTGCAAAGTCAGGAAAAACACTTTCTGCTTTGAAGGCTCTCCGCGAGATGCAGGCTAAACCTTGGACAGCTTGCTCTGGCCAGGACAAAATGCCGAAAGCCAATGCTGATATTACTCGCTTCTACGAGCAGGGTGTTGTAGAGTTCTTGACAGGCAAACGCCAGCTTACAAAAGCTAACTGGGATGCTTGGCTTGCAGAATTCGACAAGCTCGGTGGAAAAGCTTGGGAAGACGAAGGTATTGCTTACGCAAAGGCAAACCGCTTGCTCAAATAGTTTGACTAATATTTAGTCTAATCTAAATAGCAAAAAGCACTCGGATATATTCCGGGTGCTTTTTTTATGTCTTTTTCTCCTCTGGAAAGAGATTTTCTTTGTGGAAAAAGTTGATTGTAAAGTGTACGAAATGTGGAAAAGTGGGCAGTTTTAAACAGGTTTTTCCACAGTTTCCACAAGATTTCCACAGGTTTTTGCAGTCTTTTCAATCAAGCAAAAATCCTATACATTAAATCTATGAAAAACGACCTTAGAAATGAACTTGCGGTATGTGGATTTGCCGCTGTGATGGCTTTGTTCAATAAAAATCCACAGAAAATTCAGCGTTTGTATTTTTCTTCTGACCGCATGGGTGAATTGCGTGACCTTTGTAAATTTATGGCGGCTCAAAAACGCTCCTACAACAAGGTTCAGGACGAAAGTGAATTGGAAAAACTCTGCGGTTCCGTTCACCATCAGGGAGTCGTGGCAATGATTCGCAATCCCAGAATAGAGCCTCTGACCACTGACATTACCGATGAATGGCTGCACAATAAAAAATCCGCCATGTTGCTCGACCGTGTTGGAAATGCGAATAATTTGGGGGCCATTGTCCGTTCAGCGGCTTTTTTCGGCATTGAAAATATCGTGATTCCGATAGATGAAGCCCAGTCTTCTGTTACAACCTCAAGCTACAGGGTTGCCCAGGGCGGCATGGAATACGTGAATATCTATTCGATAAAATCCATCGAAAAGCTTTTGCGTGCCATGGAAGGAAAAATGATTCGTGTTGGAACCGCTGTCGATACAAAAAACAGCGTTTCTAAACTCAGCGAATTGAAGGGGAAAAAGCCCCTCCTGATTATTTTGGGAAACGAAGAGCATGGAATCTCAAAAATGGTAAAGTCTTTGTGTGATGAGCTTGTGACGATTCCTTTTGGTCAAAATGAAAACGGCGGCCAGCAAATTGAAAGTCTCAATGTTGCCCAAGCCGCCGCAGTTATTCTTTACGAATTAGTTAGAAAATAAGGCTGTTGAGTAGTAGCGGTCTCCTGAGTCGGGGAGGAGGACTACGATTGTCTTTCCCTCGTATTCAGGGCGTTTTGCAACTTGGACTGCCGCCCACAAGGCCGCGCCGGAAGAAATTCCTGCGAGGAAGCCTTCCTCTTTTCCGAACAAGGCTCCGTATTCAAATGGAACTTCGTTGTCTACCGGAATAATTTCATCGTAGATTTTTGTGTCCAGTGTCGCCGGAACAAAACCCGCTCCGATTCCCTGAATTTTGTGGGGGCCGGGCGTGCCTTTTGAAAGGACTGCTGATGTCTGCGGTTCCACGGCGATAATTTTAATGTCCTTGTTTTTTGATTTGAGGAATTTTCCTGTTCCAGAGAGTGTTCCACCGGTTCCAACACCAGAAACAAACGCGTCGATTTTTCCGTCAGTGTCTTCCCAGATTTCCGGGCCGGTTGTCTCAAAGTGAGCCTGCGGGTTTACAGGATTTTCGAACTGTCCAGGAATGAAGGAGCCTGCTGTTTCTTTTGCAAGCTCGTTTGCCCTTTCAATCGCGCCTTTCATTCCTTTTGCGCCGTCTGTGAGGACGATTTGCGCTCCGTAGGCTTTGAGGATGTTGCGGCGTTCAACTGACATGGTTTCCGGCATTGTGAGAATCAGTTTTATTCCGTAGCTGGCTGCGGCGGAGGCAAGGCCGATTCCTGTATTGCCGGAGGTCGGTTCGATGATTACAGAGTCTTTTGTCAGTTTGCCGGATTTTAGGGCGTCTTCAATCATGGCCTTGGCGATTCTGTCTTTTACGGAGCCGGCCGGATTCAAGTATTCGAGCTTCGCAACGAGTCTGGCTTTAAGACCGAATTTTTTTTCGATGTTTTTGAGTTCGAGAAGCGGTGTGTGGCCGACTAAATCTGTGATTTTTTCTGCAATTTTTGCCATATATGTCCCCTTAATCTTTGGTTTAAAACCTATCGGTTTACTATGTAATTAGAATATATTTATAGCCCTTATTTGTCAATCTCTCTAAGGTAAAATTTAGATTACGTAGTCAAGATTTTCCGGTGTGGTGATGTGGTCCAAAAGATTCTCAAGGGTGATTCCGTTGAGATAGTCGTTTATGACTTTTGAAAGGCCTTCCCAGAGGAAAAGTGTTTTGCAGATGTTTTTGCGGGCGCAGGAGTTTTCTTCTGCTTCGAGGCAGGAGACTGGAGCCAAATTGCCTTCTGTCAAGCGGAGGATTTCTCCGACTGTGTATTCTGATGGCTTTTTGGCCAGTTTGTAGCCCCCCTGCGGGCCGCGGACTGAAAGGAGGAGACCGAATTTGCTTAAAAGGGAAGTGATTTGCTCCAAGTATTTTATTGAGATTTCCTGACGCTCGGAAATATCCTTTAGGGCTATATATTCGCCGTTATTGTGCTGGGCCAGGTCAATCATAAAGCGGAGGGCGTAGCGACCGCGCGTAGAAATCTTCATTTGAAAATCCCCCTATTTCCTAGCGGAAGGATAGATTATTATCGGGAAAAATTCAAGTGTAAAGTTAGCGGCAGTGGCTGTAGTGGCACCGTTCTCAACAAAAAAGTCCTAAAGACTTTTTTGTTGAGAATGAAGCGAATAGCGGAACCACGAAAGACACGACCCAAAGGGGCCGCCCAAAAGAAAAATCTAGCGGTTCATCTCCGACTGCTTTCCCTTTGTGTGGTGGGATTTGATGATGCCAGAAATTTCGTCAAAGTCTGAAATCGGGAGGTCGCCGAAGACTGTGTTTTTTGTTGCACAAGTCGCATTTCCGAATTCCATAGCCTTCTGCGGGTCATTGTATTTGAGCATTCCGAACAGGACTCCGGCACAGTAAGCGTCACCAGAACCGATGCGGTCAACTACGTCGATGTTCTTGTACTGCTCTTCGGTGTAGAATTTGTCGTTCTCACGTGAATAGACGAGCGATGTGAATGAATGGGATTTGGGGCTGATGACTTCGCGCTGAGAGGAGGCGATGATTTCGATATTGGGATAGTCGTGGCAGAAAGCCCGGTCCATTTCTTCCGGGGTGCCTGTTTTTTGGAACATGCGGCGGCAGGATTCCTCCGAAACGAAGAGAATGTCAACGTAGGGGAGGATTTTTTTGATTGTCTCGCGGGCGGTCTCTTCGTCCCAGAGGGTCGCACGGTAGTTCACGTCAAATGCAATTTTCGCGCCGGCGTTTTTGAAATTTTTAATCAGTTCCAAGGCGACATTGCGTGTGTTTTCGCTGAGGGCGAGAGTGATTCCCGATGTGTAGAACATGCGGGTTTTTCCGTAAACTTTGGGGTTGATTTCTTCCATCTTGATTTTGGTGATTGAAGAATTCTTGCGGTCGTAGATTACTGAAGGTTTGCGGGGGTAGGCTCCGTTCTCGTAAAAGTAGAGGCCTACGCGGGCATCGGGTGAGTTGTCCCAAATTATATAGTCGTCGGAGACTGATGAAAAGCGGATTCTGTTTTTAATGAAAACACCGAGTTCGTTCTGGGGCAGGCGGGTGATGATTCCCGTGCGCAAGCCCAAAAGTGAAACTCCAGAAGCAACGTTGAGTTCTGCGCCACCTGCGTGCTTTTCAAATGAATCGGTACGCATGATTCTCTGGTTGACTGGCGGGTTCAAGCGGAGCATTGTTTCTCCGTATGTTATTAAGTCAAATGATTTGTTTTCCATGCTAAAAACTCCGGGTGAGTAAAAGAAAAACTCACAAATTATTAGAAGAATAGCATTTTTTATAAAAAAAATAAATCGTCTTTGCGGGGATTTCTTGGACTTTTTGTGGAGGGGCTTTTATGGACTTTTGAATCCTAGGAGGGTATAATAAAAGAATGTCAGAAAAAAAAGAAAGAAAACAAAAAAAAACTGGGCTGGGTCTTGCCTGCTGGATTTTAGCTTTTTTAATTTTAATAATTGTATTTTTAGTTAAGCAGGACGATATTTTTGCCAGCCTGAAGGCGACGAATTTCTTTGAACGCATGGGCGGAAAAACTCCTGAATTTGTGGAAAAGCACGAGGAAAAGAAAAAGCCTCAGGAAAAGGACGCTCCTGTCCTTGAAGACACGGTGATAACTCTGAACACGAAGAGCGAAAGTCGTCCTGTCTTGCAGCCTGAGAAAAAAACAGAAATCATTGAGACAAAAGAGCCTGAAAAAGAAGAGAAAAAGGCAGCCGGGCTTGCTGAAAAAAACTCCCAGACTGCAAAGGATTTGGACGAGAAAAAAGAGTCTGCCAAGTCTGAAAAGTCAGAAAAAGCTACAGAAGATAAAAAAGAAGCGAAAAATTCTGCCGAAAATACAAAAACTGCTGACCTTGCTAAGGCTAAATCCGATAAGTCAACGGTTCCCACCCCTGTGACCAACGCGAAAATATGTTTTGTCGAGGTTTTTGGTGACGGAACCTTTGCCCGCAAAATCATGACCCGTAAGGTTGTAAAGAATGACTCTCCGCTGACAAACTCGATAAACGCCTTGATTTCTGGCCCCAACCAGCAGGAAAAGTCAAAAGGCTGCATGTCGCTTCTTCCTGACGGAACAAGGCTACTTTCTGCGACTGTGCATGACGGGGTGGCCTATTTGAATTTCAGCGAGGAATTTGAATTCAACCGACTTGGGGTTGTAGGCTTGCGCGCCCAGCTAGAGCAGGTCGTTTTTACGGCGACTCAGTTTTCCACGGTGAAATCCGTGCAGTTTATGATTGAAGGTGACAAAAAAGAATATTTGGGAAGCGAAGGCGTTTGGATTGGCACTCCGCTTTCCCAGTCAGCTTTTAACTGATTTTGGCGATTTTTTTGCTATTTCAGGCTGACGGAATAAGATTTGAGAATCTTCTCAAAATACTTTTCGTTGCCAGAATACGCTCCGGTAAAAACTGTCAGCGAAAGAAAGGCTGTGTCGCCGGATTTGAGTTTTGTAAGAATCTTAAAATCTTTTGTCATATTGTCCGTCTGCGGATTGTAAAATGTATTTTCAATCTGCGTGACGGATTTTTTTTCCTCGATTTTCACAAGGTTGGAGTCCGGGTATGCATGGTCTGTTCCAGTGAGCAGATGGCGGGTAAATTTCTTTGAAAAATCAGCGTCCTCGGATTTTGGGATGATGTTCACTGTGAGGACCGCATTTTTTCCGAGACTCCAAAGATTTTCCATTGACTGTTCCCAGCCGGAGTCAAGCGTCACTTTCTGCCTGAACTGTTCCTCCGTTTTGCTTTCGTAGGTAAAGGCGGCTTTTTTTGCTTTTTTGTCTTGGGCAAAAACGTGCTTTGTATCCTTGTATTTTAGCGGGAGGCCGGAAAAATCAGAGAAACTTGTGTCAGTTGAAGAAAGAATCCTTCCGACTGTTGCAAGCGTAAAAAGGGGCTTTTTTTCGACTGACTCTATGCGGCGCAAATTAAAAATCGGAACAAGTGAGTCAAATTCGATTGAGACATTTCCGCCGAACTGGGCGAATTCCTGACCGACTTTTGTGCTTCCGGTAAAATCTCCAGCTTTCTGGCGGCGGGAAGTCAACTCGTAAAGCAGGTCGTGCAGGTAGTTGATTGTGTCAGTGTCGTCCGGGGTGACAGGAGTCGTAATGCGCTCACCAGTCATCTCAAGGTAGGATTTTGCCGGGTCAACCGTAAAGAGAATCTGGATTTCCTTTTTCGGCTCGAACGCTGAGTCTGAACCGCTTTCAGGAGCAAAGTAGCGGACTGCATAAGTTGAGTCATCATAATACAAAAATCCAACATAGGATTCCCGCTGGAATGAGTAGTCCCGGTAGTAGACGAATTCCCCAGAAGAATCGGGAAGCTCGGCTTTTACTCCGGGAATTGAGAATGCGAGGGCGGCACAAAAGGCCGCCAAAATAGCAAAAATTGTTTTTTTCATAAGCAATAAAAAAAATCCTAAAAGCTAGCCGTTAAGCTGGGCGAGAGCGGATTTTACAAAGTCGATAGCCTTTTCACCAGCTTTTTCTGCCGGAACAAGTTCCGCTTCGGCCGCAGAACGTGGCTTGAACTCTACGTTTGGTAAATTCTTCTCGCCGACTGTGATTCTCAGGGGGAAGCCGATCAGCTCCATGTCGGTGAATTTTACACCGGGCCGTTCGTTCCTGTCGTCAAGTAGGACTTCGATTCCTGCGGACTCCAGCTGTTCGTAGAGTTTGTCGGCAACTTCCTTCATCTGACCTTCGTACTTAATCGGGACGATTGCAACCTGATATGGAGCGGTTGTCATCGGCCAGATGATTCCCTTGTCATCGTGGTTGGCTTCGATTATTGAGGCAAGAACGCGGTCAACACCGATTCCATAGCAGCCCATAGTCGGAACTGCGGGCTTTCCGTTTTCAGCAAGGTAGGTCACGCCCATTGACTCTGTGTATTTTTTGCCCAGCTTGAAGATGTGGCCAAGCTCATTGCCCTTTGTGGTGTAGTATTTTCCGTCACAGCCGTCAGTGCAACATGAGTCGCCTTCTTTTACTGTGCGGACATCGGCTGTGATATAGGGTGTGAAGTCCCGACCTGGCTCTACGTGCTTGAGATGGTAGCCGTTCTTTCCCGCCCCTGTGATTGCGTCGTGCATGTCGTTTACAGACAAGTCCTGCAAAATCGGGCAGAGGGCTGACATGGGGCCGACAAATCCGTGACCGGCCTGGGCGATTTGGACAACTTCCTCGTCATCAGCAAGGCAGACTTCAGAGGCTTTTAGCGCGCCTGCAAGTTTTGCCTCGTTCACGTCCAAATCCGCGCGGATTGCAACGCAGACATAAGAAATCGGGTAGAAGGTCATGTTCCCTTCTTTTTTAGATTTTAAATCTTTTCCGTATGGAGCCTTGCTCAAATCAAGGGTTGAGTTGATTACGCGGTAAATCAGGCATTTGATGAAAGTCTTCGGTGTCTGCTTGAAGAATTTCTCCATGTCCTCGATTGAGAAAACGTTCGGAGTCTCAACAAGTTCGGGCTTCAAGTCAGTCGGCTTCTGTGGATTTCCGTCATTGTCAACGGCGGGGTCAGCCTTGCATGAGGCCTTCTCAACGTTTGCAGCGTATCCGCATTTCGGGCAGAGGATCAAAGTGTCATCTCCAATCGGGCTTTCCACCATGAATTCCTCAGAACCGCTTCCACCCATGGCTCCTGTGTCGGCCTTTACGGGAATCACTTTAAGTCCGAGGCGTTTGAAAATGCGGAGATAGGCTTTTGCATAGGCCTGGTAGCTTTCGTCAAGGGACTTGTCATCGATGTTGAGCGTGTAGCCGTCCATCATGTTGAACTCGCGTCCGCGCATAACTCCGTAGCGGGGGCGGATCTCATCGCGGTACTTTGTGTTAATCTGATACATGTTGATTGGCAGCTGCTTGTAAGAAGTCAGTCCTGCCCGGCAAATTGCAGTGTAGGCTTCCTCGGCTGTCGGAGAGACAACCATGTCCTGCTCAGCGCGGTTTTTAGCCTTGAGCATCTGAGGTCCCATAGTGTCCCAGCGGCCGGATTCCTTCCAGATGTCACCGGGAACAACAACTGTCGGCTTGAATTCAAATGCGCCTGATTTGTTCAGTTCTTCTTTAATGATTGCTTCGAGCTTGCGGTATGAGCGGAGTCCAAGCGGCATATATGTGTAAAGTCCGTTTCCAAGTTTGCGGATTAAATCTGCCCGCATCATCAACTGGTGTGAGGCAATAACAGCTTCTGCGGGAGCGTCCCGGAGCGTTCTAAAGGGGATTTGAGATGTTTTCATAAAGTCAATTTTAGTGAAATGCGGCTGAATGGGCAAGAATTCAGGAATTTGGGCGGCCCCGGCTCTAGAGCGCCGGTCACGCTTTCCGGGGTTCGGTAACCCTCATAGGCTTCGTACAATGTTGCAAAAGAGCCGGCATTATCGGGTAGGCTGAGTCAAGGATGACGAAGCCTACCCTGCCCCTCCAATCGTTGCCGCGTCTGCTTATTGCTTGTCGGTCAAGATTCCGTCGATTGCCTTGTTCATAATCTCGTGGATGTCAGAAACGTCAGTCTGGTTCAAAACTGCGATTCTGAAAATTCCGGATTCGACAATCGAATAAATCAGGTCGTTTATCGTTTTTACCGGCTGCTTTTTGAATTCACCTGCTTCCTGCCCTCGGATTATAATCGTCGTAAGGACGTGGCGGAGGCGTAAAATTCTCCGCTGGACACGTTCGTTCGGGTCAACTCCGCTTTTTTGCAGGGCCATCAGATATGGCAGGAGGACGACAAAAAGCCGCTTGTTTTCAATGCAGGCATCGATAATCGAAGCCATGATTTTTCTCAGGCAGCTTTCCGCGTTCAGACTGTCATCTTTTACGGCTTTTATCAGGGATTTTTCAAATTTCGTAGTCAGCTGCTTTATGGAAAAAAGAAAAATTTCCCGCTTGTTTTTAAAATAGATATAGAGGGTCGTTCTGGTGATTCCGCAGGTGTCCGCGATTTTTTGAAAAGTCACGTCCTCATAACCTTCCTGACAGAAAAGCTCCAGAGATTTTTCGAGAATTTCACGCTTGCGTTTTTCGTGTTCAACGACTATTGCCATTGTTTTTATCTTCTCCGACCGATTTTAGAATTCACGTTTTTTATAAGTTTTTGCCCGGGGCGGCTTTCGGCCTTCGATCTTGTGGTGGGCAGGCTTTTCGTTTCCGTTGTAAATGTAGAAGGTCGTGTCCAAATTTCCGGCCTTGAGACTCTTGAGGGTTGTAGCGTAGCGGCCGATACATTCCTGAAAACGTCTGTTCGAGGTGATTACGCCCATCTGCCAACCGGGGAAGTCCGTAAAGATTGTGGACATGTCCTTGTAGAGTTTTTCAGCCTCTGCTTCGTCACCAATGCGCTCGCCATAAGGAGGATTGCAAATTAAAAGTCCGTTTTCAAAAGGGGCTTTGAGGTCGCGGAAGTCAGAGACATCAAAAGTCGGGCGTTCGATTTTCGCATCGGAGCCAATCATCTGCAAGGCGCGTCCTGCTGCGACACATGCGTATTCTGCGTTTTTGCGGGCGCGCTCCACGGCTGCAGGGTCAATATCCGTTCCTGAGATTCTGCACTCAACGTCAGTGCGGATTTTTTCAGCTTCAGCACGGCGGATTTCCTCAGCACGGCGGCGGTTAAAAATCGGCAGGTTCTCAAGGGCGAATCTGCGTCCGAATCCGGGGGCGATATTGTGGGCGTAAAGGGCGGCTTCAATTGCCAAAGTTCCTGAGCCGCAGAATGGGTCATGAAGGGGAGTCTTGCGTCTCCAGAGCATAAACTGGAGCATTACTGAGGCTGTCGTCTCACGCAATGGGGCGATTCCCCCGTCTGCACGGTAGCCGCGTTTGTGGAGGGGCAGACCTGACAAGTCCAAAAGAACCAAGGCCATGTCCTCGTCCATAAAAACACGAATATCGGCTTCATCGCCAGTTTCCGGCAAATTCGTCATATTCCAGACATCGCCGAGTTTTTTGTAGATTGCCTTTTGAATCATTCCCTGAATCGAATGTTCTGAATTGAGCTTGGACTTGTAAATTCTGACTTTATCAACGACCACGCGGCTGTCCTTTTTGAGAAAATCCTGCCAGTTAACATTGTAAGCACCGTCAAAGAGCTGGTCAAAATCCTCCGCAGGATATTCTGCCATTTGCAGGTAAACGCGGTCAGCAGTCCGCAGACAAAGGTTTGTTCTAAAGAGCGCGTCATCATCACCAGTAAAAATTACGCGTCCAGGGGCATTTTTTACGAGTTTATAGCCCAAAAGTTTGATTTCATTTCCAAGAATTTTTTCCGCGCCGACAGCGCAAAGTGCTACAAGTGTATTCATGACAACAGTTTAGCAAAATGACATTTTTTGCACAAGTGTCATTTAAAAGACCTCGGGAAAAGCCGCAGATGACCTTGGGGCAAGTCAGCTTGGAAATCTGCCCCCGTGTGAATCAATTGAATCTTTATTATAATTGGAATATAATTTTAATAAGTATTTAAATGGAGGCTCACTTAAATGGCATACACATTTGAGAAAAAAGACTTCGACCTGACAGGCAAGGTTGCTTGGGTAACAGGCGGTTCTTACGGAATCGGATTTGCAATCGCTTCTGGTTTTGCAAAATGCGGCGCAAAAATCTGCTTCAACGATTTGAACGAAGACAAAATGAAGATGGGCGTTGAGGCTTACAAAAAAATCGGCATCGAGGCTTACGGATTTGTCTGCGACGTTACAAAAGAGGACCAGGTTCAGAAAGCTGTAAAAGACATCGAATCTAAATTCGGAAAAATTGATATTTTGGTAAACAACGCCGGAATCATCAAGAGAATCCCGATGACAGAAATGTCAGCAGAGGATTTCCGCGCTGTTATCGACGTTGACTTGAACGCTCCTTTCATCGTTTCAAAGGCTGTTATCCCTGGAATGATTAAGAACGGACACGGAAAAATCATCAACATCTGCTCTATGATGTCAGAGCTTGGACGCGAGACTGTATCTGCCTACGCTGCTGCAAAGGGCGGACTCAAGATGCTCACACGCAACATCTGCTCTGAGTACGGTGAATTCAACATCCAGTGCAACGGCATTGGACCTGGATACATCGCAACACCTCAGACTGCACCTCTTCGCGAGAAGCAGCCCGATGGCTCTATGCATCCGTTTGACTCATTCATCCGCGCAAAGACTCCGGCTGGACGCTGGCTTGACGCTGAGGAACTCGCTGGTCCTGCCGTATTCTTGGCATCAGACGCTTCAAATGCTGTAAACGGCCACATCCTCTACGTCGATGGTGGTATCCTCGCTTACATCGGAAAGCAGCCCAAATAACTTAGATTTTCAGGCTAGATAGAAGGGGTCTGTCCCAAAAGTATGGGCAGCCCCTTTTTTTTGTATATTTTTTGCCTTTGTGCTAGAATCTGACCATGGATTTTAGTAAAGTTGCCGTGATTTTGGCGCGCCCTGCGGAAAGTCGGAATATCGGTTCGGTCTGCCGGGCAATGGCCAACTGCGATATGAGCGATTTGCGTATTGTCGGCACAAAAAAATCAGACATCGACGAGGAAGCCGTAAAAAGACTTGCCATTCACGCCGCTCCGATTTTTGAAAACGCGAAATTTTTTGACTCGATAAAAGAAGCCGCTTTTGACTGTGTATTTGCCGCCGGAACAACCAGGCGGACTGGACTCAAGCGCAAGGGAACTTTGCTTTTGCCGGAAGACCTTGCCAAAATGGTCGTGAATGCCGCTTCTTCTCAAGGGGAAAATTCTCACGCCGCGATTGTCTTTGGCAATGAGAAATCAGGCCTTTCTTCCGAGGAAGTCGAAGAATGTGATTTTGCGGTGACGATTCCCTCTAGCGAAAGCTTCGGTTCTCTGAATTTGAGCCATGCGGTTCAAGTGGTTTGCTACGAGATTTTCCGCGCAGGACTTAAAAATTCTGAGAATTCTGATTCCGGTCAAAATAGAAATGTCAGGGAAGCTCTTTCCCGTGGAGAATTAAAGCAGACTGTCGAATTCATTTTGGAAGATTTGGCCCAAATCGGATTTTTTTCTCACACCGGCCGCGAAAACATGCAAAAACTTTGGGACGAAGTTCTTTCCCGCGCGGCCTTGAGCAAAGACGAAGCTCTTTTAATCCAAAAAACTTTTGACCGGGCAGCCGTGATGGCGACCCACAAAGCCTTGAATCATCCTGACGCTTTCAGGGCCTACAAAATATAGCGGACTTAAACAGGAGACTTTTATGCTTAACGGAAAAACTGTAGTTCTCGGAGTGACCGGCTCGATTGCAGCCTACAAGGCGGCTTCTCTTGCAAGTATGCTGGTAAAATCCGGTGCTGATGTCCACGTGATTATGACTAGCCACGCGGTGAATTTTATAAATCCGGTCACTTTTGAAACTCTGACCGGCCACAAGTGCATGATTGACACCTTTGACCGCAATTTTGAATTCAAGGTCGGACACGTCTCAATCGCGAAAAAAGCTGACATTTTTATAATCGCTCCTGCAACTGCCAACACAATCGCGAAAGTCGCCCACGGGCTTGCGGATGACATGCTTACAACGACTTTCCTTGCCGCAAAGTGTCCAAAAATAATTTCACCTGCCATGAACACGGCCATGCTGGAAAATCCTGTGACGCAGGATAATTTGGCTCTCTGCCGCAAGTACGGAATCAAGATTATTGACTCTGCTTCAGGCTACCTTGCCTGCGGTGACACAGGAAAAGGCAAAATGCCAGAGCCTGAGGATTTGTTTGCCCAGATAGAGCTTGAGATTGCCCGCAAAAAGGATTTGTCCAGCAAAAAAATTCTGATCACGGCAGGTCCTACTCAAGAAAGCCTTGATCCTGTCCGCTATTTGACAAATCATTCTTCCGGCAAGATGGGCTTTGCCCTTGCAAAAGTCGCGGCTGAACGCGGAGCTGACGTGACCCTTGTGACGGGGCAAGTCAACCTGAAAACGCCCGCCGGTGTAAAGCGAATTGACATAATTTCCGCCATGGACATGTTCAATGCGGTAAAAGAAAATTTTGAGAATGCGGACATAATCGTCAAGGCTGCCGCAGTTGCCGACTACAGGCCGTCTCATGTCTCTGACCAGAAAATCAAAAAAGCAGACGGGGATTTGAAAATAGAGCTTGAAAGGACGGATGATATTCTCGCTTGGATTGGAAAAAACAAACGGAAAAGTCAGTTTGTCTGCGGATTTTCAATGGAAACTCAAAATATGCTGGAAAATTCCCGCAAAAAACTTGAAAAAAAGCAGATTGATATGATTTGCGCCAACAATTTGAAGGTAAAAGGTGCGGGATTTGCCGGTGACACGAACGTAATCACTGTGATTACAAAAGATTCCTGCAAGGAGCTTCCACTTTTGAGCAAAGAAGAAGCCGCCTCGCAGATTTTTGACGAGATTCTTGGAAAATCGGCAGGTAATGCCTCGTGAACGTTTTAATTCTTCAACCGCCGGTCATGCAGCTGAACACAGCTTATCCGAGCGGGGCTTATCTTTCCGCATTTTTTAAAAATCAGGGCTGCAAGACAGCCTGGTTCGACCTGAATATTTCTCTTTTTGACGCGATTTTTTGCCGTTCCGGTTTGGAAAAATTATTCTCACTTTGCTCTAAAAAAGCCGTCGACTTGGCAGATTCTTTTGAGCGAGCGGGAAATTCTGAGGCTGCCTTTAATTTGCGCCGTTACATCAGCACGAAGGACTTGTGGCTCAATTGGATTGATACAATCACAGCGATTTTGCGTCCGGCGGCGGGGCAGGGGACTTCTTATGAGAGTGCCCACCGTTTTGCTTTCGGGGCGCATGTTCCGCGCGGAGCCAGGATGGAGCGTTACCTGCAAGGCCTTGACCATCAGCTTACGACTGACGATGCCCGCTCGCTTGCAAGTTACGCAATCGCGGATTTGGCGGACTTTATCACGGCGGTTTTTGACGAGAATTTCGCCCTTGTCCGCTACGCCGAGAGCCTGACTGTAAGCGAGTCTTCTTTTGAAAAAATCGCCTCAGGCGCAGACTCCCCGGTCTTGAAGACTTTTTACCTACCGGTCTTGGAAAATCTGATTGAAAATCCCCGCGTCAAAGAATTGATAAATGTGGATTCTGACGAAAAGACTTTGGTCTGCGTTTCCCTGCCGTTCGCAGGAACTTTTACGCCAGCCCTTGCGACTGGAAAATTTTTCAAGCAAAAATTCGGGGAAAATGTTTTTGTCACCTTTGGCGGCGGCTTTATCAACACGGAGCTGCGCGAGACGAACGAGGCAGGACTTTTTGATTTCTGCGATGCGCTGAGCTACGACCGGGGCTACGGGTCTTACTGGCGGCTGATGGAGTCCGCTTTGCTAAAAAAAAGTCACACGGATTGTTTTAGGACAAATAACGTTGACGGTCATTTCGACCCTTCGACAGGCTCAGGACACCGCAGGCTCAATGACCGTATTCAGCGAACTGAGTGGACAGTCGCGCAAATCTATAAACTTAGGCTTTTTACTGCTGGCTCCGTGATTGAACCCGCAGAATCCGATGATGACGCCCAAAATTTTGAAAAAGAGCAGACGGCTTCAATAGTCCCGGATTTTTCTGACATCGACTATTCCCGCTACCCACTTTTGATAGACGACACGAATCCCATGCACAGGCTTTGGTCTGACGGGGCGTGGATAAAAGCTTACATGGCTCACGGCTGCTACTGGCACCAGTGTGCCTTTTGCGATGTGACTCTTGACTACGTTTGCGGTTACTGTCCGACTGACATCAAAAAATTGTATGAGGGACTTTTAGCGACCTGCCGCGAAAAAAAAGTCTACGGAATCCATTTTGTGGACGAAGCCATGCCTCCTGCCATGATGCTTGCTTTTGCAAAAGAAAATATCTCGCACGGCTCTCCAATTTCCTGGTGGGGAAACATCCGCTTTGAAAAGTTTTTTACCCGTGATGTCGCGGATTTTCTCGCTTACGGCGGACTTGTCGGAGTCTCAGGCGGACTTGAGATTGCGACCGGCAACGGACTTGACGCGATTCACAAAGGAATAGATTTGGCCGGAGTCGTTCAGGCTTGCTGCGCCTTTAAGGAAGCAGGAATTCTGGTTCACGCCTACATGATTTACGGCTACTGGATGCAAAAGGCTCAGGATTTGATTAATTCCATGGAAACCCTGCGACAGTTTTACGCCGCCGGACTTTTGGATTCTTCTTTTTGGCATAAATTTGTTCTTACCAGGCATTCCCGCGTTTACAAGGAATGGAAGGAAGGCAAGTGGCCGGACTTAAAGCCCCTTGAGGAAAAGGAGATTCCGCTTTTTGCCAAAAACGGACTTCACTTTAAGGGCGAGGAAAAATCTGAAAAATTCGGTCCCGCTTTGGAATATTCTCTTGACGAGTGGATGCACGGACGTGGACTAGAGCGGCCTGTTCAAAGCTGGTTTGATTTTGACCTGCCTAAGCCGACCGTAAAAAAAGACTTTATCGCAAAAAATATTGAATTGTACGAGCAAAAACGCGATGAGGCCTTTGCCGCCCCGCTACCAGAAGATAAAAATCGGATTTACTGGCTTGGCGGGGATAAAATCCAAGTGAAAGGCGGAAAAAAGATAAGCTGGATTTACATGGGCGAGGAATCCACGGAAAAAGCTGATGCCGAACCCCAGAAATTCCGGGGCAGGGGACTTTGTGTTTTACCGGGTTGACAGAGGCTGCCTGATTATCTGTAGGCTTTTGCGGCTTCGTCAAAAAGTTCGCGGAGGTAGCTTTTGACTTTGTTGCTTACGACCATGTAGATTTTTTCGCTCACGCGAGGCTCTATGTCAGGGTCAAGGCCGTTCTGTCCTGTTGACTTTAGGAACATGAATATGAAAAGCATCGTGCCGTTTACTTCGCGTTTTAAGGCTAAGAGCGCATTCGTGCGGAAGTGCATTCCGTTGAATGTGACGAAAATATTGTTGATTTTCTCGTAAATCGGAATGTCCGGCCATGTTCGGTCTCCGGGCAGTACGAATGAAAAATGGCTCAATGAAACGTCAGAGACGTTGCCTACAAAGTGGGTTCCGCCAAAGTCGAAGTTTGCGTTGCTCATTTTGTCGCAGAGGGCGCGGACGTTTTTACGGCGACCGCAGGCCTGATTCGCGTACATGACTTTCATAATCAAGTCAAAATTCTTGGATTTCTGATATTCCAAGGCGATACAGCCACACTGAATTCCAACGTTCATAAGGTAAAATCTTTCAAGCTCTCGGCGTTCTGTTTCGGTTCTCTTGCGATAAAGAACGCCGATTAGAATTCTTCCACCGAATTCCTGCTGTAACAATGCGATATAACGGTGCCAGTCTATGCCTTCAATCTGGGAATCAATGAAGAAAAAGAGGATTGAGTCTGGAAAGGATTCGATTATGATTCTGATTTTTGCGTCAATCGGGCAATAATGGGTTGTGTCATCAATGATATAAGACTCATAGCCAGAAGAAAGCAAGTCCTGAAGATATGCTTCTGGCAAAAGAGACGCATCTGGAACTATGAAAAAAGTTTTTCGACCTTCTATTTCTGTTCTAAATTCCATTTTATTTCCGTTTCGCTAAGTTATTTTCATTTTATAATACAAATATAGGTTTGTCAAAAGTTAAGCGGGTCTTAAAAATGTATTTATGATATAATATTGTTATGATTATTTGTCCGGCGCAGAATTTTGACATTGACCCGATTATGAAAATTGAACGGGCGGCCTTTATCCCGGAAATTCAGGAGAAGCAAAAGACCTTTGAAGAAAGACTGAAGGTTTTTCCACGAGGATTTATCGTTTTGAGCGACACGGATGAAAAAACTGTCTTTGAGAACGGGAAGGCTTTGACCTGCGGCTATTTTACCAGTGAAATCTGGTCGACAGTCCCTGCTGATGACAAGATTTTTAAACTCGGTCACAAGATAAAAAAAGTTCATAATGCTGATGGCTGCATTCTTTACGTGTCATCATTCGCCCTGCTGCCGAATTATCAGGGGCGGGGATTGGGAGCTTTTTTCTTTAATAAGGCCTTTGAGTCGGTTTGCGGGGCTTACCCGAAAGTCAAAAAGGCCATTCTTTTGGTCAATGAGGAATGGGGCGGCGCGAGGCATATTTATGAAAACGCGGGATTCAAGGAAGTCCGCCGGATTGATGGATTTTTTCCCTCGCTGAGAAAAAGCAAATCCGACGGAATCATAATGGAAAAGACACTGTAGAATCACTTGGAATCAGCCGAGGACGTGACCTATCATTTTGACCACTCGCTCACATGCGTTTATTGGGAGCAGCTTGATGTCCGGGTGTTCATTCTGCCAAACTCGGAAAAGCTCATCCGCAAAGCCTTGGCCGATTTCACTTACGTCTGAAAAATCCAGAATCACTTCCTTGAATTTCTCAAAGCCGTGGACTAAACGTTTTGCCTGTGAGCGGGAGACTAAAATCACGTCACCGGACTCCAGCATTTTGACTGGAACCTTTGTTTTGTAGAATGACGGAGTTTTTTCCAAATCCGAGTATTCGTCGAAAATGTCAGACGGGTCAATTTTGGAATCATTGTACATTTTCAAAAAGACTCTGGTTCCTTCCATATTGATGTTCTGCTTTTCCAGCATGGAACCGAGTTTGTCGCCCTTATAGATTAAATTTTCCGAGACGATTGCAAAATCATCGCAAATTTTCGAGGTGAAGAAAATTCCTTCGCCGCTGTGATGCTTTGAGTCGGATGTGAATTTTCCCTTTGCAAGCTCTATGATTGCGTTTTGCGGGTCATCCAAATTCAAGTCGCGCTGAATTTTGTTGAAAATTCCGATTCCGTTGTCTTCCACAAGAATCTGGGTCCATGCGGCGTTTTTTGTCACCGTAATTTGCATGTCCTCAGCCTGAGAGTGGTCGATTACATTGTTGACCATTTCGCTTACAGCGTAGTCAAAAGCACGGACTATGTTTTTTTTCATTCCTGAAATCAGAGGAGCAATGTCATGGACGAGGATTTTTTCTTCGGAAAGTGATGGAATTTCCTTGTAGCGGAACTCTGAGACTTCGTTTACGAGCTGGTAATTCGGATAGCGACCTTTCGATGTCTTTTTTATGAGATTTTCTTTTTCCAAAGCTCCGATGTATTTTGCGGCAGTCTGCTTTGAGATTCCAAAGTGTGACTGCGTTACGTCTGAAATACAGTTCGGATTTCGCTCAACGTTGCAGAGAATAAAATGATTGATTTTTTTGACAGTTTCCTCTGAAAATTTCATAAAAGCCCTTTAATGTATAATATAAATGGGAGGTTTTGCTGTCAATGTATAAGATAAGTTAATTTAATGTATAATATAAATTTTTTTATGTTATACATTAAAATTTCTAGCCCACCATTGCGTATTTTTTCCATTTGCCGGTGCGGTAGTAGGCGTACATCAAAATCGAGCAGAGAATCCAGCCCATCGGATAGCCGAACGCGACTACGGAAAGGGAATCGCTCAGGCGGGAGGCGATAAACAAATAGATTTGGCGGAAAAGCACGAAGGCTGAGAGCATAATCAGCATGGGGGCTTTTGCGTCTCCGGCACCGCGAAGGACTCCGGCGAAAATCTGGTTCACCACGCAGCAGACGTACAAGGGGGAAAGGAGTCTGATAAAGAGGACTCCGCTTTCAATTACATCTGATTCCTTGTTGAAGATTCTCACCAGCTGGGGGCTGAACGAGCATAAGAGCAAAATTAGGACAAGCGTGATTCCTTCAGAAAGCAAAAATGACGTTCTGACTCCGGCTTTAACACGGTCAGCTTTTCCGGCGCCGATATTCTGCCCAGTAAAAGTCGTTGCCGCAAGGGAAACGCTCATCATCGGCATGAGCATGAACATGTCGAGGCTCCTGTAGGCTGACCATCCGGCCATGACAGCAGAGCCGAAAGCGTTTATGTAGGCTTGGACGAACACGTTGCTTACCGCCGTCACCAGTTGCTGGAAAGCGGAGGGCAAACCGACTGAGATAATCTGCCGTAAAATCGGGCGATTAATAGAAAGTTTTCTCCATTCGATTTTGTAGGCTTCCTTTGACCTGGTTAGCACAAAAAGAATCATGAGTGCGGAAAGTCCCTGGGAAAAAATCGTCGCGTAAGCCGCCCCGCTGATTCCCCAGTTGAAGACGCAGACAAAAAGAAGGTCTAGGCCTGTGTTCAAAAGGGTTGTGAAAATCAAAAAGTATAAAGGCCTTTTTGAATCTCCGACGGCGCGCAGAATTCCTGCCCCCATATTGTAGACCAACATTCCTGTCGCACCCGCAAAAAAGATTCTCAGGTAGGCGGAACCTTCGGCAAGAACATCGTCCGGGGTGTTCATCCATTTGAGCATTTCCGGGGCAAGAATGACTCCGACCACGGTTAAAATGACGCAGAGAATAAAAGTCATCGTCATAGTTGTGTGGACAGTCTGGCTGACTTTTTCAAACTGCTTTGCCCCGTAGTATTGTGAAATCACTACGCCCGCGCCCGCTGAAAGACCCATAAAAAATCCAATCAGGGCGAAGACAATCGGGGCGGAAGAACCTACTGCCGCCAAGGCGGACTTTCCGATGAAATTTCCTACGACAACATTGTCGACCGTATTGTAAAGTTGCTGAAAAACATTTCCCAAAAGCAGTGGCAGGGCAAAAAATACAATGTGTTCCCAAACCGGCCCCGCTGTCATATCTCGTTCATTTTTCTTCATGGTGAAAATGATAGCGGAATATTGCAGACTTTGTAAACGCACCAGGGATTGGAGGGGTGAGCGGAGCGAAAACGCCGGAGGCGGTCGGAGGCGAAAGCCGTAGCCCCGCAAAGCCCGGCCCGCCGAAGAAAGCGGCGGGGGTGCCAGAAAAATCGATTATTGAAACGAACGGGCAAAAGGTCTAAAATAGGCGAAAATATCAATTTACAGGACTTAAGATATGAAACTTACTTGCGGTATTGTCGGTCTGCCGAACGTTGGAAAATCCACGATTTTTTCTGCACTGACTAAAGCCCCGGCTGCTGCCGAAAATTATCCTTTCTGTACAATCGACCCGAACGTTGGAGTCGTAGAACTTCCAGACGAACGTCTTGATTTTATGGCGTCCGTCTTCCAGCCAAAAAAGAAAATTCCCGCCACGGTTGACTTTGTTGACATCGCCGGTCTTATCAAGGGAGCCAGCCAGGGTGAAGGTTTGGGAAACCAGTTCCTTGCAAACATCCGCGAGACTTCCGTAATCGCCCATGTTGTCCGCTGCTTTGACAATCCTGACATCCAGCACGTCCGCGATGACGCAAAGACTGACGCACCGATTGACCCTGAGTCAGACATTCTCACAATCAACTACGAGCTTTGTCAGGCCGACCTAGACACAATCAACAAGCGCCAGGACAAAGTGACCCGTGCAATCCGCGCTATGGGCAAGGAAGAGGAGAAAAAATACTCTGGCTACCTTTCCGCCGTCAAAAAACTGATTCCCGTCCTCCAGGAAGGAAAATGTGCCCGCGAAGTCGAGCTGACTGACGAGGAAAAGGCCGGAATCTACGACCTCCATCTTTTGACCGTAAAACCCCAGCTTTTTGTCTGCAACATCGATGAAGACACAATCGAAGCTGGAACTAACAAATACGTTGAGACCGTCAAAAAAATGGCCGCCGCTGAAAAATCCGAAGTAATCGTAATCTGCGGAAAATTCGAGAGCGACCTTGTTGAAATCACCGATCCCAACGACCGCAAGGAATTCATGGAGTCTGTCGGACTTAAAGAATCAGGCCTGACAGTTCTTGCCCGCGCCGCCTACCACCTGATGGGATTGCGCACATTCTTTACGGGCGGTCCCGACGAGTGCCGCGCATGGACAATCCACAACGGCGACAAGGCTCCTCAGGCCGCAGGTGTCATCCACACTGACTTTGAGAAGGGCTTTATCAAAGCCGAGGCCTACACGGTTGACGATTTGCGCCAGTACGGTTCCGAAGAGAAAATCAAGGAAGCCGGAAAGTACCGCACGGAAGGAAAAGAATATGTCGTCCAGGACGGTGATGTTCTCTTCTTTAAGTTCAACGTGACAAAGTAAAGAATTCGGGCGTTCGCCGTTCGGTCGCTAGGCTTCCTCACGCCGTCGAGCCTTCCGCTCTTCGGTAACCCTCATAGCACGGGGTTTCGACTTTGCTCAACCGCCGTGCTACTTGCGGAGCTACACGCTCTAACGCAGCGAAAAAAATCAAATTTTTTTCTTTTCATTCTTGAATCTTGCCGAATTTTGAAAAACCTCGCCTATAAATAAGGTGAGGTTTTTTTATGAAAAAATTCAATTTCCTTCACTTTTGTTTGTTGCCGGCCGCATGTTTTTTCTGCGCCTGTTCAGTCCTTTCCTGCGAAAAATCAGGCTACGAAGAGATTTCCGTTTTGAACTGGAACTGCGAGACTTTTTTTGATTCTGTCAGCGATGGAACAGAATACAGCGAATTTTTGAGCGCAAAATCCGGCTGGGGAGAGGAAAAATACAAAGTCCGACTGGAACGTCTCTGCGAAGTCATAAAGGCCGCAAACGCTGATTTAGTAGTTCTAGAAGAAATCGAAAAAGAGGAGCAGATTTACGACATTTCGAATTTTTTGAGCGGGACTTTCAATTTAAAAAACATTTACAAGTACGGAACTTTTGCAAAGGAGGACGGGGCGGCAATAGGTCTTGCAGTTCTCTCCAGATTTCCGCTCGAAAAAAGCCGCCTGCACTCGCTTAGTATTAAGACCGAAGAATCAAAGCAGCCCCAGCTCCGCCCGATTCTGGAGCTTTCCGTAAATGTCGGCGAAAAAACTTTCACGCTTTTTGTGAACCACTGGAAAAGCAAATCTGGCGGGGCGGAAAAATCCGAAGTTTGGCGGGATGCCCAGGAAAAAGTCCTCGCCTCATGCATAAAGCGGGCTGCTGAGTCAGGAGGAGTCCTTGCCTGCGGAGACTTCAACCGCGACATTTCAGAATTCACATGGAAGTCTGACACGAGCGAAAAGACATACAACGTGATTTTATCCCCGGAATTTTCCGCATGTCCGGTTTATTCCCCGTGGATTTTGCCGGGGAAAGGTCTTTTGGAGCCGGGTTCCTACAGGTTCAAAGGCGAATGGTCAAGAATCGACCATTTTTTTGCGGCTAATCTTGAAATCTCAGAATTTTCTCCGCTCACTAGCGGTCACTGGGCAGATTCAAACGGCTGTCCTCAGTCTTACAAAATCTGGAAGGGAAGCGGTTATTCCGACCACCTGCCGATTTTTTGTAAAATCAAAATTTTATAAAACAGTTTTTTAATATCTTGACCTTTTTCCTTAAATGAAAGTAAAATACTGGGAAATTAAAAATCCGAGGTTCCTATGAAAAAATCACATTTTTTACCAACCTTACTTTTGTCGATTCTTCTCTGCGCCTGCTCAAATGAAAGCGGCGAATTACACGTATATTCTATCATCCATGATGAAGAGACAAAAGCACTGACCGACCTTTTTACAGAGAAGACTGGAATTCCGGTTTCTTACTTACGGGCAACGACCGGAGAGCTTGTAAACCGCGTAATTGCAGAAAAGAATGACCCTCAGGCTGACGTCCTTCTCGGAGGAGCGTCAAACTACCACATGCAGGCTGATGCCGCCGGTGCCTTGGAAAAATACAAGACTTCTGCTGCAGAAAAAATTCCGGAATATGCGAAATCAAAAAACGGAACTTGGACTGGCTTTTGCGTCCTGACTTTGGGAATCGGTATAAACAAAGAGCGTTTCTCCCAGAAATTCCTAGGAAAAGACATTCCTCAAACTTGGGATGACTTGCTTGACTCAGATTTCAAGGGAGAAATCGTCCTTACAAATCCCGTGGCTTCTTCCACGGCATATTTGTTCGTTCAGGACCAGTTGCAGCGGCTCGGCTGGGATGCCGGATGGAAATATCTTTTGACTTTGGCACCCCTTGTCGGTCAGTTCCCGGATTCAGGCTCTGCCCCGGCAAAATTAATCGGAACCGGTGAATATACAATCGGAGTCTCTTATCTTCATGCCCTTGCAAAATATCGCTCAGAGGGATTTGACATTCAGCTGGTCGCCCCGCCTCAGTCTGTCGGTGATGTTGACGCTATTTCAATTATGAAAAACGCAAAAAATCTTTCCGCCGCTAAAAAATTCGTTGACTTTATGCTTTCGGCTGAAGCTCAGGAACTTATGTCTTCAATTGACTTTACGATTCCGGTAAATCCTGACGCAAAGGGGGCGGAAGGTTCCATTCCTGTTGCCGACATCGACTTGATTAAGTATGATACACAAAAGGCTGCTGACCAACGGGAAGAAGTTATTGCCCGCTGGACTCAGGAAGTAAAATAGGCATCTTCTTGAAATCTAAAATAAAAATTGGCGACGGCAGCAAATCATTCTGTTTATTATGGTTTGCCGCCGTTGTTTTTTTATGCATATCAATAATTTTTCCTCTCGTCACGGTGATTTTAAAGCCGACAGCGGCAGATTTTTCTTCAGTTTTAAAAGCTGACCGGACTTGGCAGGCCGTAAAAAACACTTTTTTGGAATGTGTTTGCTCAACAACGCTTTCCGTAATCACAGGATTTTTATACGCCTTTGCAGTGAAAAAAACTGACCTGCCATTTAAAAAATTCTTTTCCGCTGTTCCAGTCGTTCATCTGATTACGCCGCCTTTTGTCGGGGGCCTGGCCTTTATCCTTCTAGTTGGACGGAACGGATTCATCACCAAAAGCTTGCTCGGACTGGATATTTCGCTCTACGGATTTTGGGGACTCTTGCTCGCCCAGACACTGACATTTTTTCCGATTGCATACTTGATTTGCCTGCAAACGCTGAACGGAATCAACCCTGCCTTGGAACAGGCTTCCAGAAGTCTCGGAGCCGGACGATTCAGAACTTTTTTCACAGTGACGTTGCCGCTTTCCGCTCCGGGAATAATTTCAGCCCTGCTTTTTATAGGCGTTTCTGTCCTCAGTGACTTTGGCAACCCGATGATTGTCGGCGGCCGCTTTAGGGTTCTTGCCGTTGAAATTTACACGCAGCTGACAGGCTGGCTCAATGTCGGAACTTCCGCCGTTTTGGGAATTATTTTGCTTCTTCCATCGCTGATTTTATTCGCCCTCCAAAATCATCTGGCAAAAAAATCTGCCGGAAAAACAGCGACAATCGGCGGAAAATACTCTTCGGTTATTGCGCGAAAATCTCCCGTCTGGGTAAAAATCCTCGCCTTTATTTTCTGTGCTTTTATTTCTGCTATTGTTCTGGCACAAGGCTTTGCGGTTTTGGCGGGAAGCTTTCAAAAGCTCTGGGGAGTAAACCCGGAATTCACCCTCAGCCATATTCAAAAAATCGGGACTTTTGCAAAAGAATTGAAAAATTCCTTCTGCTTTGCCTTTATTTCCGCGATAATCTCGACCTTTCTCGCCTTGCTTTGCTCATATTTTTGCAAGCGGACAAATTCTCCCTTTGGCAGGACAATCGATGTCGTCTGCCAAATTCCTGCGGCGGTTCCCGGAACTCTGTTCGGTCTGGCTCTGGCAATCGCCTCCACGTCAGTGCGATTTAAAAATTCTGCCGCCCTGATAATTCTCGCGGAGTCCGTGGCATTTTTGCCCTTTTCGTATCGGGTGATTTCTTCTGTTTTTGAGCAAATCCGCCCAACTTTGGACGACTCTGCCCGTTCTCTCGGGGCGAATCGGATTAAAACACTTTTTTCCGTCCTGACTCCGATTTCTTCCGGTGGAATTTTTTCGGCCTTTATTTATTCTTTTGTGCGCGGGGTCGGAACTTTGAGCGCGGTGATTTTTTTAGTCTCTTTCAAAACTCCGCTCGCCTCGATAAAAATCCTGAATCTCGCGGAACAAGGCGACTGGGGAGATTCCGCTGCCCTTGCCCTTGTTCTAACCTGCATGACCTTTACAATTTTGGGAATCGGAATGATTATTAAACGGAAAATTTTTGCCCGCTGACGGGCTTTTGCAATTTTTTGGGAGGCTTTGAATGTCTAAAAATCCGGCGCTTTCGCTTGAACATCTCTCATATAACTTTGGCACAACTGCCGCCGTCAACGATTTTTCACTCGAAATCGAGGCCGGAACTTTCACAACACTTCTGGGACCTTCCGGCTGTGGCAAGACGACTTTGCTCAGACTGATTTCCGGCTTTTTGGAACCGGCACAAGGTAAAATAAAAATCGACGGAATCGACCAAGAGGGAATAGAGCCGAATGAACGCAAAATCGGCATGGTCTTTCAGGATTACGCGCTTTTCCCACATTTGACTGTCAGGCAGAACCTTTTGTACGGACTGAAATTAAAAAGCAAGGACAAAATCCAAAATGAAGAAAAAGTCCGACAGCTTGCCCAAATTCTTGAGATTGAGAATCTTTTGACCCGATACCCAGACGAACTTTCGGGCGGTCAGCAGCAGAGAGCGGCTTTGGGCCGTGCCCTTGTCCTGGAGCCGAAAATCCTGCTGATGGACGAACCGCTTTCAAGTCTGGACACAAAACTCCGCATTCAAGTCCGGGAAGAACTTCGCGAAATTCAAAAAAAACTCAAGATTACGACCGTCTACGTCACCCACGACCAGGAGGAAGCCCTCTCCCTTTCTGACAAAATCGCCGTAATTCACGATGGAAAACTCTTGCAGGCAGGAAGCCCCAAAGAAATCTATTTTCACCCAAAAGATTTTTTCACCGCTGATTTTGTCGGCCGGGCGAACTTTTTAAGATTCGGTGATGAGGCAAAAAAATACCTTGTCCGCCCGGAATGGATTAAAATTTTACCGCTGGAGTCGGATTTAGATTTTACCGCAAAGATTTTGTCCTCGTCCTTTTTGGGAGAAAAGACCCGCTACATTTTGGAATGTCAGGAACTTTCAGCAGATAAAATCACGGCAGATGCCCCGACAAACGAGGATTTTGAGTATTCGCCCGGAAGCCAAGTAAAAATCGAAATTTTACGAAAAATCCTAATGTGATTTTTTCTGTTCTGACAAAGAATTCCTTTCCCAGAAAACTCCTCCAAAATAGCCCTGAATCGCAGAGTCGCTTTCCGCATTTTTTAGGCGTTTTGCCGCATAAAGGCAGTATTCTTCTCTAAGTTCTACTCCGCAATAGTGCCTGCCGAGTTTTTTTGCCGTGACGGAGGCTGTTCCACTGCCTAAAAATGGGTCGAAAACTATGTCGCCCGGTTCTGACGAAGCGAGAATCAACTTAGCATAAAGTTTTTCGCTTTTCTGCGTTGGATGGTCTGTGTTTTCCGGCATTGACCAAAAGGGAATCGAAATATCGTCCCAGAAGTTCGAGGGGCAGGTCAGGCGGAAATTTCCATCTACTGACTCGTCCCAGTCTTTGGGCTTGCCGTCCTTTTTGTAGGGGGCGAGTACCCTCCGTTTGATTTTCACCGCATCCAGATTGAAATAATAGTCACCAGGATTTTTTACGGCGAACCAAATGTCTTCCATGCCGTTTTTCCAGTTTGCCTGGGCTCCCCGGCCTTTTTCCCTCTGCCAGGTGATTCTGTTCATTATCGTAAGATTTTTTTCCAAGGCATTTTGCAGGGCGGAGGTACATTTCCAGTCGCCGCAGAGGTAGAGGGAGCCGTCGTTTTTCAATTTTTTACAGACTTGCGGAAGCCAAGAGTCAAGATATTCTTCATAAGCGGAATTCGTGCGGGAATTGAATTTTAGTCCACCAAAGTTTTTAGTCAGGTTGTAGGGCGGATCGATTATTATGAGGTCAGCAAATGAGTCTGGCAAGAGTGGCAGAGCATCGAGCAAATCTCCATTAAAAGTCTTGTCCAAGTATTCATCGGTAGCAAGTGGTCCAGAAATTCCTTCGAGAGGTATGATTTTCTGTTTAAGTTCAGGGATTTCTTCTGGTGAAATTGTAAGCGTGCGGTTGTTCTTTGCGCGGATTTTTTCTGACATGGGCAAATTATAATAGAAAGATGTGTGCAGGTAAACAAAAACGCCCGCCAGCGGATTTCTCCACCGGCGGGCAGTCTAAATCAGCCTGAAGCCAATTTACTTATGCGTTCAAGCGCTTTTCGAGGTCGTCGAGACACTCAGAAAGTTCTTTGGGCAAGTGCTTGCCGAACTTCGGATAGTGGTTCTCGCGGATATCTTTGATTTCCTTGAGCCAGCCTTCCTTGTCAACAGCAGTGATTGTCGGAATCTGCTTCTTGTAGACATCAGCAAGACCATCGAGGTTGAGTGCGCCTTCTTTGGGCATGTAGCCAATCGGTGTGTCGATGTAGTTGTCTTTTCCATCGCAGCGGTCGAAAATCCAAGCGAGAACGCGTGAGTTGTCGCCGTATCCAGGCCACATGAATCCGCCCGGAAGGTCTGCGTTGTTCTCGTCCTTGCGGAACCAGTTGACGTAGAAGATTTTCGGGAGTTTGTCCTGATCTTTAGCTGCATGACCAACGTCGATCCAGTGCTGGAAGTAGTCGCCCATGTTGTATCCACAGAAAGGAAGAATTGCGAACGGGTCGCGGCGGATTTTTCCAACCTGTGAAGCATCGATTGTAGAAGCAGCAGTGATTTCTGATCCTACGATAGAGCCAAGGAATACACCGTGGTTCCAAGAGCGTGACTGGTGAACCAGCGGAACTGTTGACGGGCGGCGGCCGCCGAAGAGGATTGCAGAAATCGGAACGCCTTTCGGGTCTTCCCAGTCAGATGCGATACAGGGGCACTGTTTTGCAGGAGCTGTGAAGCGTGCGTTCGGATGAGCGAATTCCTCGCCCTTCGGTGACTTGTCTTTTGCAAGAGCGTCGCGAGTCTGGCCTTTCCAGTCAACGAGCTTGCCCTTTGCAGGATAGCCGATTCCTTCCCACCAAACATCGCCATCTTCTGTGAGGGCGCAGTTTGTGAAGATTGTGTTCTCAGAGGCAGAGATAAGGGCGTTCTTGTTGCTTTCTGCTGAAGTTCCAGGAGCAACACCGAAGAAGCCAGCCTCCGGGTTGATGGCGTAAAGTCTGCCATCTTCGCCGAATTTCATCCAAGCGATGTCATCACCGACTGTCTCGACTTTCCAGCCTGGGATTGTCGGAATAAGCATAGCGAGGTTTGTCTTTCCACATGCTGACGGGAATGCGCCAGTAACGTATTTGACTTCGCCCTCAGGATTTGTAAGTTTGAGGATGAGCATGTGCTCAGCGAGCCAGCCTTCTTTGCGGGCAAGAACAGTAGCGATGCGGAGAGCAAAGCATTTCTTTCCGAGGAGGGCGTTTCCACCGTATCCAGAGCCGTAAGACCAGATGAGTCCTTCTTCCGGGAACTGTGAGATGTATTTGTGCTCAACGTCAGCGCAGGGCCAAATGCCGTTGTCAGACTCACCGTTGTTGAGCGGCTTACCGACAGAGTGGAGACAAGGAACGAATTCAGCTTTAGAGTCAGCGTTGAAGATGTCCAAAACTTTCTTTCCAGCGCGTGTCATGATGTCCATGTTGAGGACGACGTATTCAGAGTCTGTTACCTCAACGCCGTTCTTTGAGATGGGTGAACCAAGAGGTCCCATGCAGAAAGGAATGACGTACATTGTGCGTCCGTGCATACAGCCCTTGTAGAGGCCTTTCATTGTTGCTTTAAGCTCAACGGGGTCAATCCAGTGGTTTGTCGGACCGGCATCTTCTTCTTTTACAGAAGAAATGAATGTGCGGCTTTCAACGCGTGCAACATCGCTCGGAAGTGAGCGGAAAAGGTAGCTGTGGGGTTTCTTTGCCAATGGAGTTGCGAGGCCTTTGTCTACGCAGACTTTCATAAGGCGGTCGTATTCTTCGTTAGAACCGTCAACAACAACAACATTGTCAGGTTCACACATTTTGACACATTCTTCTACCCAAGATTTAATTCCGGGGTGTTTGATGTCATCAAGAGTCAAACTCATTTGATACTCCTAAAATAGAAATCAGATGACGAAACAGATGATTTAACAACGTACCAGAGCTGTTTTCGCCGCTTTTGAAGCAAGTCCAAAATCTATTGGAGAAATTATAAACCAATTTTTTAGGGTATTCAACAGATGAAAATTGCAGGTGAATAAAAATTCGTATAAAAATTAAAATTAATTGAAAAGAGAATAATTGAAAAAAGAAAAAATCTCGAATAGAATATAAAATAGTATTGCTTTTAGCAGTGGAAAAAACTAACGTTTCGCTATACGGAAATGAAATGATAATATGAAGAAGAATTCTCGACCATTCATAATTGTCAGTTTTATATTTGCTTTGCTTGCGTGCGAGTCTGTTGCCGGAATAATCATTCATGAAAATAGAGTACGCTCATATGAGCATGTCTCACAGGTTGTTGAGTCGGTTTCTTTTAACATCAAGACAGTTTTGAAAGCTCAGTTTGATATTACGAAGTTTTGGCAGTCCTACTTGCAGCAAAAGCAGATGAATACTGATGATTTTGAATTGCTGGCTTCTTCCCTCTATTCAGAGTCTGTTGTCCTGTATTCAATTGAGCTGATTCCCGGCGGAGTTATTTCCGATGTTTATCCGGGCCACCACAAAAGAATTCGTCAGAATCGTGATATTTTTACTGACCCGGTGATTGGTGAGATTGCAAAATGGTCAAGGCTTACCGGTCAGCCCTTTGTTTCAAATCCCATTGCCTTGGAAGACATGATGATGGGTTTTCAGATTTGTACTCCGATTTATATTTCCGAACCTGGAAAACTGCCTGAATTCTGGGGATTTTCATCAGTCACATTGAAATTTGACTCTTTTTTTGATGAATCTGATATTTATATGCTTCAAAATGAACATATAAAATATGAGCTAAAAAGTATGAACCCGGTGAAAAGCGTTTTGGAGCCAATTATAGCTTCAGAAGACCACGATTTTAACAAGCCTGTGATGCATTCATTCGCAGTTTACAATACGATGTGGACTTTTTTTGCCGAATCGGAAAAGGACTGGCATGACAATCTGCTGATTGCGGTTTCTCCCTTGATGGCTTTCTTTATTGCGGCCTTGCTTTGTTTTGCAATAAACGCTTTGCGCAACCAGATTTTGAGCGGCGATTCATTTAAGAGGTTGTCTTACATTGATTCCCTGACTAAACTTTGGAACACCCGCAAATTCTATGAAGTCATGAATAAGCTTATGGCTAAAAAAGATCCATTTGCCCTTCTTTATATAGATTTGAATGATTTTAAACCTGTAAATGATACTTATGGTCATAAAGCTGGTGATGATTTGTTGCAGATTGTCGCTAAAAAACTGAGGAACTGCGTCCGTGAAGGTGATGAGGTTTACCGTCTTGGGGGTGATGAATTTTCAATCATTTTACCGAATTCTGTTCCTCCGGCTGGTATAAACGGTTTGTGTGGACGTATTAAAAACTCTATTGCCCGCGAAACGATTATCGGAGATGCTCATGTCCATGTAAGCGCAAGTATAGGGTATTCTGGCTATCCAGGAGATGCGACCAGCATAGAAGGTCTTGTCCGTATTGCGGAAGAAATGATGTATGCGGACAAAAAGGCCCAGAGAAAGGGTCGGTAAGGATTTTTTGTTTTTCATTGAAAAAAAAATTGATTTGTTGTAGATTATTCTCATTCGCGGTAGTCATATAACGGTATTATGCTGGCTTCCCAAGCCCGACACGCGGGTCCGACTCCCGTCTACCGCTAAAGACAAAGATTTGGAAAAAACTGAAGCTTGGCGAAAAAGCCTTTTTGGGGTGAATAGGACCCGCCGGAGTGAACGCCGAGCAGGTGCGAGGATAAGGCAACATGGATGTTGCCGACAGTGAACGTAGGTGCCCGAAAAGCTGAGAGCAGGAGGCTCGATGCTTTGAGAGGTCCGACTCCCGTCTACCGCTAAAGCCAAAGATTCAGAAAAAAACTGTAGCTTGGCGAAAAAAAATAATATTTTGCAGTTAGACTAAAAAATTTTAGTGCTTGAAAAGATTCCTGTTATTTGCTAGATTTTAACCGCTGATTTTAGTGATGTGGTCTTAAAGTCAGTTCTCTGGAGAGCCTCCACATTCCGCGTGGAGCACCGAAGGTTTAAGGTTTCCGTTTTTGCAATGAAGCAGTTCGGATTCTGATATCTCAGGTCAAAAGGACAGGGCAAAGGGAATAAATCCCAATTAAAAAAAAGTCCTAACCACTCTGGAGAGCCGGTAAACGCAAAGAAGCGCAAGCCCGGCTCTATTCATTTTAAAGGTGGCACAAGAAAAAGCACATCCGTGTACTTTTTCTTATGTGCGATTGCAAAAGCCGCAATTGCTATCCGCGCCGTCCTGGCGCGCGGCTGCCGCCGAGGCTTTAAAGGGGAACGTTATGTTCTCAAAAATCAACTCTATTTTGGACGCCATCGACGGATTCGTCTGGGGGCTTCCTCTCATCATCCTGATTCTGGCCACCGGAATCTTTTTAACGGTTCGTCTGCACGGAGTACAGTTCGCGCAGCTCAAATTCGCCCTCAAGTCAATTTTCCGCAAGTCTGAGAAAAAAGAAGACGGCGAGCTGTCATCTTTCAAGGCCCTCTGCACGGCTCTTTCAGCGACAATCGGAACCGGAAACATCGTCGGTGTTGCAACTGCAATCGCTGCCGGAGGACCTGGCGCACTTTTCTGGATGTGGCTTGCCGCCTTGGTCGGAATGGCAACAAAGTATTCAGAATGTCTGCTGGCCATCCACTTCCGTGAGGAAAAGGCTGACGGTCATATTCTTGGCGGACCTTTCTACACATGCGAAAAGGGAGTTGGCGCAAAATGGCCTCTGCTCGGAAAAATTCTGGCCGTACTGTTCGCGATTTTCGGTACAATGGTAGGACTTTTTGGAATCGGTACATTCAGCCAGATCAACTCAATCTCTTCCGCAATCGAGACATTCGCAAAGACATCTGTGAATGGAGCTGCTCTCTCAACGGTTTCTGTTCCATTAATCGGTGACTATTCGCTTGTCGTTGTTGTCGCTTCTATTATTCTTGCAATTTTGGTCGCGCTCGTAATCATCGGCGGACTCAAACGTATCTCATCTGTCGCCGGAGTAATCGTTCCTGTGATGGCGGTCTTGTACGTTGTCCTTGGTCTTCTCGCGATTTGCTGCAACCTGTCAAAAGTCACTTTGGCTTTCGAGCAGATTTTCCAGGGAGCATTCGGATTCAAAGCTGTCGCCGGAGGCGCGATTGGAGCGATGATTGTCGCAATGCAGAAGGGTATCGCCCGCGGTATTTTCTCCAACGAGGCCGGTCTTGGTTCCGCCCCGATTGCAGCGTCTGCCGCCAAAGTTGACTACGCCGTTCAGCAGGGAATCATCTCTATGACCGGAACTTTCTTTGACACAATCATCATCTGTACGGTGACTGGTCTTGTAATCGTCATGTCAGGAGTTTTTGACTCAGGTCTTCAGGGCTTTGCAATCACAAATGCGGCTTTCCAGACTTTGCTCCCACGCATTCCGTCTGTCGTAATCTCATTCGTCCTGATGATTTGTCTCGTCCTCTTTGCTTTCACAACGATTCTTGGCTGGGACTACTACTCAGAGCGCTGCATCGAGTACCTTTCAAAGGACAACATGGTTCCGGTAAAAGTCTACCGCTGGCTCTATATTTTTGCGGTCTTTATCGGCCCCTACATGACTGTCAGCGCGGTTTGGACAATCGCTGACATCGTGAACGGTCTTATGGCTTTCCCAAACATCATCTCCCTCTTGATTTTGAACGGAACGGTCGTAAAGCTCACATACGACTTCTTCAAGGGCAAACGTCTCTACACAATCGGCTACGACTTCAACAACGACCCTGTGACCGAAGACGCATAAATCGGTCTTTTTGCCGAAATAGTTGAAAACAAGGCTTCCTGAAGGACAATTTCCAGTCCGGACGGAAGCCTTTTTTTGTTGGCTGGAGATGTGCTATAATAAAAAAAGCGGAGACGTAATATGTTGGCATTAAAAACAAATATCGTTGGCAATACCGTAACTTTGACGGATGACTCGCTTTTTGCCTTTAACAGAAAAACTGTGTATGTTTCTATTAGCGAAGAGCCGCCCGTGTCCATTTCAGACCTTGATATGTCACACATGACAAAAGAACAGTTCGACTCCGCAATTCAGAAAGGCTATGACCAGATGCTTTTGGGAAAAGGCCGTCCCGCAAAAGAAGTTTTTGAAATTTGGAAATAATATGCCTAAATTCAATCTATCAATTCGCGAAGAAGAACTTAAGAACAAGGTGGCCGCCGAGTATTTTGCGGCCTTTGACTCTACCAAGATAATCGGGAACATTGACTTTTGCGTGGCGCGGATGGACAAAAGCGGTCAGGCGGGGCTTTTTGCCGAAAGTGCGGAGGCGGACATTCAGAGCGTCCTCTGGGCGGAAAGCAAGCGGGGTAACAAGGCGAGCGTCCACGAAAGCCTCGTGCAGCTCATTCTTACGATTGGAAAAGCGCGTACTTTTGACACATACCTTCCGCCGCATTATCTTGCGGCCTTTGACGCGGAGAAAATCGCGTTCATTCCGTATAATTCCGTGATGGAGGTCTTTTACCAGAACGACTTCAACTGGAACGTCACTCCAAGCGACCACGGAACGAAGGAATTCCAGCAGGTCTTTGACATGGTGCGAGCGGAGCTTGAGGAAAATTCCCTGCTATTTTACTTTGACGGCGACGACGCAGACCTGCGGGCGTTCATAAAAGAGAACCTGGGCAAGGCGGGCTTTGCCAAAATACAGGTGAACAAGAACAACTTCGTCACGGTCTACGGAAAGTGGGAGGAGGCCGTAAAGCCTACGATTGCGATTGACTGGGCGGCTGTCAAGAAGATGGGAATCATCAGCGCGGACTTCTTCCTTGCAGACTTGCTGAGCGAGCAGGCTGAGGGCGGCGGCTACGAGACGATTATAGAACGGCTTTTTGTGCTTTTAAAGCAGACGCGATACGAGCTTGACCGCAAGGTTGACGCGGCAGGCTTTGAGGAGTTCAAGACCGTGCACTTTACCGACCGACTGCGCGCCTACAAGAATTTCTGGAACAAATACGAGCGACCTCCAAAAGAGGAATACTGGGACTACATCATAAACCGCCGCGACCTCCTTGTGCCGCAGGACATCCGCGAGAGGAAAGGCTCTTTCTTTACCCCGCAGAAGTGGGTGGAACTGAGCCAGAAATATCTGGCCGACGTTTTGGGCGAGAACTGGCAGGACGAATACTACATCTGGGACTGCTGCGCGGGAACCGGAAACCTTCTGGCAGGTCTTACCAACAAACGCAACATCTGGGCCAGCACCCTGGACAAGGCGGACGTGGAGGTGATGAAGGAGCGGATTGCCAACGGCGCGAATTTGTTTGAGGATCACGTTTTTCAGTTTGACTTTTTGAACGATGACTTTTTGCCCCAAAACCCCGAACTGCTGCCACGTCATTCTGAGCGAAGCGAAGAATCTGTATCACTCAAAGGAAGTAGATGTTTCGCTGACGCTCAACATGACAGAACTTCGGCTCAACATGACATGAAGGGAAAAATTCCTAACGACCTCTACGCGATTTTGAACGACGAGGAGAAGCGAAAGAAGCTGGTGATTTATATCAACCCGCCGTATGCGGAGGCGGGAGACATAAAACAACTTGCAGGAACCGGGCAGAATAAAACCGATGTCGCCGTCACGACAAAAACTTATGAAAAGTATTTGCCAGAAATCGGAATCGCCGGAAGGGAACTTTTCGCACAGTTTTTCATCCGTATTTATAAAGAAATACCGGGTTGCATTCTTGGTGAATTCTCAAAACTGAAAGTATTCCAATCACAAAATTTTGAAAAATTCAGAACCGTTTTTAGACCGAAATTTGAGAAAGGTTTTTTAATCCACGGTGATACTTTCGATAACGTGAAGGGAAAATTTCCAATCGGATTTTTTCTTTGGAATTTATCAAAAACAGAGATATTTAAATCTGAAACACTTGACGTTTTTGATAATGACGGAAATATAGATGGTCAAAAAGAAGTTTCTTCGTATGACGGTTTGAAGACTTTAACTGACTGGTTAATTTCTACAAGAAATCGACACGATGAACAGAAAATCGGGTATTTATCATCAGGAAGAAATGATTTTCAAAATCAAAAGTTGGTTTATATTGTTAATGATAAATCTCAACTTCCTGTTCCTCGCGGAAATTGGATTACGGATAAAAATCTGATTGAAACTTGTATATTTGTTTCTGCAAGACTTTGCATAGACCATACCTGGCTCAACGACCGCGACCAGTTCCTCTACCCTTCCGACGGCTGGAAAAGCGATTTGGAGTTCCAGACAAACTGCCTTGTTTTCACGCTCTTCCACGGACAGAACCGCATTTCAGGAAACAGTGCGTTGCTAGCTCCTAATTCCTCACTCCTAACTACTAATCACTTTATTCCCTTTACCGAAGACCAGGTGGGCTGCCGGAAGTCCTTCGCCAGCCACTTTATGTCCGACTTCCTGCGAGATTTTCTGGCAGGTAAAATCCGCGTGCAGGAAAGCAAAGCATCGGAGCCGGATTTGTTCGGGAAAGTAGGAATGAGAAATGAGGATTCAGAAATTAGTAACGACAATGCTAACTCCTCACTCCTAACTTCTAGCTCCTTATCTCCGCAGGCAAAAGCCGTCTACGACGCTGGCCTTGAGCTTTGGAAATACTACCACGGCAGGGCGAACGC
This sequence comes from uncultured Treponema sp., assembly GCA_946615905.1. GTDB lineage: Bacteria > Spirochaetota > Spirochaetia > Treponematales > Treponemataceae > Treponema_D. The sequence goes on along the minus strand of CAMOIE010000004.1, from coordinate 129,412 downwards.
CAACCCCAACGCCAGCTTCTACGATATCCGCGCATACTTTCAGGGCACCAAGAACGGCCGCATGAACAACGACTCGGACGACGCGCGCTACACACAGCTCATCGCCGATCTGCGCGCAAAGATGAAGGCGTTGACAAAGGCAATTCAGGGCAAGGTGTACGAGTACGGATTTTTGCGGTAGAGGGAAAGGGTGAAGGCGTGGTATAATGGGAGAAGGAGGCAAGTTATGACAGGCGAGGCAAAATCAGAGCTTGAAAAAATAGTTTCGGCAATAAAAGATTGTCTTTGCGTTGAAGAAATTTACCTTTTTGGTTCCTTTGCATACGGAGAGCCTAATTCCGAAAGCGACTTTGACATTTACGTTGTCCTTCCGGACGACTCGATGCGAGCACTTGAAGCGACTCAAAAAATAAGGGCAAAAATTCTTCCGTACCAGAAGCGGCCTGTAGATTTGCTGGTTTCAAAAAGAAGTTCCTTTGCAAAAAGAAAACTTTCATATTCTTTTATTGAGCATGAAGTTTCTATAAGGGGAGTAAAACTTTATGGCTGAACTTTCTGAAACTGCAAAGGAATGGTTTTCATACGCAAACCGCGATTTGGATGCTGCGGAAACTCTTACTCAAAATATGCACCCTGTTCCTGTGGAAATTGTTTGCTACCACTGCCAGCAGTCAGCGGAAAAATTTTTAAAGGGATTTCTTGAGAATAACAAAGTACCGATTCAGAAAACTCATGACTTGGGAATTCTTGCGACTTTATGCTCGCAGATTGACCCGAATTTTCAAAACATAAGTGAAAACTGCACGCGTCTTACTGATTATGGAGTGCAAGCCCGCTATCCCTTTGCACTGGAAATTGAAGAAGCTGACATGGAGCTTGCCTTGTCAGATGCAAAGAAAATCAAGGAATTTGTGGAGACTGCGCTGTAAGGTCTTTGTGCAAGGTGAAACTCTAATCAGCAAAAAGTAATTCTTGCTGATACGAATCTTCTTCCCAATCGACTTTGGAAATATTTGTCATATATGTTTTTACGGTTATTTTCCGATAAACACATTCATTTTTTAGGCTTTCTGACAGATTTCCGTAACAATGAATTTTACAAGTTAAGCCCAATCATCGCCGACAACGACATTCCATTCTAATAGTGATTTCTTGATTCTTGAGCTAGAGGGAAAAGAAAAAGGCTGTCCGCAAAAAAATGCAGGCAGCCCTTTTTTCATTTACTTTTCCTTGTGACGCTTGTCAAGCTCATCGTAAACGTCTTTCCAAGAAACGCCTTCTTTGTACATCAAGACGCTGACAAAATAAAGCAGGTCGGCGGCTTCCCAGACAACTTCGTCTTTTCCATCGGCTTCGGTAAGTTCCTCGGCTTCCTCCATGACTTTCTCGCGGACTCGTTTTGCGTCGAGTGTGGCAGTGTAACTTCCCGGTCTCGGATTTGCGAAACGCTCCGCAATTGTGCCGAAAAGTCTTTCAAGCGAAGATTTTTCTCCGGCTTCTGAAGTAAAGCAAGTCCAACTGCCTGTGTGACAAGTCGGTCCATGTGGAATCACAGTGGCAAGAATTGTGTCGCGGTCGCAGTCGGCGCGGACTTTTACCAGCTCCAAGAAATTCCCGGAAGTCTCGCCTTTAGTCCAAAGGGTATTGCGGGTGCGGCTGAAAAAAGTCACTTTGCCAAGTTCAAAAGTCTTTTCGAGAGCCTCGCGGTTTGAGTAGCCCATCATCAAAACTTCACCGGCAGAAGACTGGGCGATTACCGGAATCATGCCGTCAACTTTTTCCCAGTTCAAGCAGTTTATAAATGAATCTTTGAGACTGACTTTTCCTGTGTAGAGGGCCATTCCAAGCTGGACATCGCAGCCGAGTTTTTCAAGCTCCACTATCTGAGCGAGGGTGTTAACCCCTCCTGCGGCGACCACACGGCATTTTACGGCCTTCCGGAGTTTTTTACAGGACTCCATGTCGGTGCCTTCCATGCAGCCTTCTTTTTCAACACAGGTGAACAAAAGCTCTGAGCAGTATTTTTCCGCCTCTTTAGCCCCGTCAATCAAGTCGATGTCGACAGTCTCTGTCCAACCCTTTACGGCGATTTTTCCGCGGATTGCGTCAACGCTGATTATTACCCTCTGCTTTCCGATTGTCTTGCAAAGGTCCTCAAGAAATTCCGTGTTAAGGACTGATTCGCCGGCTTTTGGATTTGGATTCCAAGCGGCAGAGCCGATTATGACTTTTTCCGCTCCGAGAGAAATCAACTCGCGGGCTTTTTTTGCAGTCCTGATTCCGCCACCCACGCGGACATTTCCGTGGCGCAAGAGAGCTTTTAGCAATTCAGTATTTTTCGTGTTTCCCTTTTCGTCCGTATGGCGCAGAGCCTGGTCGAGGTCGATGATTGCGACTTCGCCGTACTTGTTAAAATCTGCGATAAGGGAATCTGCATCGTCACGCTGGAGGACGAGTTCCTTTCCGTTTTTCAGCTGGACAACGTGTCCGTCTTTTAAATCGATAGAAGCGATAACCATAAGCAAAATTATAGTGAATGGCGGTCTTTTGCACAATGAATCAAAATTTTTAGTAAGACTAAATTTAGAGAAAAAAAGTCACTAGGCAAGACTAAGTTTGTTATTTGTGATAGATTCTATTCTATGCGGAAAAATCACCGCTTTACAAAAAATGAGGAGTTCCTTATGAAAAAGATTTTTTTAGCTGTAATTACTTTTTTTGCAGCAGTCAGCGTATTCGCCCTGCCAAAGCACAAAGACAAGAATGCTTATATTTTTTCAAAAGAAGATATCGAAGGTGTCTACTCTGGTAATTTTAAGTTGGTAAACAAGGTCAAAGACAACTGCAAATTTTACCTTTACGCCTACATGGACACCCAGTGGTTTGATATGGGTTCCAATTCGCTCGATGGCTTTGACGACACTGTAACAATCCGCAAGCCTCTTGCCCATAAACTTACTTCGCTCAATGACTTTGAGTGTTTCGCAATCAAGCCGTCAAACGGAAAAAAATATAAATATACATTCTCAGCAAAAAGCAAGGATATTGTAATTGAAATTTCTTTGCCGGAAGAAGACCGCCCGATTACGGTTGACCAGATGGATGTAGGGGAAATTTCTGAAGGTGGTGCCGTTGACGTAAATTTCGCATTTACCAACAAGTCCGACAAATTGATTCAGAAAGTATTTTTGACAATCACCCCTTATACAAAAGATTTTCAGGTTGCTACAAGCAAAAATGACAACAAGTCAACGACAACCCTTTCTATTTCAAATCCGACAAAAACAGGGGCGTCATTCAAGGGAGTCTCACATTCCGTCTGGTTTAACAAACATATCGCAAGTCTCAGAGTCGAAAAAGTCAAAGTAGTCTTTGATGATGCAAGTGAACTTGAGTACGGATATTAATAAGAACTTGGGCGGTCGCCGTTCGGTCGCACCGCTCCCTCTCGTCGCCGAGCTATTCGGGGCTACGCCTATCGGCTCCGACCGCCTTGCGGCGTTCCGCTTTGCGGCCCCTACTATCCCTACCGCATTAGACAGCCGCCAAGGATGGCGGCGAAAAGCTGAGACAGAAATCGCAAGGCGATTTGTGTCGGGTTGATGGAGCCAAGGATGGCGACATCAACCCTGCAATCCCTACCGCATTTTAAACAATAAGGCCCTTTGTGCTGGGGATTTGTCCCTGACGGCGGGGGTCGATTTCTACTGCTGAGCGAATCGCTCTGGCGGCCGCCTTGAATAAGCCCTCCATTTTGTGGTGGTCGCTGCGGCCGCGGATTGTGTCTAAATGCAAGTTGCATTTGGCCGCTTGAACAAAGCCGTTCCAAAAATCTTCAAAACAATCAGTTTGGAAAGATGATTCTTTTCCGTCATTTCCTATAGAAACTAGTGGAATTCCAGCTAGCTTTGCATCACAGACTAAAAATGGTCTTCCACCAAAATCAACAGCGGCACGCAAAAGAGCCTCGTCCATCGGGTATAAAAAAGAACCTGCCCGGAAAATGCCTGCACAGTCGCCGAGGGCTTTTGCAAAACACATTCCCAGTACGATTCCTGTGTCTTCGATTGTGTGGTGCTGGTCAACGTTCAAGTCTCCCTTGATTTCACCGGTCAAGTCAAAGAGTCCGTGCTTACAAAATGAACGAAGCATGTGGTCAAAAAAACCGATTGGATTTTTAACATCACATTTTCCATTGCCATCGAGATTCAGAGTGAGCGAAATTTGTGTTTCACCTGTTTTGCGTTCAATAGTTGCTGTGCGTGCCATTTTTTTCTCCATGTTTACGGAAGAACTTTTCTAAGTTCATATTCCAAAATGTCGGTTGCGCCGAGCTGCTGGAGTTTGGGCAAAAGTGTCGGGACCTCGCTCTTTGCAACTGCGATTTTTACCGCATAGCCAGAGTCTCCGAAAAGCGGGCTGACAGTCGGGCTTCTCATTGAGGGGAGTCCTTTTACAAGCTGGTCAAATTTGTCTTTTGAAACATTCATTTCCAGCATGACTTTGCCTCTGGCAGAAAGGACCGCCTGGAAAAGCATTTTCAGCTCCATGATTTTCTGCTTTTTCGCCGGATCTTTTAGGGCTTCTTTTGAGGCGTACATTCTCGTGGAAGATTCCATGATTGTGTCCACGATTTTAAGATTGTTAGCTCTCAAAGATGAGCCTGTTGAAGTATTGTCAATCAGGATTTGGGCCAGGGCTTCTTCATTGTCCTGAACGAATCCTTCGGAAGTTCCCCATGTGCGGAAAATCGTTCCATCGAGTTTTTTGTCATCAACCCACTTCTTGCTGAGATTTTGATATTCAGTTGCGATTGTCACCGGGCCTTTAATCAGTTTTTCGTAGTCAACTGAATTTGGAACGGCCGCGATTATTCTTACCGGATCAAAACCCAAGTCCATGATTTCTTCAACTTTGTCCTGAACTCCGTTTTCAAAAACCCAGTCCTTGCCAGAGAAACCTATGTCGGCCTTGTCTTTTGCCAAAAGGGCAGAAGTAATCTGAGGTTTTACGACCTGAAAGGCCAGATCCTTTTGGTTTGTTGTCGGAAAGTATGTTCGGTCGGGCAGGGAAATTGTAATTCCTACATCGTTCAAAAGTTTGTAAACTGATTCGTAAATTCTTCCTTTTGCAAGTAAAATTCTAAGTTTTTCCATAAGTCAACTCCGTAAAAAAAATGAAGTGAGATTAAAGTAATTTAAGTATATTCAAAATCATGGAATTAAACAACAGAAAATTTTGAACCCGACTTCTACCTTATCGCCCCGTGCGGGCAGGCCGCCTTGCAGTCTCCGCAGCGGATGCAGTCCACGCTGTTGGGATTTTTCCAGACGGGAATGTCGAGCTTGCAGGTCTTTTGGCAGAGTCCGCACTTGGTGCATTTTTCGCTGTCGATTTTGAATCGATAGAACGAGATTTTGTTGAAAACTCCGTAAACCGCACCGAGCGGGCAGACGTAGCGACAAAACGGACGGTAGATTATAATAGAAGAAAAAAGCGTCAAAACCAAAATCGCGAGTTTCCAGCGGAACAAAAAGCCGGCAGCTCCGCGCATCGCCCCATTCAAAAGCACGAGCGGGATTCCGCCTTCGAGCGTGCCGACCGGGCAGACGAACTTGCAGAACCAGGGTTCTCCAAGCCCCGTAAAGTCAGCGTAAAAGGCGGGGAGCAGAATCACGAACACGACGAGGAAAACGAACCTCATTTTTCGCCACACGTTCTCCAGCGGAAGGCGGCGGATTTTTTTCACGAACGGAATTTTATAAAGAAGATCCTGCACAAGCCCGAATGGACACAAAAATCCGCAGACGAAGCGGCCGAAGATCGTTCCAAAAATGACGAGGAGACCTGCGACATAGAGCGAGATTTTAAAATCCCGCGCGTTCAAGAGTGCCTGCAAAGAGCCGATTGGACAAGAGGCAAGCGCACCCGGACAGGAATAGCAGTTCATCCCCGGAACGCAGAGCGATTTTGTGCTTCCTTCAAAAATGTGGCCTTCGGCAAAGCCCTTCACATAGCCGTTCGAGAACGCCGCGACTAAGGCTTGCGTGACAAGGCGGATTTTTCCGTGTCGTTTCATTCGAGTTTGTGTCTTTTCCATATCAGCCGATTCCTATGCACTCAAGGCAGATTCGAGTCGCCTTGCCCAAGACGACATCCACTTCTCCGCGGAAGATGCCCAAAACGACGAGCGTGATTCCGAACAAAAGAACGAGCGCGGGAACAAAGCGAGAAAGAGTGCGATGATTTTTTTCGGGTGAGTTTTGCATGAAAGCCTCCGCTTTTTATGCGCTAGGGATTGTAGGGGCGCGAAGCGTTGCCGTAGGCAATGAAGCGATAGCGGAACCCCGCAAAGCCCGACCCGCCGGTGGGTGAGCGAAGCCGAACTCCCGGCGGGGGAGCGCCCTATATCTATGCACCTATTATAAAACAGTTCCCTGTGGCAAAGCAAACGAGAAGCTGTGGCAAAACTGTGGCAGAGTTTTTTTTGGGGGGAAAATTACACATGCCAGAAAACTACAGACAGATATTTATTTTACTGCTATAGTTTTATTGATGAGCGACAAACTTCTGAAAATCTCAGATTTCAACTCAAAAATCAACGAGTTGCTCGGACTCAATCTGCCTAATTTTGCGATTTTTCGTTCAAAAGGGCTTTTGGCACATTTGCTAAAACGGAAGCACTTCGTCGCAGCAAAATATCTTGATTTTCTGCCCGAAATAATCACTTCCCCAGACTACGCGGGTTTTACGGACGGTGCAATCGAGTTGGTAAAGTGCTTTAAGGACGATATTTTTGTCAGCATAAAACTTGATGCGGACAAAAGTTTGTATTATGTCGCAACTATGTATGATGTAAAAAAGTCAAAAATAGACGCATATTGTAAAAGCGGGCGACTAAAAAAGATTTCGCCAGAGACTTGACGGATTGACTATCCACTGTTATATTGAAGATGAAATTTGACGAGCAGGAAAGGCACCCTGCGCTCCCGAAAGGGAACCTGATATGATGGATACGCCGCCCATCCAAATTTTTCAAAAACCACCTGTGAGGGTGGTTTTATTTTTGGTGAGCATTTTCATGCACGCTTAAAAACACTAAAGAAATTCATCGAACTTCGTCTTGATTATCTCCTCTTCATCTGACCCCTTTGTTCCAAATCGCAAAAGTTCGATTTTAAGATATTCGCTGAAAATTCTGTCTTTTTTCTTGTCGCGCTCAGACTGAACCGTTCCCCTTTTGTGATAGGTATATCCGTCGACTTCTATTCCAAAGAGGATTTCTTTTGTAACTTTGTTGAAAATTGTAAAATCAACATGGCTCCAGCTTCGGCTTGCATAGTCTGAAAGTTCTTGTGGCAGTGTTCCGACAAAATTCTTCGATACAATATCGCGTAAGGGAAGCTCAAAGACAAAGCCAAATTTTGAGTATTTTTCTTCACTTGTGATTTTTGCGAGCAAATCGTTCATCGCGTTTTCGCTGTTAAATTTGGAAATCTTCTTTATCGATCTAAGATAGTTGAATTTTTCCACGCTTTCTTTTGTGTAGAGAAAATCAAATATGGAATTCAATTTGCTCTCGCTGACAGAGAAATTGTTATGCTCGATGTATTTTAAAAGTGCCTCATAGTTCCTGTTATATTCTTCGTTGCCGTTTAGAACTACAGCGAGTTTTTTCTTTGCGCGAGAAATGGCGACATTCATAAGATTCGCATCATCGGCAAAATCAGAAATCTTATTGTCAACGGTCGTTATTATGATGTTGTCCTTTTCCCGTCCTTGATATTTATGCACGGTGTCGCTGTCGATTCCCTGTATCTGAGATTTTATGGCGTTTGTCTGATTGTTGTAGGGCGCGATGATTCCAAGATTTTTAATTTCCGTTTCTGAATAGCGTGGCAAAATTTCATTTTTTATGACATCGATTTGACGCTGATTGTAATGCTCTGAGCAGAAATTTCCAGGGACGGTCTTAACTGCCTGTAAGACATTTTCCTCGCCTTTGTCCTCTGTCATTATCAACAGTTTTCCACCGTAAAACTGTTGATTGCAAAAATTAATTATCTTTGGATGACAACGATAATGCTCGCGTAAAAGAGTCTGCGGAGTGTTGGGCAAAACTTTTTCAATCGAAGCCAAAAAACTGTTCAAAAAATTATAGCCGTCTGCGATATGTGCCGCTTCAAAATATTTTTGGATTATCAACTTTTGCTGTTCTGGAATTACATTCGGTAACTGCATTTTGTCTCCGACAATCACGGCGTTTTTACAGCAAGACATGGCTATCGCGCCAGTCACGACATCAACTTGACTTGCCTCGTCCATAATCACATAGTCAAACAGAAAATCTTTGCTTCCACCGAGAGCCGCCCTTGAAGAAAAAGTCGTGCTCATTATCACAGGATATTCTTTTGTGAAGGAATTCATGCTGTAATAGAAATCCTTGCCGCTCTCATAGTGCGGTCTTTCCGCATTTGAGTACCGATGCGCGAGTTTAGATTTTAAGTTATCCAAGCACTTCTTATAAACTTCTTCAGGGTTGAATCCCAAAATGGCATTTTCTTTTTCAGCAAGTTCTGTCCGCAGTTCATTCGGTTTTATTTGATAATAGAGAAATTTTAATGTCGCAAGAAGTTTTTCTTCGTCCAGTTTCCAAAATTTGAATCCGCACAATTTATATTTTGCATTCAGTTTCCACTTCAAGAAAAATCCGAACTTCTCTTTTTCCGCGTATTTGAATTGCACTTTTTGCAAAAGAGTCAAAAGTACAGAAGATTTTTGATTTTCAAGCCTTGAGCGCTCATAAAAAGCAGACGCATTGCTTTCAGCAAAATATTTTGACTCAAGATCTATGTGACTGAGTTCTTCTTTTATTTGGGCAATGCGCTCTTTGGCAGAAAAATATGATTCCAGTTTTGCTATGTCATCAGAAAGAAGCACTTGAAAAGTCGGCGGTATGGTGCGCCATGTTTTTAAGCCTTCTGGATAAAATCGCTTTTGCTCCGCGATGAATTTGTCGATGTTGTCCTTTCTTCCCAAAGTTGCGCATATAAAGTCCATCTGATATTTTTCTGAAGCAAGTTTTTCATAGACATTTGCCGTCGCGGAATTGTTGTTTGAAACGACAAGCACCGTCTTTTCATTCATCAAAAGATTTGCGATTATGTTCAAAATCGTCTGCGTCTTTCCAGTTCCGGGAGGACCTTGTATTATGCTTACAGGATTGTTGAGCGCAGTTTTTACCGCCTTTATCTGGCTGTTGTTGCAACCGAATGGAAAAATCGGAGAAGATATTTTTGGGCTGTTATCGGTGTGTTTTGTGTTAGGATTTAAATAGCGTGCGAGTACCGAATCTTCGTTGATGAATTTCGTTTTTTCCAAATTTTTAACAAGCAGGTTGTCGCCGTTGTCATTTCTCATTTCGCTGAAATGCGCCATTTGCATTAGATAGTCAAACACTCCAGCCGATTTTTTATCACTCAGGCAATTTTTGACAATCTGCACATTTTCTGTTTTGTAAGTGTAGACGGCATTGTTGAGAAATTCGATTTGAAAAACTTTTTGGTTTTGACTTTGCTGAATGCTTTTTATTTCGTGCGTTCTGTCTTTTCTGCCGTATCTGTCTGTCAGAAAAACGATAAAGTCGTCCATACAGCTTATCTCATGTAAATTGTATTAGTATTCAGAATTAAAATACAGAATCTTGCTCATCTTCCACAGAGCCAGCGTTATTGAAATAGTAATACAAAACTAAATGAGCATCTTGATAATGAAAAGCATCAGTATCAGCCACGCAGTCCAAAGCTACTGAAACCAAGCCATCTGCAAGTTCTGTCTTTTCACCCCAAATGGCAGAAAGCTGTCTTGCACCATCTTTTAAAGCTTGGAACCAATAAGAATCTTCTGTCCATATACTATTTGAGTCCAATTTATTTATGATTTTCGGTCTGCCGTATGTTTTAGCAATTCTGTCTTTTACGCTATTAAAAGCATTTTGAATTTCCGTTCCATACTTGTTGCAAGTAACTGAATCAGATATTGCTCGGATTTGATAAAGCCCCGTTTTCTCGTTCACATAAACAGCATAATAAGAGAAAAGAGGATGCTTTTTTATAGGTTTGACCAAATAAACATCATCTTTTACATAAGACGGTTCTTCTTCGCACTGCTCGGCAATTTGGTCAAGCGTCATGCCCATTTTGAGACCAAACGGTGCGGCAAAAATCGCAAGTGGAAAAAGTGCAAAAATCAAAAGAGCAAGGAATCTTTTCATAATTATTCTCCTATCGCATAGTATCACGGAATTGCATATTTGTGATAATTTCTTTGGCGTGGCTTCGTTTTTTCGACTGAAAGTTGACCTTACAGTGTTATTACATTATAATTACATTACAAAATAATTGCAGGGGGCGTGTTATGTTAGTTTCAGTCGTTCCGATTGGAAATTCAAGGGGTATCAGACTTCCAAAACTCATTCTCGACAAGTTCAATGTAACAGACAAAATGGAAATGGAAGTTACTGACAACGGAATCATGCTCTCTCCTGTAAAAAATCCTCGCAAAGGATGGGCAGAAGCGTTTGCCCAAATGCACGCCAACAAAGAGGATGTCCTTGATGAACTTCCTGAGTCAGGAGCTTTTGAATGGGAATGGTAAGCCAATACGAAGTCCATTTGATTAATCTTGACCCGACTGTCGGACATGAAATCAAAAAGACACGACCTTGTCTGATTATTTCGCCAGATGAAATGAACGACAATCTTTCAACTGTAATGATTGCCCCGATGACGACAAAATCGCATTCATATCCTACAAGAGTCGAAGTAAAATTCGAAGAAAAGCAGGGATGGATTGTTTTGGATCAGATAAGAACCGTTGACCAGGAAAGATTAGTGAAAAATCTCGGCTCAATAAAGCAACACGAAATTAAGGAAGTCAAACGAGTTATCAAAGAAATGCTCGTTGACTGAGATGACCATAATGCGCTAGGGATTGCAGGGTTGTCGTCGTCCATGACTCCGACAACCCGACAGAACTCGCGGTCGCGATTTCTGTCTTTGCTTTTTGTCGCCATCCATGGCGACAGATCAAAAGCGCTAGGGATTGGATCCGCGCCGCAAGGCGTTCGGAAGCAACCGTAAGGTTGCGACGAATGGAGCGCGGTTAGCGCGGAACGGCGCAAAGCCCGACCCGCCGGTAGGCGGGGAGCGCCCTGTTTCTGCGGGAGAAAAGAGAAATTTCTTGACCGGAGTGCAAAGTCATACTACATTTAGAACACGAGGTGACTTTATGAACTGGGGAATTCTTGCGACGGGATCGATAGCCAAAACTTTTGCAAAAACGGTCAATGCGATGAACTCTAACGAAGAAAAATTGCTTGGGGTTGCGTCGCGAAAAAAAGAAGTTGCCGAAAGTTTTGCCAAAGAATTCAAGATTCCAAAAAGCTACGGTTCTTACAAGGAACTCTGCGAAGACGATGAAATTGACGCGGTCTACATTGCCACCCCAAACAACCTGCACTTTGAGAACGCCATGCTCGCCTTGGACTGCAAGAAAAATGTCCTTGTCGAAAAGCCTTTTACAACAAATGCAAAGGACGCCCAAACCCTTTATGACACGGCAAAAGAAAAAGGTCTTTTTATTATGGAAGCCTTTTGGATTCGATTTTTGCCGCTGTACAAAAAACTTCTTGAGATAATCGAATCAAACAAATACGGAAAACTGATTCATGCCCGCTGCGACTACGGATTTATTGCAAGCGGGGCAAGACGGGAGCGCAAGTTCAAGTCAGAGCTTGCAGGCGGCGCACTTTTAGACATCGGAATCTACAACCTCGGATTTCTTTGCATGATAATGAAAGGCTTGCCAAAAGATTTTTCTTCAAAAGTGCATTTCAACGAGTACGGGACAGACGATTTCAGCGCGATTCAGTTTGAGTTTTCAGGCGAAAGAAGCGCCCACTCAACGCAAAGCATCGGCTTGCAAATTGAAAGGCAGGCGGCTCTATTCTTTGAGAAGGCAAGCATTTACATTCCGGATTTTCAAAAAGCCTTTTCCTTGACCATAAAGCCGAACGACGGCGAAAGCATGACGCTTGATTTTCCGCCGGAAGTAAACGGCTACGAATACGAAATCCAGGAAGTGACCCGCTGTGTAAAAAACAAGGAACTTTCAAGCAAGATTTTCACCCCGGAAGACAGCGTGGCTTTAATAAGCCTTCTCGATAAAATCCGCCAAAGCTGGAAGATGAAATTTTCGTTTGAGTGACTTTTGCGCTAGGGATTGCAGGGGTGTCGTCGTCGTCCATGACTCCGGCACCCCGACAGAACTCGCAGTCGCGATTTCTGTCTTTGCTTTTTGTCGCCATCCATGGCGACAGATCAAAAGCGCTAGGGATTGTAGCACCTGCCGTAAGGCAGTCCCGAACGCAAGTGAGGGATGAGCCGCGCAAGACGGCGAAGTGCGGAAAGCCCGACCCGCCGTGCAACAGCACGGCGGGGAGCGCCCTACTTCTGTTTTTTGAGCAAGTCGTCGATGATTTTCTGCCAGTCCTTTTGGCTTCTTGCGCCAAGGTACATTTCGCCGACCTGCTTTCCGTTTTTGTCAACAAAAATCGTCGCGGGAACCGCCTGAATGTTCCGCAAAAGACCGCCCAGCATTTCCTTCGTTGGGACGATGTGCGTATAGGCAGCTCCTGTCGTTTTGATAATCGCGTCGCCGTCGGCTTTCTGCTTTTGAAGAATGTTTCCGTTTCGGTCAACGATGTCGATTGGGATGCCGATGACTTCGATACCTTTAGCTTTGTTCGCCTCGTTCAGTTTGGCAAGGTCTGGCATCTCGCGGATGCACGGCGGGCAGAACGTTCCCCAGATGTTGAGCATCGTGAGCGTGTTTTGAGAAAAGCGGTCGCTCGTGACGGTGGCGCCGCCAAAGTCCTTCGTGTCAATCTGGATTTTTTCGCCGGCTTTCTGGGCGAATGTGAGCGAAAACGCGCAAAGAAGCGCAAGAATTGCGGTAAGTTTTTTCATTTTTTCCTCCGTGGGTGGTGTTCATTTATAGAACAAAGTTTGTTTCGTGGCGGTTACAGGATGTGGATTTGATGATAACGCCCTATTTACGAATCAGTTCTGGCATCATGTGATAGTGCTTAAAAAAATCAATCAGTTCTTTTTCCTGGAAAGGAACCTGTGTAGACATTATGAGCATGGTTAGCTCATTTCGATGACCTATAATGCCTGTATCAAGGATTCCGTTTCGCGTGTAGAAATCGTAGCGTTTTTGCCGCTGCTCCGCATTCGGGGCTGCATCGTCAGGCGGTTCAATCATAAGCACAATATCTCTGTCTGGATAATCTTCTTTTATCAAAGTCAGTATCATGCTACCGTAGCCCTTGCTCCGCAACGAATCGTCCACTGCAAGATACACCAAATATACGATGTGTTTGAACTCAACATAGAAGGCCGTTCCCACAAAGGTTTTGCCATCATAATAAGAACGATAGTGAATGTCTGGTAGAAGAGACATGAACATAAGAAATGCAAATGGCATCCGCTCAACTTTTGGAAAAGCCGCAAGAAACAAGGTGTGGGCGTTTTTTAAATTTCGGTGAAAAATGCTTACACGCTTTGCGGTTAATTCGTTCATGGGCTTCTCCGATGATTGCAGTATATAGCAAAATGCGGGTTCGTGAAAGAGATTTGTCGTTTGGCTTGTGGCACAAGCAGATTGGATTTTACAAATTGATGCTCATCAAATCAAAGTAGAGCAACTGCGTGGGCAAATCTTCCCGCTGCTGCAGCCCGTTTCTGTGCCAACCAAGCCTTGCGCTCTGCTTCTCCGCGTTCAAGAGCCGCTAAAACCGCCTTATAACTTTTGTACATTTCGTCATATTCTTCCCGAGTTATAGTCGGCTTTGCGTTTCGCATCTTTTCTTCAAAACGGCGCGCGTCCTCACCGAACAAAATGGGCGTTTCTCTGATTGGTCTAGCCATAGCGATACCTCCTAGCATTTAGAAATATAGCATGGATTTGTGGAAAAGTCATTAAAGTAATACTTTATTGACAAAAAATAAGGCGGGTGTTTGTTCTGCCTTGTATTGCCATGTCTTGACAGCCGAACTTAAATCCCCTATATTCAAATCAGCGTCTTGGTAACGCTTGCAGCTCGTGCAAAGATTTTATCATACCAAACTATATTGATTATCCTTAGTGTCATTGTTTTTGTCGCATGGGATACGAGCCAAAATTTAGACAAAATACTCTGATACGAACCATAAGGAGAAATCAATTATGGAACACATCGACTATTTTAAACTTCAGGCAAAAAATCTTTTAAAAGATTACAAGACTCGCTTTTTTGGTGAATTGGAAAATCACTACAGTTATAAGCCGCAATATTTTGACATTGTTCAAATATTTTCGGATTTTGGTTTGCCAGACGAAAAAGAAGATTTTTCGTTTACATTGATGAACGCACAGCACATCATTTCCAGAATTTCAGGATTTTCAAAATGGAACGACTTGTCTACAGCAAATGAATCTGAATTGCAATTTGCCCATCGTCAACTTGACAAATCTATCTATAAGATTAAATCCGCAAAGCAAGAGACAGTAAAAATCGAATCAAGAGAACCGAAAGAGAAATTGCTTCCTGCACCTAAAAATTTGTACGCCTTTATAATGCCCAATCTGCTTGGCTCAGATGTGACTTTTTCTTTTGATGCTGTCGAATATGCACAAAGTTACCTCGTTTACAGCAGTATGACAAATGACATATCAACTGCCCGTCCGCTTGCTGCAGGAAATTTTTCACCTATAAAATATTCGTACCGACGACAACAAACTGACCAATTTTTCTGGGTTCGTGCATTTGACGGAACGGAATATGGCGAATGGTCTATGATTGCAAATAAAAATAGATAGGGAGGTAAAATAATGAATCATTACATTTTACAAGCCCTCACCCTTGACGGTAAATCTGCTTATATTGAAGATGTTCCAAATGGCAAGAATTGCGGTTGCGTTTGCGCAGAATGTAAAGGGGCGTTGGTAGCAAAAAATAAAGGCACAATTAAAATTCATCACTTTGCCCATGCAAGCGGAAATGACAGCATAAAATGCAGTCAGACAGCACTTCACTTGCTAGCAAAACAAATTGTGATGGAAGAAAAACGGATTCCAGCTTTCCGTGAGGGAAAAATAGAATTTGTTCAAGTTAATACGGTTGAAGCAGAAAAGAATCTGGGTGATATAATTCCCGATT
The DNA here is from genome assembly GCA_946615905.1 of uncultured Treponema sp. Taxonomy (GTDB): domain Bacteria; phylum Spirochaetota; class Spirochaetia; order Treponematales; family Treponemataceae; genus Treponema_D. The sequence goes on along the minus strand of CAMOIE010000004.1, from coordinate 114,150 downwards.
TGTATGCTGAATACGAAGGAAAGCCGATTGCGATTGAAATCTTTGTCTCTCATGCAGTCGATGAGAAGAAATTTGCAAAAATTCAAAGTCATAAACTGACAACATTTGAAATAAATTTATCAGCATTGCTTTTTGAAACTAAAGATGAAGTGAGAAAAGCGATATTTGATATAAAAAATATACGCCCAATTTATGATGAAGATTTTACAGAAAAGGCCATAGCCGATAAAAAGCAGTTTATCGATAAAAACGGAATTAATAAGCCTGTAATTGGTGGAATTGTTCGAGACTGTCCGATGAATATTAAACTTCACGGAAGAAATGCCTATCTAGATTCCATACAGCAATCTGTATGTGAACTCTGCCCCTTTGGATATAAGAAGTCTGACGCAAATTGTGTTCATTGTGTTGGTCATCAACGTCAATTCGTGGATTTTTCAATGAGATTATTTCAAACTCGGTTGATTAATCCAAATATTACAATAACAACTGATTATTGGTGGCAACTTAATATCAGCAAAAACATGGTTGTTTCGCTTTCAGAACTTGCTGAATTTTTTACGCTTTTGACAAAGCAAAAATTCACAGTCATAAAACAAAAGAAACAAAGACAATGATGTTTTGTTAAAACTGTGTTATAATCTAATTTAGGAGTTTTTATATGAAGAAACTGATTCTGATTATAATTGTTGCTTTATTGCCAATCTCAATTTTTGCTTCCCCTTTTGGTTTGAAAATGGGCATGACTTATTCCGAAGTGACTGCGGCTTGCAGCGGTAATCGTCCCGAACGCTTAGAAAATGACGACCGATATATTATTTTGCCAGAAAAGAAACACCCTACATTCAAATATTATCTTGCATGGATAAATGATGAGCATGGATTATACAGAATCAGGGGAATATCAGATGAAATTTCTACTGATAAATATGGAAAAGAAGCTCAAAATGCCTTTTACAGTTTTGAACACAGAGTTGAAGCGATATATGGCAAGCCAGAATTAACAGATGAATTGATTGATAGAAGCAATTTGTATCAAGGAGACGACGAGTGGTCTTATTCGTTAAGAGAAGGTGCAAGGGAATTAAGTGCAGTCTGGGCTGAAAATATCAAAGGTGCAAAAATGAAAGATGATGTTTCATATGTAAGTCTTTATGTTTCTCCAGCTAAGCAATACGGTTATTCATTTTGTCTCATAATTGACTACGAATTTTCAAATGCAGACGATGTTGAAAACAAAGAAGATGAAGTCCTTTAGATGATATATATCTTCCTCATCATTGCAATTCTCTTCATCTTCCTCAAAATAAAATCTCCGCAGATAAAAGGTTCGATTGGTGAAAAGCGTGTTGCGCTCAATTTGTCGTTTTTAGACAGCACAAATTACAAAATCCTCAACGATGTGATTCTGCTGAACAAATCTGGAAAGACATCGCAAATCGACCATGTTGTGGTTTCTGTTTACGGTATTTTTGTAATCGAAACGAAAAACTACAAGGGCTGGATTTTCGGAAAAGAAAATGCCGAAAACTGGATGCAAGTTCTTTACAAAGAAAAACATCAGTTCCGAAATCCTATAAAACAGAATTTTTCCCACATCTATGCACTCAAGGAAATGTTGACTGATTTTCCAAATTTACCGTATTTTCCGATTGTCGTTTTTGCAGGAAGTGCAACCTTAAAAGAAATAGAATCGTCCGCTCCTGTAATTTATGCAAATCAACTAAATGCAACGATACGCAGGCTTTCTGTTTCACCGTGTCTGACAATTGAAGAAGTCGATAAGATTGTTGCGATTCTGAATCAGAGTAATATAGACGATAAAAAGATTAAAAAAGAACATATAAAAAACATCAATGACACGATTTATGAAAAAAAGATGAAAGAGAGTAATTTAATCTGTCCGAGATGCAACGGAGAATTGAAATTGCGCAAAGGAAAATACGGTGATTTCTACGGTTGCGCAAATTATCCAAGATGTAGATTTACGATGAAACGTTGAATTTTCCACGCGTTAGGGCATGGAGCCACGCCGAAGGCGGCCACCGCAAGCGACCGAGCGAAGCGAGGAAGTGCGGAGGCTGAAGCGACAGCGGAATCCGCGAGTTTGCAAAGCAAACTCGTAACGAGAAATGCCTTGCATTTCTCGCAAACGCCCGACGGCGCGAGTTTTGCAGGTTTTCGCATAGCGAAAATTGACGCGGTTCTCGCAACGAAGTTTCCAGCGCTGCGGCAAATGCAAAACTCGTGAAGCAAACCGTAGGTTTGCGACGAACGCCCAATTTAAAAATCCCTTACTTCAACCAAAACTCCTCAATCTTCCCATACCCCAGTGGCTCAACCAACTCGTTCCAGTTTTTGGGGAGTTTTATCTCCACTGTGGCGTAGCCTCCGCCGGGCATTACCTGGAACTTGTTGCGGGCGGAGTCTCCGGTGACGAGGAGCGGGGTCTGGCCTTTGTTCATCGTGGCGATTGTCATGATTTTTTCGTCCTTGACGATGCCTTTGAGCCAGAATGGCGTGGGGGTGAGTTCGGCCTTTTCGTCCTCTTTTTGCAGGAGGTAGTGGTATTCGGAGTTGAACGAGCGTTTTTGGTCCTGGCGGCTGCCGGTGTTGGCCCAGTAGTAGGCGCAGGTTCGCATCCACAGTGGGCGGCGGGCGTTTTCGATGAGGGCGTCTTCGAGCGCGTCCTTGGACTTGTATTTTTTGGCGAGGTCGAGAGCGACTGGTTCTGTGATGAAGACGGTACGGAAGACTTGCGGCTGTGTGTTTCCGAGTCCGTTCTGCTGTTTTTCGGTGATGTCCCACGCCAAAAGTCCCATTATCATCTCGGGGTCGTCGGTCGAAGGCGTGACGTTGTTTCCCCATTCGAGCGCGGAGCCGAGGGTGATTGTGTTCGAGTTCAGTTTGTAGCCCTGCGTGACGTGGTACGGGTCCCAGCCCGCCCTTTTGCAGGCTTCCTCGTCTTCGGCGAATGTCCACGGGGTCAGATAGCCGAACGAGCCCATGCGGTTTTCCTTGACATAGTAGCCGCCGATGTTCAGCATTGCCAAATCGATGAATCGTCCGAGAGCCTTGTTTTTTTCCTCGCTGATCATTCCCTGCGCGGAGTCGATTCCGAGCTGTCGGGCGAGCGGGCCGTTGAGCCATGCGTATGGAGTCCAGCCGTGCGTGCTTGCGAGGGTGCGGCGGAATTCTCCGTTTCCCAAGCCCTGTGCGATTGCGACGCAGATTGGCATGAATTCTTTTGGAACGCCCGACATCACGGCGTTTGCGGCGACTGTGTAGCAGAGCGTTTCGCGGTAGGCGGGGGCAATCGTTCCGATTTTGAAGTCCGCCTTGAATGGCGTGAATTTGAGGTATTCTGAAATAAGTTCGTCGGTCGGCGGAACGACTGGAAGTCCGTCAGTCCATTCGTTCACAGCACAGAATTCCTGGACTTCGCTGAAAGTGCCGATGTAGACGGTCTCGTCGTAGGGGCGTTTTCCGGAAAGCGCGTATTGCTTGATTTCTGCGTCGGTGATTTGCGTGGTGAGTGCTTTTTCGACTTGCGGCCACACGATTTGGCGGGCGTTTTTGCGCAGTTCCTCGGGCGAATGTGACGAGAACGCTCCTGGGTATTCTGCCGTTCGCAGGACTGGTACGCCGCGGTTTACGCCTGTCGAATGGATTTGTGCGATGAACGAGGGCGCGCCCACGGTGACGGACGGGATTCCGATGTACTCGGCGGCAATCGAAGATCCTGACTCCTTGACCGTGCAAAGTCCGCAGCCACAGTTTCCCGCAATCACAAGGTCGATTTTCTTGTCTTTCAGTTCTTTCTGGAACTTTTTTACCTTCGCGCTCTGCCCTTCGACCGAAAAAGGCCCAGCCAAGACCACTTCGCCGAGTTCTTCAAAAAGAAAGATTTTGGCGTCGGGATATTTTTCGAGGATGCACTTTTTAAGTTCGGCGTGCGTGATGTCAGCGTTGAAGCTTCCGCCCACGAGAGCAATCCGCTTTCCTTTGAGAGTGGTCGGGCGCAGGGCCTGCTTAATCATCTCCACATTGTGATAGCCCACCGGAGAGACAATCGCGAACACCTGCTCTCCCGACTCGTTCGCGCTCGGAATCGGGCAGACTTCTTCGGCGCAGTCGGGCGCACTTTGTGCGGGAATCGTCGCTGAAAAAGCTAGCGGCGCGGAAAGCAGCGTCAAAGTGAAAAATATTGCATGTAGAATTGAGTTTTTCTGATTCATATTCAGCCTCCAAAAAATCGGTGGTGGTTGAGTAGCGAAAGCGTATCGAAACCACCGTGACTGTATCGTAAACCAGTTCCCTGTGGCAAAGCAAACGAGGAAATGTGGCAAAATTGTGGCAGGATGGTGTGTATGGGGGGGCTTTACAGCACTTCCCAGTGACCGCCCTTGTCTGGGCCGATGCGTTTTACAATTCCCGCTTCGGTCATCTTCTTTATGTGAACGGCGATTGTGTCTCGGTTTTTGCCGGTAATCTTTGCAAGTTCAGAATAGGTGATTCTTGGATTTTTTTTCATTTCTTCGATTATCTGTGAGTCCAATTTGTTTACAGTCGGATTTACAGTCGGATTTACAGTCGGATTTTGCCCGCCTTTCCAATAAATGTGCATATAGCGGTTTTTAAGCTCGTTCTTTTCATTCAACAGCAGGTTGCGAAAGAATTTTATCAAAAACGACGGCTCGCCGTTTATTCCCTTTGAAGAGGAATTGTAATTTGCCCGCACCAAGGCATTCCTAAAATACCAGGAATTTTCGGCGAAAGGTTCGTTGTTTACTTTGTCGCGGCCAAGAAAGCGAAGATACTTGATTGCAAAAACTGCGGTTGTTCTGGTATTGCCCTCTCCGAAAGCGTGAACTTGCCAGATGCCGCTTATAAACTTTGCAAAATGATTTACAAAGTCTGCGTCAGAAGAATCAGCGTATGAAAAACTGGCTTCGTTTTCAAAATCATATTTCAAGGACTCTTTTATTTCCCTGAAATCTGAATAATAAACCGTGTCGCCGTCCAAGACCCATTCTTTTTTTGTTATGTTGTAATCGCGAACCTTTCCTGCAAATGTATAAATCCCTTTGAACAGACGCTCGTGAATATTCTGCAACGTGGTCGGCTTAAAAGTAAATGTTCCGTCATTCAAAATCTCTGCGATTCTTGCACTGACTTTATCCGCCTCTTCCGTGCGTCCGTTCTTTTCTGCTTCGCGACCTTGTTCACTTTGGTAGTATTCTTCAATAATTCTGTTGGCTTCTTGAATGGAAATTTGGCCTTCAATGTTGCGGCGGGCGGTTTCCAAAAGATATTTTGAAGGAGTCAGCCCGTCCACAGCCTGCAAACCGATTGCCGTTGTCCAGGCAAATGACTTTTCCTTTTTGTGAGGCTCGCTTATTCTTTCGTACTCTTCAAAGCCCATGTACCAAGGGGTGGGCTGGTCAGGGTCGGTTATCTTGCTCATAACTATATCTCAGCTATGTTCATTATAGCACATTTTTATGTTTTTGTCGGAAAATGCGGATAGCAAATCAAGCACAATTCTGTGGCAAAATTGTGGCAGTCTCCATCTCCATAGATGAAAAATTCCCGCAAATCGCATACAATATCCCTAAAGCGAGGTTCACAATGCCACAGACAATCTACATTGCAGACGACGAAGAGAACATCCGCGCGCTGATGAAGGCTTTTCTTTCGCGCGAAGGGTATGAGGTCGAAGTTTTCTCGGACGGCGACGCGCTTCTTCGTGCGTTCGAGGCAAAGAAAGCAGACCTTGTCGTCCTCGACATTATGATGCCAGGAACTGACGGGCTTTCTGTCTGTTCCGCGCTCCGCGCCACTTCCCCGAACCTGCCGATTATCATCGTTTCGGCGAAGGACAGCCCGCTCGACCGCGTTGCGGGGCTTACGCTCGGGAGCGACGACTATATGGCAAAGCCCTTTCTGCCGCTCGAACTTGTCGCCCGCGTCAAGGCTCTTTTGCGCCGAGTTTCCGCACAAACTGAACAAAACGCACAGAAAGCGGAGTCTCAAAAAGAAATCAAAGTCGGCTCTCTTTCGATTTTTCCTCTGGTTCCCCGCGCTCTCGTCAAGGGCGAGGAAATTCACTTGACGAGCGCCGAATTCAGCTTTCTCTCCCATCTTGCGCGCAACGCGGGAAAGGCCGTGAGCCGCAAGGAGCTGTTGCACGAAGTCTGGCAAATCGACTGGGAATCCGACACCCGCGCGACCGACGACCTCGTTAAGCGCCTTCGCAAAAAACTCCGCGAAAAAGACGAGAATCTCAAGATAGAGACCGTGTGGGGATTTGGGTTTAGGCTGGAGGTGGTGGCTGGTGAAAAGGCAAACGGAGAATAAGAACGGGGATTGAATCGCCGGCATTTTTACATGGGCTAATGAGTTGAAAAGAGGTAGAAAAAACGATTGTTTCTATATTATATTTTTCCTAAAGAAATTGCGGGAGTGTTCGTCAGATGATTTTCTGTATTTTCCTTATAATTGTCGCTGTCATAATCGGTGTGATTTTTTCTTCTGGCGGAAGTCAACACTTTCATCATTTTTCGCCAAACATCAAGCGAGATTACTACGGCGGCGAAATTCCCACACCCTATGAAGACGACTCAGGCGACCTCAACATAGCAGACGAAACCGCCCGCGAAGCCTATCTTCTTGCGATGGAAGGCGACATCGACGCTAGCGATGTGGATGATTTTGATGATGGGGATGACGCAAGGTATTGGGATGCGGAAGATGAGGAGAACTGGTAAAATATGACATGGTTGATTGAAAACGATGCGTTTGCCGTCAGAATCCGGCGGGAGCTAGATTTTTGTCCCGGTGCGTTCTGTGATGAAGTCGGATTTTCGTATTCATACATTTTTGAGCATTATAAAGATTTTCTCCTGAATAAAAATCCAATTTTTACGACAATTGCGGAAGTCACTAACAATCCTAAAATCTTGGAACGGATTTCATATTCTCATGGAAAAATCTTTGCCCGCCCGAACAGCCCTCTCAAAGAATTTAGCGGACGGATTCTTGATGTCCAAAATCTTACTCCCGCACACTTTGACTATGGCTTTTATCATTACAACATGAATCTTCCGATTGTTCTAAGCGAATACAAGGCTATCGAAAAAGAATGGCGCTTTGTCTGTGTGGCAGACAGAATCGTCACCGGATGCGAATACAAAGCGGACGGCAGAAAAGGCGTGGCAGTCGTCGGAAACTCGGACGCATGGCAGTTTGCACAAAACATTGCTGATATCAAACAAGAGTATGATGCGGCATATATAATTGATGTGTGCGAAAGCGAAAGTAAACTGTTCCTCGTAGAGATGAATCCTTTCAGCGGAGCAGATTTGTATTGTTGTGATGCTGAAGGGATAATTGAGGCGATAGAAGCGGCAAAAGCTTAGTTTATTATAACCCCCGCACCGCATAAGAAAAGCAGCCATCGGTATGACAACGAATATTAAAACTGTTTGTAACAGAATCTTTGAATAGTTTTGTTCCGCAATAGGGGCAGACAACCATGATTTTCCCGTATTTGAGGCATTCGTCCAATGCTTTTTCGAAGATTTCTACATCCTCTTGGCTGTCAGACTCGGAATAAAGCATATACGAGTTTTTGCTTGCCTAATCCTTTTTTTTGAAGTTTCAGGAATCTTGCTTTGAAGCAATTCAATAGCTTCGTCAGTTTTGCCGTCTTTGAGCATTGCGAGGACAGTGGTCATAAGTGACCAAAATTCTTTGCTTTTTGACATATTGCAAACCCCCTTTATGTTTGGGCAGACGCACTGATGCTGAAAAAATTCAGCCCCATGCCAAACGTCCGAAACGCTTCATACCTCTGAGATCGAGTATAAGGTGGAAAGATAAAATTTGCAATGTTGGAGTGAAGCAATTCATGTGGTTAATGTCGCTTAAACAACTGTTCTTATATGTGCAATAAGATTTGTAAAGGGATATGTTTTTTACACAAATGCAAAAAAGAATGATATAATATGCATAGATACTTGATATAAGAATTAGAAAGTTTTGATACGAAATAATGTATTGGTAGAAAAATAATGAGCATGACTATTGAAGAATTTGGACAGTCTGTATTAGGCTATTTTCTCTCGAATTATGCAGAAAATATGGAATTCAAACTTTCCATTGATGACTATACATTTTCTTCTTGTGCAGAAACAGCAAATATTGATGAAAATGAACTTATAAACAGACTGCAACACCAAGAACTGTATTTCAGGAATCCTAAAGAAGCATTGGCAATTGCAGCTTTCCAAGTAAAAATTGCGGGAGATGTTGAGTCTGTTACCGCTTCTGGTACAGATGGGTATTATCAAAAAATAAGAGATAATTATCCGCAATACAAAAACTGTGAATATCCTGCGGAAATAATGAATTCATATTTCAAAGGCAATCAAATTGAATTGTGGACTGCAGTAAAAAAATTGTTTGCTTCATATAAAAGGAATCTTGAAATACCGGAAGACCATTCCGGTACTGGAAAGTATGTTCAATATCCTGTGAAAGCACATGAAATTCCGAATACACAACTCTTAAGATATGCAGATACTTTTATTCGGAGAGGATTGTTACCTAATCAACTTCAAATTTCATATAAAGTGTTTTGCGAGATGTTTTTTTCTCGTTTCGTCAAAGAGTCCTATCGCAGAACAGTTTGGAATTTTTACTGCATTTGGGATGGTCGCTCATATAATGAAATAATTACAAGAACGAAGAGTTCTCATTCTTCTAAATCAATACGAGAAAAATTCAATGTCGTATTAGAAATCAATGAAAATGAAATATATATTTATGATAAAGCAACAGGCGAAAATATAGTCGATAAAAAGTTGATAGAGTCGTTTTTATACTCAAATTCAAATTTATTGTATTTTAAAGAATATGATGAAAGCGGATTGTATGAGCTTTGCAATGAACCGATTGACCTGGGCTGTGAAATAGTTTTATTAACAGAAAAAGAATTGCCAATTGATAAATTCACTATAAGAAAAATTCATCAACCAAGCGATGGTGTAAATTTATATGCATATATTTGCAAAACAACTAAAGAACTTTGTTCATTACTCAATTTAAAAATTCAAGAAGTAAAAGCACCAATCAAATTTTTAGGTGGTCTGAAAAACAGAAAAGGACATTATTACGATTTTGCTCTCCCTGTTATTGAATTTTCAGAAGAACAATCGAAGGCATTTATAAATGCTGTAGAAGTAGAGATAAATGGAAATAGAATCTATCTTGAGGAAATTAAAAATTTGCTTAAAAGCAATGATGGAACTTACACATTGAAACTTCCAGATTATATTCCTGTAAAATTCAAAATAGACAGACCTGAAAGAGTAAAGTCTGCAAACTATGATATTTCTGGATGGTCATTTCAGCCATACTCTGTTTCACCTGCACAGACAGAAGAAGATTCCTCAAATATTATCAACGGATTTTGTACAAATTTTGATTTTACACCAATTCAAAATGGAGTGGATGATTTAGGTGTAAAGTCTTCAGGACGCAATTTTATTAAACAAATCAATCGGTTTGAAAATAGATTCTTAAATAAAAATATAATGAGGCTGACAAAATGAGTGAAAGATTTTTAGGTTTTGTATCCGACAGAATAAAAGCAAGTGATGTTAACAAGGGTGACAATGCTCTAATAAAAATCGTTGCTAAACGGAATGAAGAAAATGGCAGTTATGAAAAACTTTCTGCAAGTGATGCTAAACAATTTTGTCCACCAGAAGGATTTGTTTTTGCCCCTGGCTATTATGCGGAATTTAACTCTCCGTTTAATGCTATGCAATTTGTAGAGTTTGCAATAAAAAAAGGTCTGGAAAAGGAGACTCGCGTATTTAACCAGACAGATTTCATTATTGATTATGATTTCAGACCCAAAGGTGTCAATTTAATTCAAATGGTTCCCTACAATGGAAAAGTCCCAAAAATAATAGCAAATAAGTATATCTCACCAGCAGAATTGAATAACACACTAGACAAAGAAAATCTTTTTGAAAAGATAAATACGAATTTTTTGCTCTATGATGAAAATACAAATGATGCAATCGGCATATTCAAATACACGGCGGCAACAGATACTATTGAATCAAACTATGGCAAAGAAGTTCAACATTTTTTTATTCCTTCTGAAAATATGGTATTCAATAAAAACAAAAGGTACGCCTTGATAAATTTAAAAGGCAATACACTTGAACGAAAATCAATGATAGATTTTATGACTGACCAGCAACTTGCGGATTGGTTCTCAAAAAAGTTTAGTAATTCGATCGGTGTAAACAAGCAAGCGATATCTAGTATCTGCAGTTTTCCTGAAGCACAAAGCCAAGAAGATGACTTGGATTTAACTCGCTTGGAAAGAATAAAGTCAAAAGCAGATGCTATTGAACTTGATATTCAAAACTTAGTAGAATTGGTTTGTACACATAAGGGATATTTCAGTCAATTTGTTGATAACATTGATATAATTGAAAAAGAAGTAGAAGAACGTATAAACAAAGAACTCCTTGAAAATGCATCGGATGAAATTCTGAATAATAAGTCTATTCTTGAAAATCAGAAAAAACAACAAGATGAATTGCAAAAGAAAATTAATTCCCTAAAAGCTGAGTACAAAGAAAAATCGGATGCAGTTAATGAACGCATTAAGAAAGAAACGGCGAATCTTGAAAAAGAACTTGCAGAAAAACAAAAGCAACTCGATATTTTGAACAATAACTATGACACCGTGCTTGCAACTCTGTCCGTTGCTCTTCCATCATTGAATACAGCACAGGTAAATCATACCAGTAAAATTGAAAAAGACGAGGATGCAACAAATAAAATAATTCCAGCATATTTCCCCGATGAAGGTGTTTGTTTTACTGAATTACAAGAGAAAACAGAGGAATCTGCAAAAAGTGTTTTATTGCGAAATTTAGGAGTTTTGGAAGATTCTCCTTTAGCACTTGTAACAAGCGCAAGACATTACTTAAATTTTAAGGCTTGTTTTGTACCTTGCGTAGCATGGGGATTTCTTTTTGCAAAAGCCGTGAGAAATGCGGAGGTCTATACAATTCATGTAGAACATGATTGGCTTCATTATGAAGATTTTTGCAATCATGGTCTTCTTGTTCCTTTTAAAGAAGCAGATAAAAATCCTGAAAAGAATTACATCCTTATTCTTGATGGTCTGAATATTACACAGCCAGAGTGCGGGTTAAGACCTTTACTGAATCTTATAAATGGTTGCGAGCCAGTCCTGCAAGGGTATGCGATTCCGTTTCCTAGTAATCTTACAATTTTTGCAACTTTGCTTCCTTCATCAGGGGAGAATTCCCTAGGTTTGAAATTAAATCCTGCATATTTCAAGAATTGGGGAACGCTAGGAAATCCTTCAAATATTGATGATATTGCAACATTGCCAGTTGATTTTGATATTGACCCAGTGACAGAAAATCCGTGCTACTTTAAAAGTTCTGAATTGAAATCAGATAGACCGCGATTGGCAGACACAAATGAATTGAGGGCATATTTTGAGTACTGATATCTATACAATTTCTCTTGAAGAAATAGAAACAATAAGAAGTTCTCAAAAAAAACTCTGTCCTTGGCTTTATGAGCAAGGGTGTGCTTCATGGTCAAGAATTCATAAAGCATGCATCAATATTGTAGAGTCTCTTTCTGATGACAAGAAAAAGTTCTTTGGCAATTATCCTGAATATAAAATATTTGTTCCCCTTTTGCGCAATGGAACAATCGAAGTTTGCAAGCAAGAAAAAAATAATGTCTTGCGGTATTGCATGAATGAGAATTTAAAAATCAATTGTGAAGAGGCACTTCACCTCACAAAAAAATATCCCTGGTTTTCAAAATATTCATTGAATGAGCCAGATTTTAACGACAATCCAAATGGAGAAACTTGTAAAGTTTTTGATGCGTATGGTTTTCTAAAATCTTATCCATCAATACGAGTTCAGATAGCATATTTTCAATTAGCTGACATAGAATTAAAGAATTTCAATTTCTATATGAATCTTTATGACTATTCTTATAAAAAGTGCATGGATGCTGTATCTCAAACAGGAATTTACAAAACTGATGATGTTGTCTGGTATTCGCCATTTTTATTGGATGAGAAGAATGATGTCCACAAAATTCCTGATTATGATGAGAATCCAGACGCATTGAACTTAGCTCGCTTGTATGTTCGTATTACAAATACTTCTTTTTCTAAACCTTTATTTGAATACAGTAAAGGAAAGAAAGAACTTAAGTGCTATTATTATTCAGAACTGCCGATTTTATTTACCCGCGCTCTTTTATTGTTCAGCCCAGAGCAAATAGCAAAGACGCAATTTTGTCTTCCCACCCCTGATGTTCCTTTCAAGAATATAAGCATTGAAGCCGTCAAAGAAATTGAGCGGATTTTCGCCAAAAAGTCTATAAAGTATATATAGAGGTGCAGAAATGGAGAACCCTGTTGAAATTGGAAGAAAACTCAAGAATAACTACTTAAACTATTTGGATTCTGGAATTCCGCTTCCAAATGATGATTATAAAAATGAACGTCGTGCTCTTTATTCTCAGGACGGAGTAATAATGCAAAGTCCTATAATTGAGTTTGTCAAAAAATATGATGGCTGCGAAACTCTTGAAAATCTATGTTATAGAAATCATATAGATACAGCTATTTCGGATTTTTTAGATTTAGGACTGTTAAAAAATGATGATGGCAGTAAACGAAGATTATATAAGCACCAGATAAAAGCGGTTGAAGACAGTCTTATCCTAAAAAAAAATATCGTAGCGACAACAGGAACTGGTTCAGGAAAGACCGAATGTTTTATGATTCCTCTTATTTCAAGTTTGGTTTCAGAAGCTAAAACCTGGCAAACGCCAGATTTACGCCCAAAAGCGATGAGGGCACTTATTTTATATCCGCTAAATGCTTTGGCAGAAGACCAAATGGTGCGTTTGAGAAAATCTCTTGATAATAAAGATGTAAGAGAATGGCTTAATAAAAATTGCAAAGGAAATCGCATCACATTTGGACGCTATACTGGTAGAACAGATGGCAAAAATAAAAAATCTAGAAACTCAGATTTGCGCCAATATCAAGATGCATGGGGTGAACTGCAAAGACAATTAAAAGGAAATCCCACTCCACCAGAATTAGAGCAGCTTCAATATTCAATTCCATGCACAGAACCTGATTCTGCGGAAATGATATTGCGTTGCGACATGCAAGAAAATCCGCCAGACATACTCATTACAAACTACAGCATGCTGAATATAATGACGATGAGAAAAACGGAGAGTTCTATATTTGAAAAAACTCGCAAATGGCTTGAAGAGGACAAAAGTCACATATTTACGCTGGTAGTTGACGAGCTTCATACATATCGCGGGACTGCTGGAACAGAGGTCTCATATATTTTGAAGGTTTTATTTGAGCGACTTGGACTAAAAAGTGATTCTCCGCAGATTCGTTTCTTGGCATCCAGCGCCTCTTTGCCTGATTCAAAAGAAAACAAGGAGTTTGTCTCTGATTTTTTCAACTGCCCAATTGAACGATTTTCTATAATTTCTGACTCGAAAGAAGAAATAGAGCAAGAAGAAATTGAACTTCCGATTTCTATTTTTAGAGAACTTGCAAGTATTTCTCCCATTTCAAAAACATCCGAAGCAAAATTTTCTGATATTTTATCATCAAGAGGATTCTCTTCTATATCTGATTTTGTAAAGAAAACACAGGTTATTGAAAAATTAAAAACTATAATCTTTGATTCTGAAAATAATGCCAATGCAAAAACAGTTTCATTTATAGCAGATAATCTTTTTCCGTCTGAAAATGACAGGCTTGTTTTGACCGAAGTTGCTTTATTTCTTGTGAATCTTACAAAAAATGATGATGGAAGTTTTAGACAGCCAATGCGAGCGCATTATTTTGCCCGCAATGTTGACAATATCTGGATTTGCTCTTCTTCAGCCTGCAATCAAATTCAAAATTTTAATTCACATATAAGGAAATTCGGAAAATTATATTCGACTCCTAAAAATCGATGCGCCTGTGGCGGCAAAATCCTTGAAGCAATAATTTGCCGCCAATGCGGTGAAATATTCCTTTCTGGCTATGAGGAAGATAAAATTCTCAACAATACTAAGCCCTTGATGGATTTAAGCAAGCGTAGAACAATTCTATATAAAAAAGAATCTGGGGAGAAAATTTTTGATGAAAAGAATTGGGGTGAATGCAAATATGAAACAGAGACAGGAAAAATTCTTATCGGCATAAATGGTGGTTACTTGTATTATAAATGGTCTAACGATGACCTCGAATTTCCCTCAACCTGTCCGCACTGTGGATTTAAGATAAAGCAGACAGATGATAATTCCTTTACTGCATTGTATCGACACGGTACTGGTGTTCAAAAGGTAAATCAGCTTTTTGCAGACAGTCTGATGAGTATTCTTAGAAAAGATTCCCAGCAGGCAAAGCTTGTTCTCTTTTCAGATAGTCGGCAAGCTGCCGCAAAACTTTCAGCGGGTATTGAACTTGACCACTATCGAGACAACTTGCGCAATGCTGTTTTGCAATCTTTGGACTCTCATTCGGATGTAAAATCATATCTTAAACAAATGAGAGCGGAAGAGATAAGGTACAAAGATTTTAGACAAGAAATCAAGGAGAAAATAGATCAGGATAATTTTCTCAAAAATATTAAGCAGCTAATACGAAATGAATTAGACGGGGATATATCTCAAAAAGAAAAATCTATCCTTGATGACTATTTTAATTCTGGCAATGTGAATCTTGAGCAAATTACAGATTCTGTTATCAAACTTCTTCTAAAAACTGGTATCAATCCAGCAGGTCCATATCCCTCATGCCAAAAATTCTCTGACGGTAATCAAGAGGTTTCGTGGACAAAATGTGTAGATTGGACTTCATTCAAATTTGAAACTAACACAGAGGCAAAAGAAGATTTTGCCAATAAAATTCGTTCAAAATGCACTGTTGAAATATTGAATACTGTGTTTGGTTCCAATCGAAGAACTTTTGAGAATCTTGCCTTGGGATATTTTAAAGTTTCCAAGCTTTCTACTCAAATTGATCAAACCGTAGCAGATTCTTTTGTGCGGATTTTAGGTGAAAGCTGGAGAATATATAATAAAGATGAAATACCCGTTGACGGTCTTTCATTGCGGTTGAGAAAATATAACTCTGTTGTAAATATGGAGCAGATGCGAGGAGATAGAAATAAATCACCAAAACTATGGGGAACAGTAGATGCTCTTGTGAATTCATCAATTCTACAAAAAAGTGATGATTTGAGACTTACTGGACAGAATCTAGAATTTGTAAAAGCAAAGCTCGGTGATAAAATCATACGCTGTTCAAAATGTGGAACAATCGACTTACACAGTAACCAAAGAGTTTGCACATTTTGTTGCAAGCCAATAACAGAGCAAGACCACATAATACTTACTAAATCAATGCAAGAGAATTATTATGTTCAATCAAGCAACCTACAGGAACTTTCGCGACTGCATTGTGAGGAACTTACAGGTCAAACAAATAAGTCAGAAGCTCAAATTCGACAGCGTTATTTTATGGGCTTAATGAATGAAAAAGAAAACAAACTTACAGATGAAATTGATATGCTTAGCGTAACAACTACGATGGAAGCAGGTGTTGATATTGGCTCGTTGACTGCCGTGATGATGGGCAATGTCCCTCCACAGAGATTCAATTATCAACAAAGAGTTGGTCGTGCCGGTAGACGCGGCTCAGCTCTTTCTCTTGCTTTGACAGTCGCAAAAGTAAACAGCCATGACCAGTTGCACTACAATCAACCTGAAAGAATGGTTGCTGGAATTCCTTCTGCTCCATATATAGATTTGCGAAGTGTAGAGATTTTAAAACGCTTTGTGATAAAAGAAGTTCTCCGCAAGGCATTTATGACTGTTGAATTACCCCAAAACAATGCTTCTGTACACGGTGAATTTGGCACGGTTGTTGATTGGACTGATTATAAAGAGGATATTGCTAATTGGATTAATAATAACCATCCACAAATAAAATCTATCATTCAATATCTTAGAAATGTTGAAAAAATAGATGACGAAACCTGTGCTGAACTATTTACATTTATTACAGAAGAATTGATTTCCGTTATAGATGAAAAACTCGCTCAGAAAGAATTTATTCAAACAGATTTAAGTGAGCGACTTGCGGCGACAGGACTACTTCCGATGTTCGGTTTCCCTACACAGGTTCGCTATTTATACGAAAGTCCTGTTCGCAAGTTTCCTCCTGAAGATGTTACCGACCGTCCTATCGACATGGCTTTACAGACATTTACACCAGGAGCGCAAATTGTAAAGGATAAAAAAGTCCTAACTTCAATAGGGTTTATTGGTTACGAACCACAAAAAGGCTCTGCCCAACCAAAAGAAAATGATGGGCTTGAAACTTTCTTAGAAAATAAAGTCCTTAACTGTAAGGTTTGTGGCTATACGACATTCGTTGATAAAAACAAAGATACGACTTCTTGCCCTATATGCAAAACAGTTCTTAATGAATTTACAGATGTAGCAACACCTACAGGATTTAGGACTGATTTTTCCAGTGCTCCAAAAGATTTTAATGGTCGCTTTGATTGGAATGCGGAAACAAGTGAGACTTCAATTGACAGTGAAAAAACAAAAGTTGCATTGAATCGAGTAAATAATTCCAATCTTCTAATCGGAAATAACAAATATCCGCATGAAGGAATTGTCAATACATTAAATACAAATTCTGGCAAATTGTTTTCTTTGCAAAAATCAAAGAAATATTCTGGTTGGTATTCCCCTGAAGATACTCCAAAATATTTTGAATTGAATCCAGACATAACAAGAGAAGTCGCTTTAATATCTACAAAAGTTACAGGTGTCGTAGAAGCAGCTGTAGAAAAGCAAAATCGTAATATTTGCATTGTTCCAGATTTCAACAATCTTGATGCAGTGCAAATAAATGAAATAAAAGGTGCTTTTTTATCATGGGGAACTTTAATAAGAAAAGTTGTCGCATCTTATCTCGATATAGAAACGGCAGAACTTTCAATAAATTATTTTATACGTGGTGAAGAAAACGGAATAAGACCCGCTGTTTATCTGATTGAAAATTTGGAAAATGGTGCTGGCTATACGAATCACCTAGGAACTGTATCAGACGAAGAAAAACGAAAGATTTTCATCGAGCCTTTGCTACAAGGTGGATATTTATATAAACAGCTAGCAGATGAAAAGCATTCTGAAAACTGTGACTCTTCTTGCTATGATTGTCTGAGAGATTATTACAATCAGCAGAATCACAGCATATTGAATTGGCGCATTGGATTAGACTTAGCAGCTATTTCTTCGGATTCTGACTTTATTCCGTCTTATCAGAAATCCTATTGGAAAAAATTGGTCGATGATAGAGTAAAGTCTTACAATCCTGAATATACGGAAGAATTGATAACAATTGAAATAAATGGCAGTAGGCGAATACTGACCCATCCTCTATGGAGTAAGGTTTATGTTGAATCATTGTTAAAAAAGAATGGATTCCCAGAAAATATGGAGAAAGTTTTTGTAACTAGATTCTTACAGAATTTGAAATAATTTTTTTTATTTTTATAACTTGAACGGAGAAACTTAATATGTCCGAATCCCAAAACATCGAATACAAAGAATCATGGCGAGATGAATATCTCAAATGGATATGTGGTTTCGCGAATGCACAGGGCGGAATGCTATATATCGGCATTGACGACAAAGGAAAACCTTGTGGTGTGGATGATTCTAAAAAACTGATGGAAGACATTCCCAATAAAATCCGTGACACGCTGGGTATAATTTGCGATGTGGATTTTGCTCCGGAATACAAGCCGATTGATGTCATAAAAATCACTGTTGAACCTAGTTCTTTTCCAATCAGTTACAAAGGCGAGTATCATTATCGAAGCGGAAGTACAAAGCAGCAGCTGAAAGGAAATGCTCTTACGCAGTTCCTTCTCAAAAAGACAGGTCTGTCTTGGGATGCATCGGAAGTTCCGAATGCCGATATGAGTTTTCTTTCGGAAGTGTCGTTTGAGATTTTTAGGGATAAGACCGTTCAGTCTGGGCGCATGAATTCGGAAGATGTGAACATTCCGAATAAAGACCTTCTTGAAAAACTGAATTTGTTCACAGATGATGGAAAACTCACAAAGGCGGGATTTCTTCTTTTCGCAAAGGATACTGAAAAGAGGGTTATCGGCTCGTATATAAAAATCGGCTATTTTGAAGGGGCGGAAATTTTATATCAGGACGAAGTTAAAGGTTCTCTTTTGGAACAGGCACAAAAAACGGTTGAACTGATTTTCACAAAATATTTGAAGGCATTTATATCCTATGAAGGTGTTACACGAGTGGAAACCTTTCCGTTTGCTTACGGGGCGATTCGTGAAGCCGTCTATAATGCGATTGTCCACAGAGCCTATAATTGCATGAATCCGACTCAAATCCGCATATATGCTGATAAAATCATCATTTCGAACGATGCAGCCCTTCCGTTTGATTGGACGGCTGACACATTTATGACTGCCCACAAATCCGTGAAATACAATCCGTTGATTGCATCGACATTTTTCAAAGCAGGGTTCATCGAATCATGGGGGCGTGGAATTGAAAAAATGTGCAATGCCTGCAAAGAGAACGGCAATCCGAATCCAATATTTAAGGTGTTCGGCGATGATGTGACAATTGAATTTGCGGCAAATACAGCAGAAAAGAATGTTGCCATGCCTGTGGATTCTAAAGAAAACGTAGGCACTTTAACTGAAAAATTTACAAGTGCGGAAGTAACTAGGGAGAAAACTAGGGAGAAAACTAGGGAGAAAACTAGGGAGAAAATATTACAATTGATTCGAGAAAATAAATACATAACAACCTCTGAACTTGTTGAGATGCTTGGAATAACACAAAAAGGAATTGAGTGGCAAATAAAACAATTGAAAGAGAAAAATCAAATCGTAAGAATCGGCCCAGACAATGGCGGTCATTGGGAAGTAATCGGCTAAATACTTTCTGATAGTATGGAAACAACTGCGGTGGCTGGAAAAACCTATAAGAGCGACTTCGATAGATTTTTGGAAGCGACACAGGATAAAATAAAGACAAAGGAGGCTTCAAAACAATGCTAGACCTAATCAACATCACTAACCTTATCGAAAACAATCAACTCGAAGCAAAAACGGCAGCAGAAAAACTTCCGTCTAGTTTGTGGGAAACATATTCATCTTTTGCCAACACAGAAGGCGGTGTAATTATTCTTGGTGCAAAAGAAAAGGCTGACCACACACTTATAATCAGCGGTGTTAGCGATGCTGAAAAGTTGAAGCGTGACATTTGGAATAATCTGAACAATCGCAACAAGACAAGTGCCAACATTCTAAAAGAAAAGAATGTCTACAAGTTGGATTATGAAGATAAGGAAGTTGTAATCATTGAAGTTCCTCGTGCAAGACGTACAATTCGCCCAGTTTTTATCAACGGAAATATGTTTGGCGGAACTTACAGGCGAAATGGCGATGGTGATTTCTGTCTTTCAA
Source organism: uncultured Treponema sp. (assembly GCA_946615905.1). Taxonomy (GTDB): domain Bacteria; phylum Spirochaetota; class Spirochaetia; order Treponematales; family Treponemataceae; genus Treponema_D. The sequence continues at coordinate 94,501 of CAMOIE010000004.1, read as the reverse complement.
ACGAAGAAGTTAAAGCCATAGTGCGTGATGCAGGCAATGAAAGTCAAGATATGCGACTTATTTCAGAAATGGGTAGTGATGCTTTTTGCCCTGAAACTGTGAAGTCCTACCGCAAATATTTTTCTGTAGTACACAGCAATCACATTTGGAATGATTTGGAAGATGATGATTTTCTTTGCAAAATCGGTGCTGCTGATTATGATGAAAACGGCAAGTTCCATCCGACAGGCGCAGGCCTTCTGCTGTTTGGTTGGGAATACAAGATTGTCCGTGAATTTCCACAATACTTTTTGGACTATCAAGAGCACTTCGATGACAATAATATCCGCTGGACAGATAGAATTGTTTCTTCGTCTGGTGACTGGAGTGGTAATGTCTACGATTTCTTTTTCCGAATCATAAATCGCTTGCAGGAAGGCTTGAAAAGACCATTCAAGTTAGATGGAATTACTCGCGTTGATGACACGTCAATGCACAAGGCGGTGCGAGAGGCTTTAGTAAATGCTCTTGTTCATGCGGATTATTACGGTCGGCAGGGCATTGTCGTAAAAAAGTATCGTGACCGCCTTGAATTTGCGAACCCAGGAACATTCAGAATCCCTCTTTCTGACGCTTTGAATGGTGGAACATCTGACCCACGCAATGCAATCATGCTAAAATTGTTTGCCTTTATTGATATTGGCGAACGTGCAGGCAGTGGAATTCCTGGTATTGTTGGAACTGTAAAAAACGATACTGGCAAAGAACCGAAGTATTTGGAATCTTTTGAACCAGAGCGCATAACTATGACTCTCGAAGTTGACTTGGACGGGGTTCAAACTGAATCCAAAATGAACCCCGTTGATACAGAAAATGAACCCCGTGAACCCCGAATTGAGTCTTCTGACCCCCAAATGAACCCCGTGAACCTCGAAAATGAACCCCGTGAGTCCCTAAGCGACACCGACATTTTGAAAGTACTTTTGAAAAATCCACAGATTACAAAAGAAACTCTTGCTTCTATTTTTGGAGTTTCAGTTTCAACTGTAAAACGACGGCTTGCAGAGCTTAAAGACAAGGTAGAATTTGAAGGCAACAGCCGAACTGGTCATTGGGTGGTAAAATAGGCAAAGTACATAACGTTAAAAAATCTAGAGTTTGCTCATGTCTAAACTCATAGACATTCTTTGGAATATAATATAATGATTCTGCCTAGAGTCCCGCCCCCAGGAGGTCACCATTGAAACACCACCGTCTTTTCACCAAATTTTTCACTCTGATTTTTCCGTTCATCTTGCTCCTGCCGTTTTTGTATGCCGTGATTTTCAATTTTGTGGCGAAGGAATATGCGTACAAAAAGGCGGCGAAGGATTTGGTCGCGCTCTCCGGCAGTGTCCTTCCGCTTGCAAAAAATGGCGGGAATGTGAGAAATTTCTTGTACGAAGTCGGAAAAGCGAATCGCAAGCACGGCGGAAACGGCGAGCTTTTGATTTTTTCAGCCGAAGGAAAACTGATTTTTCCCCGTGCGATAGAACAGGCTGGGGACGGACGGGAGGAGCTTGATTCGATTTCAGCAGAACTGTACGGCTTTATTTTGAGAAACGACTTTCTCCAAGAGCCTTCTGAATGGAAATCAGGTAGCGGGAAAAAATACCTTGTCTTCGCCAAAAAACTTTCGCTCGGGCAGTCCGCGCAAATCTCCTGCCTTGCCGCAATCTGCCCGACGGAAAAAATCGCGGTGTGGGTCTCCGAGGCGAACAAAATCGTCTTTTTGGTCTCGCTTTTTTTGATTCTTCCGCTGATTTTCCTGCTTTATTTTTCTTCAAAAAAAGTCACCAGCCCCTTGAATCGGCTTTGCGTCGAGTCCGAGCGAATCGGAAGCGGGGATTTTAAAGAAATCGACGGAGAGTTTTCGCTTTTGGAACTCGACGAGCTGCGCAATTCGATGAACAAGATGTGCGTCCGCCTCAAAAAATCCGAGGACACACAGAAGATTTTCTTCCAGAATGTTTCCCACGAGCTTCGCACCCCGCTTATGTCAATCGGAGGCTACGCACAGGGAATCGAAGAGGGGCTTTTTGACTCGGACAAAACGGCCGCCCGCACGATTATCGAAGAAACTTCCCGCCTTTCAGCTCTCGTCTCAGACCTCCTCACGATTTCCCGAATCGAAAGCGCGCCGGTCCCACGCCTGACAGAGCTTTTTCTTTTTGACTTAATTTCCGACTCAATCGACCGCGTTTTCCCGATTGCGCAGGAAAAAGGCATCGAAATTGATTTTCCCCCGATTCCAGAAAATCTTTCGATTCTGGCCGACGAGGAGCTTTTTTCAAAGCTGATGGACAACCTTCTTTCAAACGCCGTCCGCTACGCAAAGGAAAAAATCAAAATCAGCGTGGAAAAAGAAAACGACTCGGTGAAAATATCCGTCCTTGACGACGGAAATGGAATCACGCCCGCCGACCTGCCGCACATTTTCGAGCGATTCTACAAAGGCGCGGGCGGAAAATTCGGAATCGGGCTTTCAATCGCAAAGGAAGCGACCGAAAAAATGGGCGGAACGATTCTCGCGGAAAACGCGGGTGGGGCGAGGTTCACGGTGGCGCTTGCCCTGCTTTCTTGTAATTTTGGCGACCGGAACCTTGGACAAAAAGGCTTTGACCGTCAGCAAATTTGAGCGGGTAGAATAAGTTTCCGTCTGCGAAATACGAAAGCTTCATGGAAGATTCTTGCTCGTTGCTTTTCTCCTTCTGTGATATAATCTTTCCAAGGTTTTTTACGAAATATGAACTTTGACCACATTCTTGCCATATCAAAACCAGATTATTCTTCTCTCCGTGCGTTCGGTTTTCCTGAAGAAAACGGCACATTCACCCTTTCTCGCCCGCTTTCTGAAAGTGGCTTTACCGCAAAAATCACGATTGACGGCAGGCACATCGAGGCGGTGGCTTTTGACGGCGAGACCGGCGAAAACTACGCTCTTTTGGATGTTGCTCGCGCGCACGGTGCTTTTGTCACTTCTCTCCGCGAGGAAATTCGCTCGCTTATCGGAGAAATCCGTGCCGCCTGCTTTACAGGAAACGACATCAGAAAAAAAGTACGAGGATTTCCTTTGCGGACATTTTGCTGTTCATGGTGATTTTCCGTGGAAGGACGAATCTTTCGATGTTTCGGACTACGAAGTTTTCCGCTGCCCGAATGAAAAATGGTTTGCGCTCATTATGACGATTCCGTTCAAGAGGCTCGGACTCAAGAGCGATGAACGGGTCAATGTGGTAAACTTAAAGGCCCCGCCCGAAGAGATTGAGTCCCTCATCGACAAGCGTACGATTTTCCCTGCCTACCACATGAACAAAAAGCACTGGATCACGGTGGTTCTTTCTGACCAAATCGATTTTGAAAGGCTTTGCGCACTCACTCAAAAAAGTTGGGATTTGGTCGAGTAGCCATGCGGATGCATGGTGGCTTCCGCATGGCGGGATGCGCCCTCCGACCGTCCAGCTATTTTATTTCCAGAAGAAATTCTTTGCGGCCCAAGCGTATACAAGCTGCCAGTTCTCCCAGTCATGGGCTGCGGGAACTTCAAGCTCCTTGTATTCAACACCGATTGTGGAAAGGATTTTTGCAAACTGCTTGCAGGAATCCATTCCGAAATCCCATGAACCGTATGCAATCATGATTTTCGGATTTTTGAGTGCGGAAACGGCTTTTTGATTGTTCGCGTCAACAAGGCCCTTTACCTTGCAATATGAAGCTGCGTCAGTGTTCGCGTAGCTCCAGATTCCAAAGTGGCTGAAAAGGTCTCCATGATACATCAAGAAATTTGAAGTCGTGGCTCCTCCCATGGAAAGTCCCGCATAAGCGCGGCCAGCGGCTTCTTTTGAGACGTTGTAGTTTTTTTCTACGAAAGGCATTATGTAGTTGATTTGGTCGTCAGCTATTAGGTTGAAATCCCAGTCTGGCTGTCCGGCTCCGCTCACGGCGAATTCCTGATTGTTCATGCATACTACAACATAGTCAATTCCGAGGTTGTCGTTGATGTTTCGGACTGCCCCCTCGTTCAGCCACCGCATTTCCTCGCCATAGAGGTCTCCGCCAGTGCCGTGGGAAATGTAGAGAACATTGTAGGGTTCAGCGCGTTTTTCGTCATATCCCGCCGGAAGATAGATTGCAAGCCCGTGAGTTTTTCCGTTTTTGCCAGTGTAGCCGGTCGTGATGTAAGTTCCTTTTTTGCCGTCTTTTTTGGGATTTTCTACTGACCGGTCTGCCCACTTGTCCTTGTTGCTCTTTGACTTGTCGTATGGAACGTAAACCATTGAAGAAAGGTCGCGGATTTTTGTTACGCTGTTCCTAGCGGCAGGATTTGCCGGGTCATCTAAGCGGCTTACAGATTTTCCTGTGGAATCGGTGAGGGTGTAGTTGTAGACGAAGGCGCCGCTTGAAAGTGGAATGCTGCATGAGAAGATTCCGTTGCCATAGCTTTTGAGTTCTACGTCAAGGCGGGTGTCACCGGAGCCGCCTGCTGGATAAAGGCCTTCCGCATATTCTTCCGGGAGATGGCCTTTTTTGCCGTTAATCGTTCCGGGTGTTTGCTCTTCATAAGAATAAAGTTTCATGCAGTCTGAATACAAAGTGACTTTTGAAATGTCTTTAAGACCGAGAGCGGCAAAATCGACTAAGGATGTGTCGTACAAAAAGTCGGCTGAGTAGCCTGTCGGAGAATTTGCGTCCGGGTGAACTGTCACACCCGATTTTGATGATTTTTTTTCTGCGACTGAGTTTGATTGACAGGCAGTAAATGCGATTAGACCAGACATCGCTATTGTTGCGGCCAAAAACTTTAAGATTTTCATGGATATACCCCCAAAAAAGTGAAGCCGGTAATAAAATGTAACCGGTTACATTTTGGATTTTACTTTGCTTTTTTTGATTTGTAAAGAAATTTCGTAAAAATCTTTTTTTTGGATGGAATTTGGAAAATCGAAAAAATGGAGATTGTTGAAGAAGATAATTATTGATTTCACGGTGTTTGTAGTATAAAATACTAAGTGGGAATACCCACTATTTTGGAGGCTATTATGATTGCGGCAAAAAACTATACAACTCATATTGACTCAAAAAAACGCCTGACCTTGCGTGGTGCAAAATATAATTATTACAAAGTCCGTGAATATGACAACGGTTTTATCACGCTTGAACCACAGGAACTTGTTTCACCATTGCAGATTTCCGCAAAGTCACTTGAAGCGATGGATAAGGCAGTCGAAAACTTCAAGGCTGGAAAAGTTTCAGAGGAAATCGACCTTTCGGATTTTTTGGAAGCGTAATGAGTTTTAAAATCCACTTGGGCATCCCCGAAATGAAAGAAAAGTGGGATGAGCTAAAAAAGAAAAGCAAAGAAGGAACTCTTACAAAAACGGAAGCCGACCTGTATAGCAAGTGGGGAAAAACAATGGCAAAGATTTCTGCCGACCCATTCTACAACGGACTTGAAACTCACGACATTGAAGCCCTTTCAAAACGCTATGGCATGAAAGTTTGGCAGTCCTATCTTGAAAATAAAACAAGCAAGGCAAGACGAATTTACTGGGTTTATGGGCCAAACAAAAATGACATTACAATCATTGGTTTGGAGCCGCATCCAGAAGACAAGAAAAACGGAGCTTATGACAGAATCACGCTTTCTGCTATGGGAGAAGAATAAAACTTAGCAGTAGAACGAGATTTGATTGAAGTATTCCTGCCAAGTTTAATAATTTGCGGCATTTCCGAAGCCCCTTTACTGGGAATTATATCACAAGTGCGGAAAAAATGGAAAACGCGGCAGTCAGTGTAGCCATGCGGAGCAGCCACTGGACTGAGCGAGCTAAAGCGAGTGAGGGAAGAGGCCGAGGGTGACCGAGTGGCGGAAGTGACGTCCGCCGCCCGGATAACCAGCCTAATCTTCCAAGGTCAAATCACCTTCTTTTATCCAACCTATTTTTCGGAAGAATAATCCGAAGGCCCAGGACAAAATGCCGGGGAGAATGAAGGAAATTAAAATCAGCCCCAGCCAGTCAAATGCTGAGGGGGAAATCGCGACGGCGCCCAATTTTGCTGCCGCCTCGCTGGGGCTGAACCAGCCTGTAATCACGCCGATTTGCCCGACCAAGCCACAGGTTCCCATTCCAGAGGAGACCGCAGCCCCGTTCATCTGCATTTTGAAGAGGCATGTTGAAATGGGGCCAGTAATCGCGGATGTCAAAATCACTGGCAGCCAAATTTTCGGATTTTTGACGATGTTTGGCATTTGTAGCATTGAAGTTCCCAATCCCTGGCTCAAAAGTCCGCCCCACTTGTTCTCGCGGAATGACAGAACTGCAAAGCCCACCATGTTTGCTGAACAGCCTGCAACGGCGGCTCCTCCTGCAAGTCCGACAAGTCCGAAAGCCGCGCAAATGGCGGCGGAAGAAATCGGTAAAGTAAGGACAATTCCAACGACTACGGAAACGAAGATTCCCATGACGAAAGGATGCAAATTCGTTGCCCACATAATCAGGTTTCCGATTGAGGAGGCGGCAAGTCCAATCCATTTTGCAGTCAGAACCGCAAGCAAGCTTCCAGCCAAAATCGTGACAATCGGGGTGACGAGAATGTCGACCTTAGTTTTTTTGGAGACCAGATTTCCGGCTTCAGCGGCCAAAATCGCAATCACCAGAACTGAAAGGGGACCGCCCGCCCCGCCGAGTGTGTTCGCCGCAGAACCGACCGCCGCGAGTGAAAAAAGTACGAGGCCTGAGCAGCCGAGGGCGTAACCGATTGCGATTGCCATTGCGGCTCCGACAACATGGGCATCACAGGCAAAGCTTCCAGCGTCCACAAGAAATTTGAAAGCCGGATTTGTTCCAAGGTGAAGCAAAACCTGGCCGAGGGTCTTGATAATCGTGCCGACCAAAAGAGATGCGAAAAGACCGTGTGCCATTCCGCCCAGGGCGTCAATCAAATAACGTTTGACGAACTTGTTCATAGACAAGCCTCCAAAAGAGAAAAATAAATTGTGTTTTGATTGATATACTTGGTGATGTGGCAGAACGCTCATTCATCGCAAACGTAACATCTGTAGAACGGGATAAATATATAAAAAATTGAGCAGAAAATCAAATGGGCGCAAAATTTTTCTGCTCCACGTCCTTTCCGGGCTTCGGTGCCCTCGGTGCTTGCCTAAGGCCGCGCACTTGCTCCGCAACCCTTCAAGCACTTGCGCAATTTTTTTCGAGAAAATTTGCCTTATTGCGTTTTTCTAATTATATTTCAATTATGGACACAAAAACATCTTCAATAAATTCAGAATCTATTCCCACATGGAATTTGGATTCAATTTTTCCGTCAATCGACTCAAAAGAATATAAAAAGGCCCTCGCCGAATATTCAGCAGGAATGGAAAATCTTTCAGGCCTTGTTGAAACGGCAAAGCACTTTATGCTTAATTCCCACGAAAATTATGATTTTCCGGCCTGGCTCTCGGCTTATTTGCAGGCAGATGATCAGGTTTCGGCTCTGGCCTCAACCTTGAACGCTTATGCCTATGTTGTCTACTCAACCGACACGACAAATACGTCCGCCCTGAACAATATTTCCACGGTGGAGCAGCTGGGCTTAAAAATGCAAAAAATCGATCTGGACTTCCGGTCGATTTTGGTTTCCCACCAAGGGCAGCTGGAGGATTTTTATAAGCGCTTCCCGGAATATGAGGATTTCCGTTTCATTTTGAACGAGGAAATCGAGGCGAAAAAACATCAGATGTCAGCCGCAGAAGAAAATCTTGCTTCCGACTTGCAGCGTACCGGAGGAGATGCTTGGGACCGTTTGCACGAGCAGATTATTTCCAACTTGAAGGATGAAAAAGGCCGCACATTCAATGAAATCCGCAATTTGGCATATTCTTCTGACCCGGCAGAACGCAAGGAAGCCTGGCAGACGGAGATAAAACTTTTAAAATCCAACGAAATTGCCTTTGCAGCTTCGCTCAACAATTTAAAGGGAGAAACCGTCACACTGAACAAAAGACGTTCTTGGTCACAGGCAATTGACCGCGCCCTTTTTTCAAGCCGAATGAGCAAAAAAACTTTGGATGCCCTAATCACGGCGATTGAAGAAAGTCTTCCTGAGTGGAGAAAATACTTTCAGGCCAAGGCCGCCTATCTTGCAAAAAATAAAATGACTGTCAGCCAGAATGCTGGAAAAGAAAAAGGTCTTGCATTTTATGATTTATTTGCCCCTGTTGGACAGTCAGGCGGCAAAAAATGGACTTTTGAGGAGGCGAAAAATTACGTAATCGAACGCTATGATTCCTTCTCAAAAGAAATGGGTGATTTTGCCCGCCATGCATTTGACTCCGGCTGGATTGACGCAAAAATCCGTCCTGGAAAAGTCGGCGGTGCCTATGACGAAGATTTTGCCTTGGGACACCAGAGCCGTATCCTTTCAAATTTTACCGGCGAATTTTCTGACATAATAACTTTGGCCCATGAAGTCGGTCATGCTTATCATTTTTCATGTCTCAAGGGAAAGAGAACTGCATTTTTCTCATACCCGATGACCCTTGCGGAAACCGCCTCGACCTTTGCAGAGACAATTGTCAAACAGGACGCAATCGCCAAGACCAGCGGAGATGAAAAATTAAAAATCCTTGAACTGGATTTGCAGGACTCGGCTCAGGTTTTGGTTGATATCCTCTGCCGCTTCTATTTTGAGAGGTCGGTCTTTGAGAAACGGGCAAAGGGGGAGCTTTCTGCTGAAGACTTCAACCGCCTCATGCGGGAAGCCCAGGAAAAATCTTACGGGGCTGGCTTGAATTCTGAACGCCACGAATACATGTGGGCGGTAAAATCCCACTATTATTCAACCGGTCTTGATTTTTACAATTTCCCCTATGCCTTTGGTCAGCTTTTTGCCGCAGGCCTGTATGAAAGGGCGCAAAAGGAGGGACCGTCATTTGCAAAAACTTATGCGGAACTTCTCAGCCAAACCGGCCAGATGTCCTGCGAAGATTTGTGCAAAAAAGCCGGTTTTGACATAAGTAGCCCGGATTTCTGGCGGCAGGGCATAAAGCTCTACACAAAAGAAATCTCAGACTTTGAAAAACTGGTGAAATAGACTAAAAGAAAATCAATCCGCAGATTCCGAGGGGAATCAAATAGGCGGCGAACCATTCGAGGCGGCCGCGGCGGATTATTTTCATCAGGAATGTGAGGGCTATGTAGCCGGACATAAAGGCGGCCGCACAACCTGCGATTACAGGGGCTGCCCCGATTGACGCGGAGACTTGTCCCAAATCTTTCAGCTCAAGCAAAAAGGCTCCTAAAATCGCCGGGATTGAGACGATGAATGAATAGTCACCGGCGGTCGCATTGTCTACTCCGCAAAAAAGCGCGCCGGAAATCGTAGAACCAGACCTGCTGACTCCTGGCAAAGTTCCGATTCCCTGGGCAAAACCGATTGCTATCGCCTGCCAAAAGTTGATTCCGGTCTGATTGCGGCTGCCGGAAACGCCTGTTTGTGCTGCCAGCTGGACTTCCCGAACTTTGGAATAAATCCCGGAAGAAATTAAAAGGGCTGCGGTGAACAAAAATCCCGCGCAAATATATTTAATAGAAAGACCTTCGACAAAATCTTTTGTAAAAATTCCGATTAATCCAGTTATGACCGTAGAGATAATGAGCATGACGATTGTATTGCGTCCTGCGTGTTCGTTCGGAGCCAAAGTCGCAATTTTACCGGTTACAGGCAAATTCTGCGGGGTAGGCCGCCTGAAAATCCAGCGGAAGAAAATAGCGATTAGACGGCCTAAAACTTTTCTGAAATAAAGGCAGACTGAGCAAAGGGTCGCCAGGTGAAGGAAAACGTCAAAAAGAAGGGGAACATCCGCCAAGCCGAACAGATGCTGGGCTACAGCTAAGTGCCCGCTTGAAGAAATCGGCAGAAATTCCGCGATTCCCTGTAAAAGTCCCAATAAAATTCCCTGAAAAACTGTCATATTCACCTCGGACAAACTATAGCAATTTAACCTTTTTTTTGCTACCGTAAACTTAGGTGAGGCAATTATGGATGTTCTTTGTTTGTGTTTGAGTCCTGCAATTCAGAGGACCTTGACTTTTGAGTCTTTTTCAACAGGCAGCGTGAACCGTTCGGCTTCTTATATTGAGTCCGCATCTGGAAAGGGCTTGAATTCTGCCCGAGTCTTAAATCAGCTGCAAATTGAATGTTCTACGGTAATTTGTCCTGTCGGGAAATTGAACAAGGGCCATTTTAAGCGTCTTGCCGCCCGTGATGACTTGTTTGTAAAAAGCGTGAAAATTCCGGGGCTTACACGTGTCTGCTGGACTTGTGCCGACATGAAAAATCATCAGACTACAGAAATTGTTGCAGACGAAACTGCTTCCTACGAAAGTGAACTTTATAAAAAGGCAGAGCGCAAAATACTGAAAAAGTCATTTAAAATTCTCAAAAAAACGGATGCCCTCCTTGCCGCCGGTTCAACGCCAAAATATTTTTCTTCCGACTTAATGGCAAGAGTTTGCGAAAGGGCTGCGAACTTGCACAAAACTGTTTTGTGTGATTTCCGTGGAAAAGAACTTTTGAGAACTCTAGACCTTTGCAATCCTGACATCATCAAAATAAACGAAAGCGAATTCTGCCAGACTTTTGAATTTCAGGAAGATGCTGACGAAGAGGAACTCGCAAAAAAAATTGCCCAAGTCAGTACTAAGTATAAGAATATTGTCGTTGTCACGCGGGGAGCTAAAAAAACTATTGCAGCCCAATGCGGCCGGATTTTCACACAAGAGCCTGAAAAAGTCACTCCTGTAAATACGACTGCCTGCGGTGACTCATTTTCCGCCGGATTTTTGTATGAATACGTAAAAACTCGGTCGGTTGTCAAGGCTTTGGAAAAAGGCACTTGGTGTGCAGCCCGCAATGCAGAGCTGATTGTTCCCGGCGCAATAAAATAAAAACTTTCTATATGCAACCTTAAACTTGTTTTTAGGGCATTTACGTGGTATTCTTTTAAAGATGAAACATTTTATTTCAATGGCCTTGGTCTATGTTTCTGTTGTCCTTGTCGGAACTTTAGGCGGAGCCTTTTTATATATGCTTTGCATGAATTTAACCCGCTTGGTTGTAGGCGCGAGTCTGCCTTTTTTTTCTGCGGATTTTTTTCTGCGCGGAATTTTCCTACTCATGCCACTGATGGGGATGCTTGCCTGCGTCCTGATGATTTTGTACGAAATCCGCCATTCTTCTGGTAACTTTGTAAAAACAATCGCTTTTTTGATTTTCGGACTTTTTACCTGGCTTTTTTTGATTCCCCTGAGCTTGAAATGTTTTTCCGTCCATGAAGACATGAGAGAAGACAAGAACCTTGCAAAAATGCTTTCTCCTGAATTTTTTAGGCGGGAGTATCGTGGAATTTATTATTACTCACGGATTTTGCCTGACCTAACTGCTGATGGACTTTATATCAACCTTGAGGGAATCAACGGAGAACAGGGGCGGGTCACTGTTTTAAAAAAATCTGGTATCCATGCATTCTCGGACTCTGACTTTGCCGACCCGCTGATAGAAGATGGAATCAAAATGCCGGTAGTTTTAAAAGCCCCATTGGAGGTCTATGACGGCTTATATCGTAGGGCCAAAACACTTTTTGACATGGGCTATATTTATTATTTGCTCTTTGCATCGGCCGGACTTGCTTTCATTGGAATCTGCGGTCTTCGTTTTTGTTCTACATGGAGACTTTTGAATGCATTGATAGTAGTTCTTTCTTCTTGCTTGATTTCTGCCATTAACTATGCTTTTTATTATTTGCCCTTTTTCTCAAAGTCAAAATTGAATTTGTTTGTCGTAAGATTTTTTTCTGAAATCGGCTTTGTTTACACGGATGTGACAATTTTGGTCATAAATATTTTAGTTTGCATAGTTTGCTCGCTGATTGGTCTGACGTCCTTCCGGTTGACGGCCAATACAGAATCTGAGGAATATACGAGTCTTCCTGCTGAAGGTTTTGACGAGGAAGATTTATGAAAAAAATATTCGCAATAACCCTTTCTTACATAACTCTTGCATTTTTGATTTGCTTCGCCCTATCTTTTTTTGTCGGCAAGTTGCCGGTTTTAATTCCGGGCGATACATTCTCATTTATTTTTCATCGTGCCTGCAAGTGGTTCTTTATATTTTTTAATGCGATTTGCTGTTCCGCTTTTTTGGTTTCTTGTTCTATTCATTTTGGACACTCTTCTGGAAGGGCGGTCATGCGCTTTTCATCAACAATGTACAAGCATTTTAAAAGCGTGATTATTTCCTCAATCCTTCTTGTCGCCCTGATGACTGCTGGAAATGAAATTTTAAGGCCCCTTTCTTCGTCAAAACTTGAACTTTTGGTGGAAGCGCCAAGATTGGTTTATGAATATCTCCAGTTGGGCAATGAGGCTGACAAAAAGGGAAATGCAGCTTTGGCCTACACTTATGCCCTGGGTGCCCTCAAGTTGGATCCGTCAAACGAGAGGGCGGACAAACTTCTTGATCGGGCTACGAGTTCAATCCGGCAAATAAAACCTGCAAAACCTAAGAAGGCAAATTCCTCCATTTCATATTCTGAATATGTAGCCAAAAAAGAAATGGCAAATGAAACAGTGACCAGTCTTTTAGACAAGGCTCGGTCAGCAATGGGCCGGGAAAAATGGTTCGAGGCCCACTATTATGCTCAACTAGCTGTTGCCGGTGGAAGCGACCTCGACATTAATATAAAAGAAGCCCGCCTGCTTGCCGCGGATGCATGGAACAAGCTTGTGGTCCCAGAAGGGTACAAACGTACGGAAGAGCAGATTATATTCGGTAAAAAGGTTTTGGCCTATCAAAAATTGATGGACGGGGATTCAATCGGGGCTTATTATGACTTTTTGGACATCTACCAAACTTCTGCAGAGCCCACAAAAGACCCTGATATTGAACGATTTATGGAAGTTGCGAAAGCCCGCATGGAAGATGAATGTTTCTTTATTGATGAAACAGAAAACCTTGAGCGTTTTGAAAATTACAAGGATGTTTATTTTAGGATTGAGCGGCCTGACGGAAGAAGCGATGTAATTTATATTAACGGAATTACAGTTCTTAAAAATTCCGGCCGGATGATTCAGTATTTGCGCGATTTCAATATGTTTTCCTACAATGAGGAAGGAATGTTGCTTTCTTCTGTCCGAGTGCCATACGCAAAGATGACCGGAAAAGATATTGAAAAGGAAACTAAAAATAAAAAGCCTGGCAAGGTTGAATATAAACGCGTTCCCTTTGTGATTTTGCACAGCGTTGACCGTAATTTGAGCGAGCGGCAAATTTTCCCCAAGTATTATTTTGATCCGTCGCTGGCAGCGGAAGACCGGAAAGAGTTGAATGCCTTTCAGTTGTCAATTTCGCTTGATGAATTCAACATGATTTGTGACTCCTCACGTGGGGCAAGTGATATGAATTTGCTCTCTTTAATCAGAATTTTCCCCAGAGCAAAAAGCTATGGATATTCTCCAGAGATTTTCGGGGCTGCCCTTGTTCGCCGCTTTATAAATCCGATGGTTCTTTTAATTCTGCTTGTTTTGTTTGCTTCTCTCGGGTGGAATTACCGGTTGGAAGAAAATCAGCTTTTCAAATTTATTTGGATTTTAGTCGTTCCGATTTGTACCGGAATCATGTACTTGCTTTTGGAATGTGTGATTGCCGCTGTTGAATTTGTCAATTATGCGCTTGTTGCATTGGCTGGCAGGTATGCTTTGATAATTTCGTTGATATTGAGCGTTTTTCTGCTGATTATCGTTTCTGTATTGTTTCTGGCGAGAACTTCCGATTAATTAATTGATGAAGAAAAAATTTGCCAAGGCTAAAGATTTCATTTGCTCAAAAATAAAAAAAATTGCCACTTTGGCGGGAAAAAATGGTTTATGCCAAAAAAAATCAGGCCTGCCGGAAGAGTCGGAGCAAGCGGTTCAAGCTGAACAGGTGGAACCCTTTCCAGGAGCAAAAGATTTATGCGCAATTGGGGTCTCGTGTTTTAAAAATGCTGACGCGGCGGCAAAGGAAGCTCAAATTATTTTTGGAAAAAATTTTTCTGCGGATTGGGATGAATTTTGTCTGCAAGCCGGAGATCCGCTTTCGGTCAATATTGACTTGCTGATCGAAGGTCTTGCTTCACGCTGGCTTTCATGCATGAATGAAAATCCTTTTGAAATCCCCCTGCCGCTGATTTTAAAATATCTTTACATGTGCGAATTTGGTTGGAAGGAAGAAAAACAGGGAATCCGTCCGTCTGCATATTTACAGCAATTACTGGGTTATACGTTGAAATCTGCGGATTTAAATCAGGCCTATAAAACTCTAGGGCTTTCACGAAAAGCTGGGCTTGATGAAGTTAAAAAAGTTCACCGCGAATATGCAAAAAAATTCCACCCTGATGCGATTAATTCTCTCTCCTCTGAAGAAGAAAAAATTAAAGCCAGGGTGGAATTTGAAAAAATCCAAAAGGCCTACGAAGAAATTATTTCGTCAGAAGAGCATTCATAACGATTTAGAGCAACTTCCTCTTGCTCTAAATCTACGAGTTTGCAATGCAAACTCGCGAATATACCTGCTTTTGCAAGACGCAACATCCATGTCGCTATTTTACCAACAGCGAGTTAATTGCCTTTACGAATTCATTTGGATTTGTAAGCTCCGCGCCGCTTACGAGCAAGGCCTGGTCAAGCAAGACTTCCGCCACGTTCGCGATGTAGTCATCTGCGACAGGGCCGTCAAGCTTTTTGACAAGCTCGTGGTCGCCGTTCACCTCAAGAATCGGTTTGACTTCCATTCCTGTCTGGCCCATAGCCTTCATCATGCGCTCCATCTGGAGTCCGGGGTCATTCTCGTCAACAACGATGCAAGAAGGAGAATCAGAAAGTCTCTTTGAAAGAACAACATCCTTTACGCGGTCTCCCAAAGCCTTTTTGATTTTTTCCTGAACGGGCTTAAAGGCCTCTTCCTTCTTTTTGGCCTCGTCCTTGTCAACTCCAAGCTCCTCATCGCTTCCGGCGCGGTTGACGGCCTTGAGGTCGAATTCCTTGTACTTTCCGAGTGACGGAATTACGATGTCATCGATGTCGTCCGCCATAATCAGGACTTCAAAGCCCTTCTTTTTGTATGCCTCCAAAAGCGGACTTGCGCGCAGGTTCTTCTCATCCGTTCCGGTGATATAGTAAATCGCCTTCTGGTCAGCCTTCATTCTCTGAACATAGTCGGCAAATGAAGTCCACTTGTCATCGCCTGTTCCTTCTTCCGCAGTTGACTTGAAGCGGACAATCTCAGAAATCTCGTCGCGGTTCGCGTAGTCTGAATAAAGTCCCTCTTTCATCGGCCGGTTGAACTGGCTTACGAATTTGTTCCATTTTTCAATAGCGGCCTTTTCATCGTCAGTGCGCTTTCCTTCTTCAGTCTTGCGTGCTTTATCTGCCGCCTCGCCCATCTTGCGGAATTCACCCAAGAGCTTTTTGACAGAAGCGGACTTGATTGTTTCCAAAATGCGGTTCTGCTGCAAAATCTCGCGGCTAACATTGAGCGGCAAATCCTCTGAGTCGATGATTCCGCGCACAAAGCGCAAGTAAGCCGGCAAAAGCTCGCGGTCATCGTCAGTGATGAAAACGCGCTTTACGTAAAGTTTTACGCCGGACTTGTAGTCAGCCTGGTACATGTCAAAGGGAGCCATCTGCGGAACGTAGAAAAGTGTCGTGTATTCCTGGGTTCCCTCGGCGTGTGTGTGTACGTAGTGGAGGGGGTCAGTCGCGTCATGGCTGATTGACTTGTAGAATTCGTTGTAGTCCTCTTTTTTAAGCTCTGACTTTGACCGCTTCCAAAGGGCGGAGGCTGAGTTCACCTGGTCGATTTTATTTTCGCTTCCAGTGGTATTTCCCTTGTCGTCGTATTTGTTCTGAGTGTAATGGAGGAAAATCGGGAAGGCGATGTGGTCAGAGTAACGCTTAATCAGCTCCTCAATCTTCCATCTTGAGGCGTAGTCTTTGCTGTCGTCGTTCAAGACCATTTCGATTGCAGAACCGGTCGTCTCAGCCTTGTCAAAGCCGTATTTTTTTGCTTCGTCAGAGTCAGCCTTGACTTCCTCGATTGAATATGAATTTGTGCCGTCGCTTGTCCACTTCCAGATTTTACCGGATTTGTCGCCGGCCTTGCGGGTGTAGACGTTGATTTCCTTTGCGGCCATGAAAGCTGAATAGAATCCGACTCCGAACTGACCGATTAAGTTTGACTCGCCTGCGTTTTTGTCAGCGGCCACACGCTCGATAAAGGCCTTTGTTCCTGACCGGGCGATTGTTCCCAAGTTGTTGGTCAAATCCTCGTCTGACATTCCGATTCCAGAATCCTGAACGGTCAAGATTTTTTTCGCGTCGTCAAAAGTGATGTCGATTTTCGGGTCGATTTTAATGTCTTTGAAGGCATCGTCCGAAACAGTCAGATATTTGAGCTTGTCCAGGGCATCGCTTGCGTTTGAGACAATCTCGCGGAGGAAAATGTCCTTGTTTGAATACATTGAATGGATGATGAGTTTAAGAAGCTGGTTTACTTCCGTCTGAAACTGATATTTAGCCATTTTAGCCTCGAATTTTTAGTGGAATTTTCCTTTAAAATACTAATGAATATGACAAATCGGCAAGATTTTTTTTCTTTTGGGCGCATGGGCATTGGGCATGCGGCCGTTCCGTGGCTCCCGCTTCCGTCAAAATTGAATTAATTGAGCGACTTGCAATTTGTCTGCTACTATTATAATGCGGTTGACATGGTTTCATCTTTACTTAAACTTGACATTATTTTTAAAAAGTTTTATACAGAATAAACGAACGACAAAGACGTCGCTGGTAACTGCCGGTGGCGTCTTTTTTTATGCCCTCGGTTTTACGGCGAAAGCGAAAATTCCGGACTTGGGGGTAAAAATGAACGGAAATCAGACTTTATACCAGCCTTCCTTTGAGCATGACTCTTGCGGAATCGGGGCTGTGGCGAATATTGACGGACACAAGAGCCGGAAAATCGTGGACAACGCTCTTTCGATTGTCGAAAAGCTGGAGCATAGGGCAGGAAAGGACGCTTCCGGGGAAACGGGTGACGGGGTTGGCATACTCCTGCAAATTTCCCACGAATTTTTCTCTGAGGAATGCGGGAAAATCGGAATCAAAGTCGGCGGTGAGCGGGAATACGGAATCGGCATGTTCTTTTTTCCCCAGGACGAGAAAAAACGCAGGCAGGCGAGGAAGACTTTTGAGATTCTTGCAAAAAAGGAAAGCCTCAATATCTTGGGCTGGCGTGAGGTTCCTGTTAAGGCGGAAATTCTCGGGAAAAAAGCCCTGGACTGTATGCCTAAAATCGAGCAGTGCTTTATTGAAAAGCCCGCCCAGTGCGAGAAGGGACTTGAATTTGACCGAAAGCTCTACGTACTCCGCCGCGAATTTGAGCACATGCAGGCTTCCGGCCGGGGGACATACGTCGCCTCGCTGAGCAGCAGGACAATCGTCTACAAGGGCATGTTTTTGGTGGACCAGCTCAGGAATTTCTACGAAGATTTGCAGTCACCGAAATATATTTCAGCTTTGGCCATCGTGCATTCTAGATTTTCCACGAACACGACTCCTTCCTGGCAGAGGGCACACCCCAACAGGCTGATTGCCCATAACGGCGAAATAAACACAATCCGTGGCAACGCTGACAGAATGCTTGCCCGCGAGGAAACCCTAAAATCGCTGAATTTTGACGGAGAGAGCATGAAGGAAATCCTTCCTGCAATCGACGCGACAGGTTCTGACTCGGCGATGCTGGACAACACGCTGGAATTCCTTTTGATGAACGGGCTTCCGCTTGCCCTTGCCGTGATGATTTGCATACCGGAGCCTTGGAAAAACGACACGACCATGAGTCAGGAAAAGAAGGATTTTTATCACTACTGGGCGACCATGATGGAAGCCTGGGACGGACCAGCCGCAATCCTTTTTTCGGACGGGGACGTTTTGGGGGCGACTTTGGACAGAAACGGACTCCGCCCCTCGCGCTACTACATCACTAAGGACGGTATGCTGATTCTTTCCAGTGAAGTCGGAGTTCTGGAAATCCCGGAGGAAAATATTGAGAAAAAATCCCGCCTGATGCCGGGCAAAATTCTCCTTGTCGATACTGTCCAAAAAAAAGTCGTCTCGGACGCAGACGTAAAGGCACACTTTGTGGGTGAAAAGCCTTACGGCGAGTGGCTTGACCTGAATTTGAAAAAACTTGCCGACTTGAAGATTCCCAACAAAAAGATTCCGGTTTACAGCCCGGATGAGCGGAAGAGAATCTACAAGGCTTTCGGCTGGAACATGGAGGACATCAATGAGATGATTCTCCCGATGGCCAAAAACGGCTTGGAGCCGACCGGAGCCATGGGCTGCGATGTTCCGCTGGCAATCATGAGCAAACTGCACAGGCCGCTTTTTTCCTATTTCAAGCAGCTCTTTGCCCAAGTTACGAATCCGCCGATTGACTCGCTGCGGGAAAAAATCGTCACGGACACAACGGTTTACGTGGGTCGGGACGGCAATCTCCTGGAGGCCAGGGCAGAGAACTGCCGGGTTCTGCAAATCAACAATCCGATTCTGACCGGAGTTGACCTGATGAAAATCAAGGCCTTGGACCAGGACGGTCTGCGGACGGGGACAGTCTCCCTTTTGTACTACAAATACACTTCCCTCAAGGAGGCCATGGACAATCTTTTTATCTCTATTGACCGTCAGTATCACGAGGGAAAAAACATCATCATTTTGAGCGACAGGGGCGTTGACCAAATCCATGCGGCTATTCCGTCACTTCTTGCGGTCTCTGGCGTGGAGCAGTATTTGATCCGCACAAAGCGGAGGACGGCGGTTTCAATCATACTGGAGTCGGCGGAAATCAGGAACACACATCAGGCGGCGATGATTCTTTCCTACGGGGCAAGGGCGGTCAACCCTTATCTTGCCCATGAGGCGATTGCGGAGCTGATTGACAAAAAAATTCTGGACAAGGACTACCACACCGCCATAGACGACTACAACAAGGCTCTCTGCGACGGAATCGTAAAAATCGCGGCAAAGATGGGAATCTCAACGTTGCAGTCTTACCAGTCTGCCCAGATTTTTGAGGCGGTCGGAATCGACAAGGATTTGATTGACATTTACTTTACAAACACTGTCTCTCGCGTGGGCGGAATAGGACTGAAAGAAATCGAGGAAGATGTGAATTTCCACCACGACAAGGCCTTTGAGAATCCTGACTCGAACAGCGACCTTGAGATTGAGGGAGTCCACCGCTACAAAAAAGGCGAGAATACGGAAGACCACCTGATTTGTCCTGACACAATCCGCGCATTGCAGGAGGCCACGCGGAACGGCGACTACAAGCGTTTCAAGGAGTACACGGCAATGGTTGACAGCACCGACCATCCGCACACTTTGCGCGCACTTTTGAAATTCAAATCCGGCGGAAAAAAGCCCCTTCCGATTGAGCAGGTTGAGGGCGTGGACCGAATCGTAAAAAGATTCAAGACCGGAGCGATGTCATACGGCTCCATAAGCCAGGAGGCTCACGAGTGCATGGCCATAGCTATGAACCGTCTTCACGGAAAATCTAATTCCGGCGAGGGTGGGGAGCGGCCAGACCGGCTAGGCACGGAGAAAAATTCCGCGATTAAGCAGGTCGCTTCCGGCCGATTTGGAGTCACCGAGGAATACCTTCTTTCTGCGAAGGAAATCCAAATCAAAATGGCGCAGGGGGCAAAACCCGGCGAGGGCGGCCACCTTCCCGGTAAAAAAGTTTACCCATGGATTGCCCGTACCCGCTACGCAACTCCCGGAGTTTCCTTGATAAGCCCGGCTCCCCATCACGACATTTATTCGATTGAGGACTTAGCCCAGCTCATCTACGACCTTAAAAACGCCAACAGGGACGCGGAAATTTCCGTGAAACTGGTCAGCGAGGCCGGGGTGGGAACAATCGCGGCGGGTGTGGCCAAGGCCGGTGCGCAGACGATTTTGATTTCCGGTCACGACGGCGGAACAGGTGCGGCTCCGCTGACTTCAATCCACCATGCGGGGCTTCCCTGGGAGCTGGGGCTTGCTGAAAGCCAGCAGACTTTGATTCAAAACGGATTGCGTTCGCGGGTCAAAATCGAGGCTGACGGAAAGCTGATGAGCGGACGCGATGTCGCGATAGCATGTCTTTTGGGGGCGGAGGAATTCGGTTTTGCCACGGCTCCTCTGATTACGATGGGCTGCGCGATGCTGAGGGTCTGTAACCTTGACACATGTCCGTTCGGAGTGGCGACCCAGAATGAAAATCTGCGCAAAAAATTTCCGGGCAAGCCTGAATACGTTGAGAATTTCATGCGTTTTGTGGCGGAAGAGCTGCGGGAAATAATGGCGGACTTGGGCTTTAAGACTGTGGACGAGATGTGTGGTCATACTGAGTGCCTTGCCCTGAAAGACGAGCAGGCTTTTGACCGGTCTGCCTTGCTGGACATGTCAAAAATTCTGGCGGCAGTCCCGGCGGACTCCGAATCCTGTAGATTTGACAAAAATGCCGTCTACGACTTTAAACTTTCCGCCACCGTGGACGAGAAAATACTTTTGCCAAAGTTCAAGGATTTTGACGGCAAGAAAAAACTCTCTGCCAGCATAAAAGTTTCTTCGACAGACCGTACAGTTGGAACGATTCTAGGTTCTGAAATACAGAAAAATTTCGGCTCCAGCCTTAAGGACGACTCGGTGACAGTGAACTGCGAGGGTGGCGGAGGACAGTCTTTCGGAGCCTTTATTCCCAAAGGTCTTACTCTGCGTCTTGAGGGTGATGCCAACGACGGGCTTGGAAAAGGTCTTAGCGGCGGGAAAATCGTCGTGAAAGTCCCGAAAAAAGCCGGATACAAGGCGGAGGAGAACGTCATCTGCGGTAACGTAGCTTTATTTGGTGCCACAAGCGGGGAAGCCTTCATCAACGGCATTGCTGGCGAGCGTTTCTGCGTCAGAAATTCCGGGGCAACCGCTGTTGTTGAGGGAGTCGGCGACCATGCCCTTGAGTACATGACAGGAGGCCTCGCGCTGATTTTAGGCTCTGTCGGAAGAAATCTTGCGGCGGGAATGTCCGGTGGAATCGCCTATATCCTTGACCCAAGGCACGAAGTCTACAAGAACCTAAACGAGGAGCTTGTGGACATGGTTCAGGTTTCTGACCCGCATGATTTGCAGCTTATAAAAGGTCTTACAGAACGGCACGTGGCAGAGACCGGCTCTTCTCTTGGTAAAAAGATACTCTCTGACTGGGACTACTATTCCTCATGCTTCAAAAAAATTCTTCCGAGGGACTACACCAAAATGCTTGCCCTGATTGCGGACGCTGAAATGCGGGGGCTGACCGCCGAGGAAGCCAAGATGGAGGCATTTAAAAAGTTCACGAGTGAATAATCTGAGTTTTTAATGTTGGCGGGGCTTGACATTTTTTTGTGAAATCCGCTAAATTATTTTCAAGACAAAGAGGTCTGCCAAATGACACGGGAATCCCGCGTTTTTTGGCAGACCTCTTTTTTTGTTTACGCAAAGACGCGTCCTGACCGGTATTGTCGACAGCCGGCCGGGGCGCGTTTTTTGTTTTAAACCGCCAGCGCTAGGAGGGGCGTAAGTCGACCGCAGGTTGAGCTTGGCGAAACCGAGGACGATGAGCGTAAGCGAAGGTTGCCTTCGCAGCACAGCTGCTCGGAGACTCGCTCAAAACTCGTCTCACGAGTTTTGACGGCTTGCAGCCGTCGCTCCCTATACAGCGGCCGCCGTGAGGCGGGGCGGCATGATAAAAATTAAAATTATGAATTTGGAGGAAATTATGGATTCCACGTTGAACGTACCGGAGCTTTTCGGAAGCATGGTTTTCAACCAGAAGGTCATGAAGGAAAACCTTCCGAAAGAGACTTACAAGGCTCTCAAAAAGACTATCGATGACGGCAGTCCGCTCGACATTGAGGTTGCGAACCAGGTTGCACACGCGATGAAGGAATGGGCGATTTCAAAGGGAGCGACCCACTTCTGCCACTGGTTCCAGCCTCTGACCGGAATTACGGCGGAAAAGCACGACTCTTTTATCACTCCGCAGTCTGACGGGACTGTGATTATGTCTTTCAGCGGAAAGGAGCTTGTCAAGGGAGAGCCGGACGCATCTTCTTTTCCGTCAGGTGGAAGCCGCGCGACTTTTGAGGCCAGGGGCTACACCGTCTGGGACCCGACTTCATATCCGTTTGTGAAGGAACATACACTCTGCATTCCCACGGCTTTTTGCTCTTACACTGGAGAGGCCCTGGACAAAAAAACTCCACTTTTGCGCTCCATGGAGGCACTGAACACACAGGCCTTGAGGATTCTGAGGCTTTTCGGAAACTCTGCCGCAAGCCACGTCGCCACGACTGTCGGCCCGGAGCAGGAGTATTTTATTGTCAGCGAGAAGCTTTGGAATGAGCGCAAGGACCTCCGCATGACAGGCCGCACGCTTTTCGGCGCAAAGCCGTCAAAAGGTCAGGAGATGGATGACCAGTATTTTGCCGCCCTTAACCCGAAAATCGTCGAGTACATGGAAGACTTGAACGAGACTTTGTGGAAGTATGGGATTTTCGCAAAGACCGAGCATAACGAGGTCGCCCCCGCCCAGCACGAGATGGCTCCGATTTTCACGACCACGAACCTTTCTGTTGACCAGAACCAGTTGACCATGGAGGTGATGAAAAAAGTCGCCCGCCGCCACGGCCTTGTCTGCCTTTTGCATGAAAAGCCTTTTGCGGGTCTCAACGGAAGCGGAAAGCACAACAACTGGTCGATGTCCACGAATCTTGGAGAAAACCTTTTGGAGCCTGGCGACACGCCGGAGAAAAACTCTCAGTTCCTGCTCTTTTTGACGGCGGTGATTAAGGCAGTTGACGAGAACCAGGACTTGCTGCGTATTTCCGTCGCTTCCGCCGGGAATGACCACCGTCTCGGTGCGAACGAGGCGCCGCCCGCAATCATCTCAATGTATGTGGGTGACGAGCTGTACGATGTGCTTGAGTCTATCAAGGACGGAAAGGCTATGGTCGGCCACACAAAGACAAAGATGACAATCGGCGTTGACGTTCTTCCACCGATTCCAAAGGACTCCACCGACCGCAACAGGACTTCTCCTTTCGCCTTCACCGGAAACAAATTTGAGTTCCGCTCTGTCGGCTCCTCACTGAGCATTGCAGGCCCCAACACAGCCTTGGACGCGATTGTGGCATACTCGCTGAAAGAATTCGCGGACGAGCTTGAGAAGGCGGATGACTTTGAGTCTGCTTTGACAGCCCTGATCAAGAGGGAAATCACGGCCCACTGGAGGATTATCTTCAACGGCAACGGATATGACGCGAGCTGGGTAAAGGAGGCGGAGAAACGTGGGCTTTTGAACCTCAAGACGACCCCGGACGCTATGTCACACTATCTGGACAAGAAAAACGTGGAATTGTACACAAAGCTCGGCGTCTATTCGGAAGACGAGCTGAGGCACCACTTTGACATAAAGCTTGAAAAATACGCCCAGATTTTGAACATCGAAGTCCAGACAATGCTTGAGATGGTGAACAAGGATATCCTTCCCGCCGCCTTCAAGTACACTGACTCTGTAAGCAAGACCGCGATGCATTTGAAGAGCCAGGTTCCCGGCGCAAAAGCCGCTGCTCAGACCGCTATTCTTGAGCAACTCGACAGACTGACCGGTGAACTCTGCTCCGCCGCCAGCGCGCTTAAAAAAGAGCATGAGTCTGCGAAATCTGCCGGTGACTTTATGGCGGTTGCCCAGGCATACGCTGGAAAGGTTCTCCCGGCGATGGATGCGGTCCGCTCTGCCGCAGACCAGATTGAGGAGCTTTTGGGCGAGGAATTCAAACCCTATCCCAGCTACGAGGACTTGCTTTTTATAAAGTAAGTTTTTTAGGCTGGAGCTGTTGACGTGACCCCTGGCCCCGTTCATGCGGGATTCCAGAATCCGGTGGGCGGGGCATTTTTTCATTTTTCAAAATCCGCCTGTGCTAGACCAAGGCGGTAATATAAAAAAATTGGAGGCATTTATGAACGAGACTTTACAGGCCATTGAGTCTGTTTCTTCTGACTTGTGGGGCGTCTGGTTTTTAATCGGCGCAGTGCTGGTATTCTGGATGCAGGCGGGATTCGCCATGGTGGAGACCGGCTTTACACGCGCGAAAAACACCGGCAACATCATCATGAAAAACCTGATGGACTTTTGCATCGGAACGGTGATGTTCTTTTTAATCGGCTTCGGACTTTTGCTCGGCGAGAACGCCCTTTTCGGAATCATCGGAAAGCCAAACTGGCAGGTTTTCACGGACTTCGCAAACTTTGACTTTTCTGGATTTGTGTTCAACTTGGTCTTCTGCGCCACGACCGCGACAATCGTCTCCGGTGCTATGGCGGAGCGGACTAAATTCTTGAGCTACTGCGTTTATTCCGCTGTGATTTCCGCAATCATTTACCCGATTGAAGCCCACTGGACTTGGGGCGGCGGCTGGCTTTCCGCCCTGGGCTTCCACGACTTTGCAGGTTCTGCCTGCATCCACATGGTCGGAGGAATCTGCGCCCTGATCGGAGCATTTATGGTCGGACCCCGCATCGGAAAATTCGACAAGGATTCATCGGGAAAGATTACGGCTGTCCACGCTTTTCCAGGCCACAACCTCCCGCTCGGAGCCTTGGGAGTCTTCATTCTCTGGATGGGCTGGTACGGTTTTAACGGCGCGGCTGCGGTCTCCCTGCCTGAGATGGGCTCAATCTTTTTGACGACAACTGTCGCGCCCGCCGTCGCCACTGTGGCATGTATGATTTTCACATGGGTCAAGTACGGAAAGCCGGATGTCTCAATGTGCTTGAACGCCGCGTTGGCAGGTCTTGTCGCAATAACGGCTCCCTGTGATGTCACTGACTGTCTCGGGGCTGCAATAATAGGTCTTGTGGCCGGATTCCTCGTAGTCTTCGGAGTCTGGTTCTGCGACCATGTTGTTCATGTTGACGACCCTGTCGGCGCGGTCGCTGTCCACATGATGAACGGAATCTGGGGAACAATCGCTGTCGGACTCTTCGCAACTCCAACAGCCCCGGCATTCGCCCGCGGGCTCGGTGACGGAAGCTCTTTCGGGGCAAACCAGATTGCAGGGGCAGGTCTTTTCTACGGCGGCGGACTCAAGCAGCTGGGAATCCAGATTGCCGGCGCGCTCGCAATCATTCTGTTCACCGTAGTCGCGATTTTGATTACCTTTTGCGTGATTAAAAAGATTTTCGGACTCCGCGTCTCACCGAAGGAAGAAATCATCGGTCTGGACAAGCTGGAGCACGGACTTGCCTCCGGCTACTCTGGATTCATGACCCCGTATTCTACAGAGGAAGTAGCCGAGGCCACGGAGGCGGGATTTACGATCAGCGATGACGGTGTTCAGGTTATGGCTCCAGTTTCCGCCTCAAGCACGGTGGCGGAAGCCCGCAAGGTTGTGATTGTCACACGGCAGAGCAAATTCGAGGCCCTTAAAGCGGCAATGAACGCCGTCGGAATCACAGGAATGACCGTAATCAACGTGATGGGCTGCGGTGTCCAAAAGGGAGCCAGCGAATACTACCGTGGCGTTCCGGTTGACATGTCGCTGCTGCCGAAAATCAAAGTGGAAATCGTCGTGGCGAAAGTTCCGGTTGAGAAGGTGATAGAGGCCGCACGAAAGGCACTTTACACCGGCCACATCGGCGACGGAAAAATCTTCGTCTATCCGGTGGACAACGTTGTCAAAGTCCGCACCGGCGAGACAGGATTCGACGCCTTGCAGGACAAGTAAAGATTCTTCGCTTCGCTCAGAATGACGAGAAGACCGCTTGTGGCGATTCAATTTGAAAGCTGCGGGCGGCCTTTTTCTTTTTATAATTCTTTATTTCGCGTAGTCAAAGAATTTGCCAACAGCTCTATTTTTGCGGTATAATTTATTTCTCTATAAACACAAACTAAAAGAGTCCGCGAGGTTCATTTGTATTCACGAGAAATGTTGCCTCCGCCTGAACGTTTAATTCAAAACAGAAAACCGCAGTTTGGAACTTTCAAGGGCTGTCCCAAAAAACTGGACATTCGCGGTCTGGCTACTCCGTTCGGCGGAATACCGCTTCCGAGATTTATTTCTAATTTACGCATAAAAAGCACTCTGGCCTTTGTGTTTTCCCTCGGCCGGTATTTTGGTGTCGTTGATTTTTTTGACGGAAAAATTTTCGGTTATGCGGAAGTCACCCTTTGGAGCAAGGAGAATGGACGCAAATATTCTTACCGCTCGATAATGGGGCCCCGCCGACGTTTTATTCCCCACAACGTTGAGGCCGGATTCTGCGCTTCGTTCAGAAAAAGTCGCTACATCCGCGCAAGCTGGGACCACAAGCACGATAAATTTTCCATGATTTTCAATCTCAAGGGAGACTCTGTGCGTCCTCAGATTAACGCCGCCTTTGTCGCCAAATATTCAGACACTTCACTTTGTGAAATCACTTCCGTAATGCCGGCCCCGACAAAACAACGGTGTACAGCTTCTTACATGGCGAATTTTAAAATCCACGGCTCCATCTCCATCGGAAAAAGCAAAACATCAGAAGCTTCCAATATGAACGACGCTGACGGCTATGCGACTTTCCGCGTCAACCGGGCTTACTACAATTTTTACACGATTACAGAAGGTCTCACCTCTTCCGGGCAGGTTGACGGCCACGATGTTGCGATTTTTCTTGCTGGGTTGGAAAACGATGCGACAGAAGGCGAAAAATACAACGAAAATATTCTGATTGTCGATGGTCAGCCGACTCCTCTTCCTCCAGTGAAGATTACGCATCCATTTGGCTATGCGAAGAACTGGATTATCCAGGATACGGAAAACATGGTCGACCTGACTTTCAAGCCGACTTCCGACAACTTCCGCGATATGACACTTTTTATCATTCACACGCAGGAACATTCGGTTTTCGGAACTTTTGAAGGAACAGTAAAAACAAAAGACGGAAAGGATATAGATTTGCAGGATTTTTGCGGTCTTGCAAGAAATCAAATGCTCCGATTGTAATTGTAAGAGGTTTTTATATGAGTGACGAATACAGCGGCTACAAAAGGCCCGAAGCAAAATGGGAGCCAGGCACCCTTGACGCAACCCGCCGCAACATCGGTCCGATTGACAAAGATGAAGCCGCCAAAATGACAAAAATCTTGGGCGGTCAGATTTTCACGGAAAAATCCGCCCCGATTGACTATTCCGCTTTCCCGCCAAAAGAACGTCATTATGCCCACAGGCCTTCCGGCAAAACGACGGCTGACATTTCAAACGCAGGTGCGGCCATAAGCAATGACTCTGAAAAATCTTCAGAAAAAATCGGCGGAAAAAAATCCTTTACCACTGCGGACGGACTGCCAGCGATTCCTCCAAAAGAAAAGCAGGCTATGGACCGCCTGATGATGAGCGAAGACTACAAAATTAAGTCCAATTACGGAGTCTTCAATTTTCTCCGCATTTTTATGGGCAATAAGAATGAAATGATTCGCCGTGGATTCATTGAATTTACGCTAAAAACCCATATCGACCACTTGCAGAATTTTATTACGACCGTAAAGTCTCTGATTCAGCTTTGCCCAGATTCATACAAGGCAAAAATTGTTGGCGACCCGGAAGACCGCTTCCGCTTTTTGCGGACAGTCGGCGCATGGTCTATGCGAGACCTAAAGGTTATGGCCTTGCAGCTTGAGGAGAATCCTGATTCGGTCACGGTTGCGATGATGTCGCCGCTTGTAAAAGCCCTCTATAAAGATTTGCTCAAAATTTATTATTTGGGTGAAACTTCAATTCCCCGCTATTTTAAGGAAATTTATTCTGACCTTTCAAAATTTCCAAAATTCGACCAGCAGAAGATTACGATTCTCTCAAAGCAGGGAATCACCGAATGGCTTTACGTTTACGGCCAGATTATCAAGGGAATGTACCCGATTTTGATGCGCCTCTGCTCCCCGAAATTTGAAGTCTTCCCAGATTTCTTTACGGCTCAGACCGGTAGCATCCTCAAATTCTTGGGAATTACAAAATTTGACCTGATTTTGCCGATGAAAAAAGAGGAAAAGCAAAAAAAACATGAGGAAGAGGTAAAAAAGGAGAAGGAAGCCGAAGCCAAGAAAAAGGAAGAGAATATCCGTGGCAAAAAAACTCCGATTGTCGATGCAGGAATCAAACTCCTTTGTCAGCTTTTCCCCGGAGCTGGTTTTGACAAATTGGACACCCACCCGGACATGTTCCCCTATTTCCAGCCCCTCTACCAGTTCCGCGACGGCTACAACATGCTTGCCCCGGACAATCCCATGCAGGTCACGATTACACTTTTGAGGATTATCGAAGATATTTTCCACGGACTTCGCAACGTTATTTTCACGGTGGAAGATGACGGAGACACAAGTTCACCAAAGGATTCCCTTACCGCCGCCCTCAACGAATGGTCAGCTTACCGCGAGGTTCTTTTTGAGCGTCATTACTGCGACCAGCTGGTTGACTTTATGAACCAGCAGTATTCACAGTCAGACTTCAAGACGACCCTTTTTGGCAAGCGGCTTTTAACGACAATGCTTTGGCAGACAAAATTCAACTTTCTGCCGAATTTCGAGTTCACCCAGTTGCTTTTGGAAAAACCCCAGAACGACAGCCAGTATAAGCCTCTTTGCCTGCGCACCGACTTTTTGTGCCGGGTTTTCACTGATATATCCCGCAGCATAGACCAGGCTAAAAAAACTCACGGAACCGTTTTTGGAATCGCAAATCCATGGAAAAAATACGAGTTTGACTTGCCGAATGTCGTCTCAAAAAGAATGGATGTTTTGCTTGGAGCCAAAAAAAGTGAGGAAGAGACAGCCGCAACGAATGCTAACCTTGTGAAATACGCCCTGCTCATGATTTCTGTTCTCAACTGGTGGATTAATAATCCCAGCAGCCCTGCCTATACGAGCGACCCGGCGAAAATTTACCGCGTCAATTCAACGGACGGCGGTCCCGCATTCAGCGCGCCTCTCCGCGAAGACCAAAACAAACTTTTCGCCGAATCTGTAAAAAGAGCCGCAGCCGCAAAGTAATTTTAATTTTACTATTCTGGGCGTTGCCAGCCTGCGGCTGGCCGCGTCTTTCAGAGTTCCGTGCTGGCCGCACTCCAATGCGGCAAAAAAAGCTGGTTTCGACAAGCTCAACCACCGTTTTTTTGCCACATCTGCTATGCAGCTCTTACAGCCGCTAACGCGTTTAAATGTCAGTCAGTCCCAGTGAATCCTCAGTCAAACCTGTAAGCTCCGAGAACTGGGGCATAGCCAGACATGCCCGGATAAATGCGTTCCAATCCTCTCTCTGCCTGTGGTTTGTCCTCTGGATGCAGATTGTCTTGAGTTGCAGGTAATTTGTCGTGATTGTCTCCCACATCTCAAAACCGCCAGGAATATTGTGGCGCAAAGTCATAAATGACTCGTAGACTTCGCGTCTTTTTGCTTTTAAAATGCTCTCTTCCGCGCCGGAATTCTCAAGATTTTTGTAGTCGGCCGTGTTTTTGTCGTAAATCTCGTAAAGGCGGCGAACCTGGTCTTTTGATTCCTGGGTCACATATTTTGAATATGGGTCAAGGCCGTTCTCCATGAATTTTTTGAGCGAATGCATGGTTGACTGGCTCATTACAATCTCAAAAAAGTGGTAGCGTTGCAGTTCAGGGGTAAAGGCCTGCTCGTATTTTATGTCAAATGCGACCAAAATCCCTTTTAAAAACGCATCGTGAGACTGGTGCGGCTCTTTGTTGGAGCCAAGAGTTTTCGCGATTTTCCACTGGCGGTTTGAGTCGCTTTTGTCAAAAGGAGCGCGGGTGTCGATATCTCCGACGGAAAAAGAATTTCCCTTTGCGTTCAAAGCCCGGTCAAGTCCAAAGACCTCAATATTTTTTATTTCTACCATAATTTACTTTTCCGTTTTGTCAGAATTTTCTGCCGTGTCGGCATTGTCGGCTTGGTCTGTATCAGCTGCCTTGTCTGAATCCTCATCATCAATTGTACGCACATTTTCAGGAATGACAGTAATCGGACGCTTCACCCACTGGAAGATTGACAGAATCAGCCCGGAAAGAATCAGAACCGCTCCCGCTGAATAGACAATCAAGTGTCCTGCTTTTTCTGACGGAATCAGCAAGAGCAGGGCTGCAAGGACAATAGAAACCAAAACTTCGATTACAGACCGGTGAACCATGATTCCGTTGCGGTGCAACTGGGTGATTCCGTAAATCTGCAAGCCTGCGGAGATGATTAAATAAACGCCCAGCGTGTAGGACATTATCATCCAAAGGACAGCGGCAAATGCAAGGGGCAGGACTACGGCAAGGGTGCCGACTGCAATGCTCATCCATCCTCTGATTGCCATCATCAGGTTGAAATGGGGGTCAACTATGAGGTTTTTGGTTGTAACTAAAATAAAAATTCCATCGATGATTGCGGAGATTCCTAAAATTATTACTGCGAATTTAATAAAGGAGTCCGGCGAAAGAACCATCAGCAGGCCTATTGTGGCGATTAGAATGCCCATAAAAAACTTGTTTCGATTCATAAGTTTAATAATATTCGACTTGATATAAAAAGTCCAATAAATTTTGAAATATAAAGTTCTACCACTTGACATAAATTGGAGAATAATATATATTCCTTATTACATTATTTGGAGCGATGTCCGAGCGGTTGAAGGAGGCGGTCTTGAAAACCGTTATACCCTTATAGGTATCGGGGGTTCGAATCCCTCTCGCTCCGCAGAACCTTGGAAGCGTGGTAGAGCGGTAATACGCCGGATTGCTAATCCGTGGGTTCCATTAGGGCCCGGCAGGTTCGACTCCTGTCGCTTCCGTGAATGAAGCCCAGAATGCTTCTATTTGAATGAGATTGTAGCTCAGTTGGATTAGAGCGCCACCCTGCGGAGGTGGAGGTCGCACGTTCGAACCGTGTCAGTCTCAGATTGAAAGACTGCTCTAATCAGCAGTCTTTTTTTTGATAGTTTTGGAAAGATGTCCGAGTGGTTTAAGGTGCACGCTTGGAAAGCGTGTGTACCCAAAAGGTACCGGGGGTTCGAATCCCCCTCTTTCCGCTTTTTGCCCGGATGCCGCGCAAAAGTACGCTAGAAAACCCCGCGAGAACCGGAAGGTAGCAACGGTATTTAGATGTATTTTGTGCCGCGGATTATCCGGGCTTTTTTATTCGTGCGGAGGGTTTAATACCCCGCCCCTTGGGGCGTAAAAAGGGTATTGAACCTGACTGCAATTCCTATTACGAACCAACATACCCCGTGGGCTTGCCCCGGGGTTGTTGATTTTAAAGCAAACCCGGTCAGATAGGGAGCGACGGTGCAGGCTTTGCCGAAGCCGGCAAATTGCGACCGTGGGAGCAATTTGAGCGAGTCTCGGCCCTGCCCCGCAGGACCGCAGAACCCAGCAGCTGTGCTGCGAAGGCGGTGTAGCAACGGTATTTAGATGTGCTTTGTGCCGCGGTCATAAAAAAAACTCCGGGCAAAACCCGGAGTTTTTTAACTATTCTGCAAAATAAGCGTTCATCAAGTACCAGTAGCCGTATGGTGAGTGCCATACGCCTTTCAGGTTCGGCTTTTGCATCCAGAAGTCATTGTAGTAGGCGATTGGTGCCATAGCCGCATCCTGCAAAAGAACATGCTCTGCTTCGTGCAGATACTTGTAGTGGTCTGCAACATTCACAGAGTTGCGGGCTTTATTTACCAAGCTGTCAAATTCCTTTGAAGAATACTTTCCATCGTTGTTGCCGTTGCCTGTCTCAAGCAGGTTAATCATGTTTGAAGGATCATCCCAGTCATAAACCCAACCGTTGCGGGCAACATCAAAGTTTCCTGAGCGGCGGTCAGCTGTAAGAGTCTTCCATTCCTGAATATTCACAGTGACGTTAAGTCCGAGCTGTGCCCATGCAGACTGAAGGTATTCTGCGACAGCCTTGTGGTAGCCTGTATCGTTAATCAGATAGTCGAACGGCGGGAAGCCTTTTCCGTCAGGATATCCGGCTTCTGCAAGAAGTTTTTTCGCTTTGGCAAGGTCAGCCTCGTAGTTTTCTGTGTCAAAGTGGTTTCCGTAGGTATTTCCTGTGACTTCCTCAAAAGAAGAGCCTGAGGTCGCATCAGAAATTCCAGGGCCTACAAAGTTCTTTGCCGGTGAGTAAGTTCCCTGCATGATTGTGTTGGCAACGTATTTGCGGTCGATTGCAAGAGAAAGTGCCTCACGGACTTTTGCGTTGTTGAAAGGAGCCTTTTCCGTGTTGAAAGTGATGTAGTAAGTTCCCATAATCGGCTCCAGGTGGAATTCATTGCCGCCACGAAGGACAGGAATTTCTTCTGTCGGCGGATTTTTCATCAACTGGATTTCGTCCTGATTGTAAGCCGTGTATGAAGTGTTGTCGTCCTCAATCAAGTGCCACACGATTTTTTCAAATGTCACGTTTGCGGCATCCCAGTAATTCGGGTTTTTCAAGAACACAATCTGAGAGCCGTCTGTGTATTCTGTCATGTAGTAAGGGCCGGAAGTTACGTAGCTGGCAGGTTTTGTCGTCCAACCGTCACCGTTTGCCTCGATTGTCGCCTGCTGAACAGGAACCAAAACCGCAAAAGCTGCAATTTTATCGAAGAAAATACAGGGATTTGTAAGATGAACTACAAAAGTGTTGTCGTCTGTAGCCTCAACTCCGAGAGCGTCTGTATTTCCTGCAGAAGCCTCTTCGTAGCCGACAACGAGATTCAAAAGGTCATATCCGTATGGAGCGGCTGTAAGCGGATCCGCAACGCGCTTCCAAGAATAGACGAAATCTTTTGCCGTGAGGGCTGAACCGTCTGACCACTTGAGGTTGGGGCGCAGGTGGAAAGTCCATGTAAGACCGTCTTTTGACTGCTCCCAGCTTTCTGCAAGACCTCCGACAACTTCATTTTTGCTGTCGAATTTCAAAAGGCCTTCAAAAGCATGAATAATCATGTTTGCGCCGTCAACTGCTGAATTCAATGCCGGGTCGATTGTCTCCGGTGAACCGCCAACACGAACGTGGATAGTTTTTGATGAATCCACATCCGCAGCCTTTTTTCCGCCTCCGCAAGAAACAAAAGCCAATGATGCCGCAAGAATTGACGCGGCAACGATAGTGATTTTTTTCATTTTGAAAAAACTCCTTTTTATTAATTTACTTTATCAATATTATGGCAGGCCGCAAAGTGACCTGAGCTGATTTCCCTGAATTTCGGCTTTTCCTCGGCACAGTGGGCATCCGCAAAAGGACAGCGGGTGCGGAAAGGACAGCCGGAGGGAGGATTCAGCGGAGACGGAACGTCACCTGACAAAATGATGCGTTTTGAGGCGCGGGCGATTTTCGGGTCAGCGATTGGAACTGCGGAAATCAAAGATTTTGTGTACGGGTGCGCTGAATGGAAAATTATTTCGTCAGCGTCGGCGATTTCCACCAGATGACCAAGGTACATGACTCCGATTCTGCTTGAAATATGGTTTACAACGGAAAGGTCATGGGCGATAAAGAGATAGGTCAAACCGAGTTCTTTCTGCAAGTCCTCAAACATGTTCACGACCTGAGCCTGAATCGAGACATCCAGGGCTGAAACCGGTTCGTCACAGACTATGAATTCCGGTTTTACGGCAAGGGCACGGGCAATTCCGATTCTCTGCCTCTGTCCGCCGGAAAATTCGTGTGGGTAGCGGTTCGCGTGTTCTGAATTCAATCCGACCCTGCCCATCAACTGCAAAATGCGGTCGCGGCGTTCCTGCCTGTTTGAGTAGAGCTGGTGGATGTCCAGGGCTTCCCCGATGATGTCACCGACTGTCATGCGGGGGTCAAGAGACGCATAAGGATCCTGAAAAACAATCTGCATTTTCTGGCGGTAGGGAAGCATATCGGCTTTTATTCCGGCCTCACTGTCAAAAATGACCTGGCCGCCATAGGTGATTTTACCGGAAGTCGGTTCGGTAAGACGCAAAATTGAGCGTCCTGTCGTGGTCTTTCCGCAGCCTGATTCGCCTACAAGGCCCAATGTCTCACCTTTTTTTATGTAGAGTGAAACGTCATCAACGGCCTTTACGAATTTTTTTGTTCCGGCGACCGGAAAATATTGTTTTAGGTGTTCAACATTCAATAAGATTTCGTCTGACATTAGTTTTCTCCCTTAAAAGCCTGCGGATTTTGTTCAAACATGGCTTTCTGTTCCATCCAGCAGCGGGCAAAATGAATGTCATCGTAATCCGTGCGGACTGGCGCTTTTTCAAGGCAGATTTTCATGCAGTTCGCGCATCTAGTGCTGAACGCACAGCCTTTCGGTCGGTTCAAAAGGTCAATCGGCTGTCCTTCAATAGGAATAAGACGCTCGTAAGCCTTCTCATGGAATTTGGGGATTGACCGCAAAAGTCCCTTTGTATATTCGTGCTTCGGATTGTAGAAAATGTCGTCGGTCGTGCCGTATTCAATAATCTCTCCGGCATACATGACCGCAATTCTGTCACACATTGAGGCGACAACGCCCAAATCGTGGGTAATCATGATGATGCCCATGCCGAGTTTCTTTTTCAAATCCTGCATAAGCTCCAGAATCTGGGCTTGAATCGTAACGTCAAGGGCTGTCGTAGGTTCGTCCGCAATCAAAAGTTTCGGCTCGCATGCAAGGGCAATCGCAATCATGACTCGCTGCCTCATTCCACCTGAAAGCTCGTGGGGAAACTGCTTCATGCGTTTTTCAGGCTCGTTGATTCCAACCAAAGTCAAAAGCTCTTTTACGCGCTCGTCGGCTTCCTTGCCTTTTTTGCCGGTGTGAAGTTTTATCGCCTCACGAATTTGGTTTCCGATTGTCCAGACTGGATTGAGAGAAGTCATCGGGTCCTGGAAGATAATTGAAACTTCTTTTCCACGGATGTGGGCAAGCTCTTTTTCGCTCATCTGGTCGATTCTGTGACCGTTGAAAGTCACCGAGCCGCCGATGATTTTGCCGTTGTCAGCTGTCAGTCCCATAATCGAATATGCCGTGACTGATTTTCCAGAGCCGGACTCTCCGACGATTCCGAGGACTTCGCCTTCTTTCATCTGGATTGAAACATCGTTCAAAGCTTTGACTTCACCCGCCGGAGTAAAGAAAGAAAGCTGTTCGTGCTGGATGTCAACTAAAAATTCATTTTCCGCCATTTTCTTTCCTCCTTATTGCTGCTTGAGTTTGGGGTCAAATGCGTCGCGAAGACCGTCACCCAGCAAGTTGAAACTCAAAATGATGATAAAAATCAAAAAAGCCGGGGCAAAGAGTTTTTCCGGGAAAGACTGGAAGCCGTTCAAAGCCGCTGAGGCAAGAGAGCCGAGAGATGGCATCGGAGCCTGAACACCGATTCCCAAGAATGACAGGAATGATTCCGTGAAAATCGATGAAGGAATCTGCAGTGTCGTCGTGACAATCAAAGTTCCGATACAGTTTGTAATCAAGTGTTTGCTTATGATTCTCTTGTTGCTTGCGCCAAGGGCTTTTGCCGCCGTGACATATTCATTCTGCTTGAGAATCATAATCTGTGAGCGGACGATACGGGCCATTCCGACCCAGTACAAAAGGGCGAAAACGATAAACATGGAGACCATGTTGGGGCCGAGTTTTTGAATCCAGTGAAAGCCTGCAAGTTCTCCGAGCTTTTCCAGCGGGAATTTTAAAGTCTGCGCCAAAAGAATGATAATCAAAACGTCAGGAACCGTATAAATGATGTCGACAAGACGCATCATCACAAGGTCAATCGTTCCGCCAAAGTAACCGGCAATCGCACCGTAAAGGGAGCCGATCATCAAAATCAGCACGGAAGCGATGATTCCGACCAGCATAGAGACCCTGCCACCGACCATAACACGGATTGCGTAGTCACGTCCGTTCTGGTCAGTTCCTAGCAGGTGGGGAAAGACAAATTGTCCTGCCGCTTTCATTTGAAGTTCTGCCTTTGAGAATTCAAATGGACTTAAGCGCTCAGAGCCTTTTATCTGCTGCTCATACTGATATGGATAAAAAGCAGGGACTATAAAGCAGAGGAAGACGATGAAAAGGACGATAAAAAGTGCCGCCATCGCAATCTTGTTTTTTGTAAAACGGCGGAATCCGTCCTTCCAAAAGCCGACAGATTCGCGCATGACCGTCTGAGAGTCTTTTTCTTCCGGGGATGCCAGAACAAAATCCTCAACGTTCAGCTGAAGACTTAAAAAATTTTTTTTCTTTGTTTCTTCCATAAAAGTGACTTTCCTTACTTAAGTTTGATTCTCGGATCTACTATGGCGTAAGCAATATCAACAAGCACGTTCATAAAAATGATGAAAACCGCAAGGAAGATTGTTGTACCCATAATCATTGGATAGTCGCGGGATGTGATTGCTGAGACGAATTCGGAGCCGAGTCCGGGAATATTGAAGATTTTTTCGATAATGAATGAACCGGTCATAAGAGATGCCAATAGAGGTCCAAGATAAGTGACAACCGGAAGAATCGCATTGCGCAAGGCGTGTTTGAAGATGATTTTGAATGTAGTCACGCCCTTTGCCCTTGCAGTACGCATGTAATCCTGACCGATAACGTCCAACATTGAAGACCTCATAAGGCGGGCTATATAAAATGTCGGGTACAAGGCTAAGGCAAGAACCGGCATTATGTAGCATTTCCACGAATTCAGCCCGATGGCCGGAAGAAGATTCAGCTTTGTGGAAAATATATACATCAAAAGCGTTGATGAAAGGAAAGACGGAATTGCGATTCCCGCCGTAGAAAAAACAACCAGAGTATTGTCGATTGCCTTACCGCGGTTAAAGGCAGCAATAGCCCCGAGCGGAACGCCGAACATGACCGCAACCAAAATTGCGATTCCGCCGAGTCTGGCTGAGACTGGAAATTTTGTCGCGATAATCTGGGAGACTGTGCGGCCTCTTTTTTTTATCGAAAGACCCAAATCGCCGCGCGCAAGTCCGCTTATGTAAGTCGTGTACTGTTTGGAAAGAGGTTTGTCCAATCCGTACTTAGCTTCCATGGCAGCCTGAGCCTGCGGGGTTACGGCTTTTTCCGAAAGGAAGGGGCCTCCCGGAACCATATTCATAATGAAAAAAGTCAACGTTGCAACCAGATAAGCGGTTACAATCGCGGTCAACACACGTTTTATAATGTATTTTGTCATAGTACCTCTATTTAGAAAAAAAGCATCCTTTCGATTTTATATGAAAAATACAGAGCAGACAATAAAAAAATCATGGAATTCAAAAAATTCTCAAAAATTCTTTTGCGAAAAATGACTTTTTTCTGCGAATTTTCAATTTTTAATTCAGATTCACCTTACGCCCAAAGCAGCCAGAGGACGATTGCGGCAACAGCTGTCGTAATCACGGTGAATGTTCCGCCGAGTTTGAGCCAGCCGCCGAAGTTCATCGGGTAGCCCTCTTTTTTGACGATACCCATCGCCACGACGTTTGCGCTTGCCCCGTACGGAGTCAAGTTTCCACCAAGGCAGGAGCCGACCAAAAGGGCGAACATGTACAATTCCTTTGCGACACCGACTGACTCTGCAAGACTTCCGGCGACAGGCAGCATTACGATTATGTAGGGAACGTTGTCCACAAAGCCGGAGATTATCACGGAAACAGCCAGAATCAAAATAAAGCCTAAGAATTTGCTTCCGCCTGAAATTCTCGCCAAAAATCCCGCGAAGTCAGAAAGAAGCCCCGTCTCGCTCAATGCGCCGACAATCACGAAAATTCCGATTAAAAATAAAATCGTCTCCCAGTCAAGCCCGCTGATTAATTCCCAGGTCTCAGACTTTGATTTTTTTTGCGAGCAAATGTACCAAAGAACGCCCAAGATTCCCAAAATCATCACGAAAGAACCGGAGATGAAATTTTTGAACGGGAGATTTTCTGTCACGGAGTCCGGGATAAAAGAAATTCCCGCCAAGCCGAAAATCATCAATAAAAGAAGTCCGGTCGGCAAATAAGAAATGACCGGCTCTCCCCCGCTGACAGGCTTTTCCTTTAGCTTTGAGAAAATCGCGTAAAAAAACACACAGCCCGCCAACATTCCGGCCTGCATTATAAAGAAGATTGAAAGGTGGCCATTGTGGACAAAAAAGTCGTTGAAGTTGTAGCCAGCGTAGCTTGCGAAAATCATTGACGGCGGGTCGCCAACCAAAGTCGCTGTTCCCTCAAGGTTTGACATTACCGCCAGACCGACCATAAATGAAGTCGGATTCATCTTAAGTTTTTTGCACATGGCCAGGGCGATTGGAGCCATGACCAGAACAGTCGCGACATTCTCCACGAAAATCGAGATGATTCCGGTCATCGCCAGAATCAGGACGATTGCGATTCCTGTTGACGGAGAAAGTGCTACGATTCCGTCCGCGATTTTTGCGGGAACCTTTGAATACAAAAAGAGAGCCGCGATTGTCATCGAACCGACGTAAATCATCAGGACGTTCCAATTAATCAGGCCGCCAAAGATATGGGCGAAAAGCTCTCCGTTGCTTTCTGTCGCGTCAAAAATCTGCCCGTTAAAGGCAAAACCCAGACAAATTGCGATTATCGCCGCCGCACTGGTAAAATAAACTTTTTTGTCCTGAAAAATAATCACAAGCGCGTACATCAAAACAGCCAGCGCAAGGACAATCCACTTCAATTCCATCAGATTCTCCTAAATTCTTCCTATATGTTGATATTGCTTTTGAAAATTACAATAGATAGCTTTTTTTTACAAGTAACGGATTTCATGCTACAATAAAACATAAAATTTATCAGGAGGTTTTGTTTTTATGAAAAAAGTAGCCGTTTTTATTGCCCGCGGTTTTGAAGAGATTGAGGCAGGAACTGTCGTTGACTATCTCCGTCGAGCAGAAGTTGATGTGACCACAATCGCCATACCGGAACGCAACACCGTTGAGTCCACCCCGCTTGTCGAAGGCTCTCACGCGATTGCGGTCGTCACGGACATGCAACTTAACGCTTACCTTTATTCACTAAAAGACTCTCTTCCTGATGCCGTCTATTGTCCAGGCGGAATGCCAGGTGCTGGAAATATCGGCGCCTGTGACCCTGCAATTGACTTTCTCAAAAAAATGAACGATGCGGGAAAAATGATTGCCGCAATTTGTGCAGCCCCGGTTGTTGTACTTGCAAAGACAGGAATCCTTGCCGGAAAAAAATACACATGCTACCCCGGAATGGAAGAAGGTCTTGAAAATTACTGCGGAAGTCATGCGAAAATGCAGGAACTCATGAAAGGCTCTTCTCTAATTCGCAACGTGCCCTTTGTTCATGACGGGAATCTTTTGACTGGCCGAGGTCCAGGAACTGCCGAGCAATTCGCCATGGAATTTGTGCGGACTTTGTGCGGGGAGGAAACTGCAAAAAGAATCGGAACCGGAGCCTGTCAGCGGGAATTCGGCGCATAATTTTTTCGTTTGTGATTTTAAAGAATTTGACAAAGATATTTTTCAAATTATACTGTTAAATTGGAAATTGTAAAAAATGTTATATTTTTACAATTTCGAGGGGTTAATAATGAAGAAAACGATTCTTGTATTTGCAGCTGTTGCAATGCTCTTCTCTCTTGCATCTTGCAATAAAGAAAAAAAATCTGCTGAAGTCGCCGCTGACTGGAAGCCGACTCAGCCCGTAAATGTAATCGTCGCTTACAAGGCTGGTTCTGGAACAGACAATACAGCCCGCGTTTTGAGCCAG
Organism: uncultured Treponema sp.; assembly: GCA_946615905.1. Classification (GTDB taxonomy): domain Bacteria; phylum Spirochaetota; class Spirochaetia; order Treponematales; family Treponemataceae; genus Treponema_D. The sequence continues at coordinate 54,607 of CAMOIE010000004.1, read as the reverse complement.
TTTGCAACCAAATATATCGGACAGACTGTCGTAATCGACAATCAGGCTGGTGGCTCAGGTTCTATCGGTTGGACAGCTTTGGCCCACGCTGACCCTGACGGCTACACTATCGGATTCGTAAATCTTCCGACTTTGGCATCAAACATCGTTGAAGGTTTGGGCGACTACACAATGGACGACTTCGTTCCGATTTGCAACCACGTAAACGAAACTTCTCTGGTTCTTGTTTCTAAGAATTCTCCGTTCAACACATTGCAGGAACTCGTTGACTATGCAAAGGCAAATCCGTCAAAGCTCAAGGCTTCTACAAACGGAAACAAGGCTTCAAACCACATCGGCGCACAGCTTTTGGCAAAAACCGCTGGTTTTGAATACTCTGCGATTCCTTACGGTGGAACTGCCGACCAGCTGCTCGCTCTTCGCCAGGGCGAAGTTGATTTCTCTGTTGCAAAAGAGGCTGACATCGCATCAATGGTCTCTGAATTGAAGATTTTGGGCGTTTACAATCCTACCCGTATCGACACATTGCCAGATGTTCCGACTCTGAAAGAACTTGGCTACTATGACAAATGGTACGGTTCTGCCCGCGCAATCGTCGCTCCAAAGGGAACTCCAAAGGCAATCATCGACTTCTATGAAAAAGCTTTCAGGGATGCGATGGAGGATACAGAATATGTTGCGGCCGCACAGAAGGCCAAGGTTACTACATACTTCTTGAACCAGACAGAGACAAAGGATCTCTTGAACGATCAGTCTGATTTCTGCAGCAAGACAGTCGCAACTCTCTGGTAATCTTTACCTGTAAAAATGCGGAATCTTCATTTTAAATTAGGAGATTCCGCATTTTTTTTTCGTTTTTTCCGGAGGATTCTATGAAAAAAACAGACATAGCCGTTGTTGGCTTTATGTATGCTGTTTGTGCCCTCTTTTTGTCCATGACCTTAAAACTCCCAAAAGCCGCGCAGATTTATCCGACTTTCATAATCGTTTTGCTCGGCCTTCTGACAACTGCCTACCTTGTGAAAATGATTGTCAGCGCAAAAAAAGCAGGAGTTACAAGCGGTTCTGAAGATTTTGAAGGCTTTCAGGCAAAACAGTTTTTTGTGATTCTAGCCTGCATCATTTGCTACTTGGTTTTGATGTATTTCATCGGCTTTTATATTTCAACAGTGCTTTTTATGTTGGCCTGCCTTTTTTTCCTAAAAGTCAAGCCGCTTTACAGCGTTATTTCTGTCGTTGCCGTTGTTGCGCTGGTTTACTGCGCGTTCCGTCTCTTCCTGCAAGTGCGCCTGCCTGTGGGCCTGCTTTTCAAATAATGGAGGCAAAAAATGCTTGATACTTTAGCTTTGATGGGCGCGGGATTTTTGAATGCGCTTACTCCTATAAATATTCTTGCAATGATAGCTGGAACGACAATCGGTATCGTAATCGGCTGTCTGCCAGGCCTTTCTGCTGCAATGGGTGTCGCCCTGCTTTTGCCCCTTACATTCTCAATGCAGGCTTCAACCGGCCTTATCGTTTTGGGTGCGATTTACTGCGGAGCGATTTTCGGCGGCTCTATTTCCGCAATTTTGATTCACACTCCCGGAACTCCAGCCTCTGCCGCTACGGCAATCGAAGGCTACCAGATGACATTACAGGGAAAAGCCGGAAAAGCTTTGGGAACAGCCTGTATAGCATCCTTCTTCGGAGGACTTCTTTCCTGCATTTCGCTTTACTTTTTCTCGCCTGTTTTGGCCTCGCTGGCAATGAAATTCGGATCACCAGAATATTTCTGGCTCTCAATCTTTGGTCTGACGATTATCGCCGGAGTTTCATCAAAATCAATGCTTAAGGGACTTATGTCCGGTGCCTTGGGTCTTTTGCTTTCAACAATCGGAATGGATCCGATGGAAGGCGTAAAACGCTTTATGTTCGGCCAGTCTTCCTTGTATGACGGAATTAACGTGACCTGCGCATTGATTGGACTTTTCTCAATGAGTCAGGTATTGATTCTCGCGGAGAAAAAAATCAAGGAAAGAGCAAGGGCGACAAAATTTAAAGACAAAATGTCATTGTCCGCCTCTGAAATGAAAATGCTTGCCCCGACAATCGGACGCTCATGGATTATCGGAAACCTCGTCGGAATTCTTCCCGGCGCTGGTGCTTCAATCGCATGTTTTATGGGCTATAACTCAGCACGCCAGTTCTCAAAGCACAAGGAATTGTTCGGACGTGGCTCTATTGAAGGTGTCGCTGGTTCCGAGGCTGCAAACAACGCCGTTACTGGTGGCTCCTTGATTCCTATGCTGACGCTTGGAATTCCTGGTGAATCGGTCACTGCGGTTTTGATGGGCGGACTTATCATCCAGGGACTTACACCTGGCCCAGACCTCTTCATCGGTGAGACTGCAAGAATGACGTATACCTTCTTTGCGGGCTTTGTTTTGATTCAATTCTGTATGCTCGGAATCGGACTTTTGGGCTGCCGTGGATTTGCAAACATCTCCCGCTTGAGCGATGCGATTTTGATTCCTGCGGTAACGGTTCTCTGTGTTGTCGGTTCTTTTGCAATCCACAAGAATTTCGTTGACGTTGTAATCATGATGATTTTCGGAATAATCGGCTACCTTGCCCGCAAGTTGGACTTAAATAATGCCGCGATTGTTCTGGCCCTTATTTTGGGACCGATTGGAGAAAGAGGCTTGCGCCGCTCGCTCGCACTTTCTGACGGAAATCCGGGAATTCTCTTTTCAACGCCCGTCTGCTGGGTTTTGATTCTTCTCTGTGTTTTCGGAATTCTCTCTCCGATTCTCATGAACAAGATGGAAAAGAAATCCCTTGAAAAAGCCGGTGGCGACATTCCCAACGAGACTGGCGATGACCCGGTAAGAACTTCTGACTAATTAGAAAAAGCATCTGCAAAATAAAAAGCCCGCCCTTTCCGATGAAAAGGCGGGCTTTTTGTGCGTATCGAGGTTACAGGCTTACCTTTCAAAAAAAATTTGCAATGAAACTTGCATAAAAGTTTCAAGAAAAAAATCTTGTAAATTTGTATTTTTCTTTTAAAATTGAAGAATGGATTTTCAATCTTTTGTAAATACATTCTCTCTTCCCTGCGCTGTCCTTGCCGTAAAAAAAAGCGACACAGGCTATTATGACGACATCCGCATCATAAGCTCAAACGATGGATACAAGCAAACCATCGACCCAAATATTTATCATGACGGCATCCACTATACCGAATTGATGCCACGCGAAATGCGATTTGAAGACTTCTGCTACCGGGCGGCAATCCTAAAGCAAAAAATGCAGGCCTATGTCGAAACTCGTGCGTTTGATGTCTGGACAGACTTTACAATTTTGCCTCTTGCGGGCGGCACTGAAGAAGTCGGCTACTGCGCTTTTACCCTTCAGACTTCGCAAGGCCTTGTTCCAGAATCGATGTCTCACGTCCACCCGGAAACTGCTGCTTTCGTCATCAAAAATTCCATCATTTTGCGAAACAACCCTGATTTTAATGCCGGGGTCGAAGCTGTCGTAAGCGACATTCAGAAGCGGACGGAAGCATTTTCAAGCTGGATAATCCTTCGTGACGACATCAACAAAACATACAGCGTCCTCTGCGCGAAATTCAACGATGACTCAATTGACTATAAACGTTTTTCGTCAAAAATCACCTATTCAATTGTAAAATCTTGGGAAAAATCAATCGGAACTAGCAACTGCGTCATCATAAAAGACGAGCACGACCTGGCCGTAGTAAGGGAGAGCAATCCCGAATGGGCTGACAGCCTTGTGGCAGGAGAAGTAAAAAGCCTGATTCTCTACCCCCTCATGCAGGGAACAAAACAATTCGGCTATCTTTTCATCACAAACTTTAACACGCAAAACCTTGTTACGCTAAAAGAGACCATCGAATTGACCGCCTTTTTTCTTTCCACCGAAATGACTTCCCACATGCTCTTGGAAAAACTCGAATACATGAGCAGCGTGGACTTTTTGACAGGGATCAAAAACCGCAACGCAATGAACAACCGGGTCGATGGATTCGTAAGTGGCGAAAAAACGATTCCTTCTCCATTCGGAGTTGTCTTTGCAGACTTGAACGGACTCAAAACGATGAATGACGCAAACGGACATGAAGCTGGTGACGAACTCATCAAAAAAGGTGCGCAGGTTTTAAAAGAGGCCTTTCCTACTGCAGAATGGTACCGCGCGGGTGGAGACGAGTTTGTAGTCATCGTCCCAGCCTGCCAAAAAGACGAGTTTGAAAAAAGCGTCTCCGACCTAAAGTTGCACACTGGGGTGAATTCGGACGTTTGCCTTGCCGTAGGTGCGTATTGGAACTCTGACGGCAAAGACCTGCGGCTTTCCATGCACCTAGCCGACGAAGCAATGTATCAGGACAAAGACAGATTCTACCGCGAGCACGCAGAACGCAAACGCAGGGAATAAAAAAATCCCGCCCATTCCAAAGAAAAGGCGGGCGTTTGTCGATGGTTTCGACTATGCTCAACCACCGACTTTCGGTCTTATTACACCAAACCTTGTGCCATCATAGCTCTTGCTACTTTCAAGAAGCCGTAGATGTTGGCACCGGAAACGTAGTCGGCCTTTGTGGCGAACTTTTCCGCTGTCTCGTAGGCGTTGTCGTGGATTGTGGTCATAATCTGCTTGAGTTTTGCGTCGACTTCTTCGCGGCTCCAAGAGAGGCGCTCTGAGTTCTGGCTCATCTCAAGTCCTGAGACTGCAACACCACCGGCGTTTGACGCTTTTCCAGGTGCGAACAAAACTTTGTTCTGCTGCAAGAATTCGATTGCGTCTGCACGGGTCGGCATGTTTGCACCCTCTGCAACGAGTTTTACGCCGTTTGCAACGAGTTTTTTAGCGTCATCCATGTAAATTTCGTCCTGTGTTGCACAGGGGAATGCACAGTCGGCCTTGACTCCCCAGGGTTTCTCGCCCTTGAAGAATTTTGCCTTTGAGTATTTTTTGACGTACTCGTCAATCTTTTTATGTGCGGCGCGGAATTCCATGACGTAAGCCAATTTCTCAGCATCGATTCCGTCCTCATCGAGGATGTAGCCTGTTGAGTCAGAAAGTGTGATGACTTTTCCGCCCAGCTGTGTGACTTTCTGGCAAGCGTACTGGGCAACGTTTCCGTCACCAGAGATGATGCAGGTTTTGCCCTTGAAGTCTGTTCCTGCTTTTTTGAGCATACATTCTGCGAAGTAAATCAAGCCGTAGCCAGTTGCTTCCGGGCGAATCAAAGAGCCGCCGAAATCCAAGCCCTTTCCTGTCAAAACGCCTGTGAACTGGTTTGTGATTCTCTTGTACTGGCCGAACATGTATGCGACCTCGCGTCCACCAACGCCCTTGTCACCGGCAGGAACGTCTGTGTCAGCTCCGATATGGCGGTAGAGTTCTGTCATGAAAGACTGGCAGAAGCGCATAACTTCAGCGTCTGATTTTCCGTGGGGGTCAAAGTCTGAGCCGCCCTTTCCGCCGCCCATCGGCAATGTTGTCAAAGAATTTTTAAGAACCTGTTCAAAGCCCAAGAATTTCAAAACATCGAGAGAAACTTCGGGAGAGAAGCGGAGTCCTCCTTTGTAGGGGCCGATTGCTGAGTTGAACTGAACGCGGAAGCCACGGTTTACATGAGCCTTGCCCTGGTCATCAGTCCACGGAACGCGGAACATAATTACGCGCTCAGGCTCTACAAAGCGTTCGAGAACGGCTGTGTTCTCAAGCTCCGGCATAGTGTCAACAACCGGAGAAATTGTTTCGAGAACCAATCCGGCAGCCTGAAGAAAATGATCCTGGTCTGCATAGCGGGCCTGAAGGTCATCCCATACGCGCTTGCAATAAGCGTTCTTGATAGTGAAATTGAAAGACATAAAAAACCCCTGTCGACCAAAGTAGCTTTACATTTTTAATTATACTTCAGTCACTTTAGTATATATTAACGCATTTCATTTTAAATGAGAATGCCTTAATCCAAAATAATATAAATTTTTGGGCGCTCCCCGCAAAGCGGGTCGGCAGTTCCAGCCTTCGCTAACGCTCATTGCCGGGAAAGTTTTCCCGGCAACTCCGGGCTTCCATTGCCTAGCGCACTAGCGCAACCGCGCCAAAATCGCAGATTTTGGCGAGACTCACTAAAATTGCGTCTCACGCAATTTTGCGGCTTCCGCCGCCGTTCGCTACCTAGCGCTTGGGCAAAGCCAGTGTCGCCGCTTTTGCGGTCTTGCAGGGGCAAGACCGAGACTCGCTAAAATCGCTCGTTTATTCGCGATTTTCCGGCTTGGGCAAAGCCCGCGCCGTCGCTCCCTATCTGGCGCACAAAAAAAGGCGTCTACTCAGGGCAACTTGTGTTTTGGACACAATTATTGCGCTAAGTAGACGCCTTTGTCTTAAATAAAATCTACCAACTTCGGTAAAAAAGGTCAATAGAAATAGATTTTTTTTAGGAATTTTTCGTTCTAAAATTGAAATCTGGGTAAAAATGAGAGAAAATTAAAGCGTAGTTAATGCTTCTTCTGTTAAACTGAAAATTGACGATTCGCAGGAGAATTTATTATTTTATGAACATGGGACGCTCGCTTCAAGAGATTATGACGCAATTTCTCCGTACATACCCTTCGCCATTTACGGCCAAGGACGTGGTGAAATTGTTGGCAAATTTCAAAATCCGGGCAAGCGTAGAAGAAGTCACTGAATTCCTCGACATGGACATGCGGGTTTTTCCCTTGGAAAAAAATTTCTATCTGACTCATGCAGGAGCCTTTACCGGAAAGTTTTTCTCATTTCTCCCGACCGAAGAAGAAGTCCGTCAGGGCGTGTTAGTCCCCGGCGACCGCTGTATGCCCTTTGTCGACAGCGAAATCCTCTCATGTGCAATCAATTTTGAATACAACGGCCATATTTTGGAGGACAAGATTTTCCACACGACAGCAATCGGTGCGGAAGACCTTTTTATCTTCTACGGCACTGAATACGCCTCCCAGTACATCGCCGCCGATCCTGTCAATAACGGTCTTCGCCTTGCGGAAACAGATTTTGAACTGCCCCCGCAGGTTTCCCTGACCGGCAAATCTATGGAAAGAATCTTCCATGACTTCGACTTTCACTACGGCGACAGAATCCTTTGCCGCGTCCGGGACTGGGACAAGGGAATTGTCGAGATTTTCCCGATTGTCAGCCGCAAAAAGAACCGGCTCGAAATGAGTTCGGGAGATTTTTTCCGGCAAAAATGGAAGGAGGAGCTTGAAAAGTCACTTTTGCTTTCTTTTAATCGGATGGGGCCTTGTTCATGCATTGAGGAGCAGCTTGCCAACGTTTTTTATGAATTCTCAAATACCCTTTGCGTTGAGAACTGCTCGTCGATTCACGAATTCATCGATTCCTCAAAAAAAGTCGGCTTGGAATATTTCGGAGTTGAAACCCGACTTTGGTATCGCGGTCAGGACGTTCCCGCCGTCGGCGAATGGAATAAAAATGACTACGGCAATGGGTCTGACTGTGGAATCCCGATTTTCGCACTTCCAGAATATGTAATCGACTGCTGCATAAAAGACCAGCTTTTCAAGCAAAAACTCGATGTCTCTTCCGTGATGAAGACCCTTCTGCCAAAGTCCATGGATGTCACCCCTGAGGAGAGACAAGTATTTGCGTTGCAAATAATGCACCGCAATGATATACTTAGAAAACATTACAACTATTTTGCGGATTTTTCCATCGGTTCGCTGAGGCACAGGGCTTTGGAGCTTTACTCAGCGGTCGGCTCTCTGGTTTACGATGTAGACCTGGCCGGTGATGATATGGAGCAGTTTCCGCAGCAGGAACTCGTGACGCTTTCACAGCTCTATACCCACATCTCAAGAATTCTTGAGATGCTTTCGGATTCAGCCCATTGTGAAGGCGAGGACACCGACGCGATTCAAGTTTCCCTCGAAGGAATGGAAAACAACTTTGAGGACATCAGAATGCAGCTTGTCTGGGCCGTCGAAGCTTTCAGAGAAAAGCAGTTCAAAGTCATCTGATCTTGGAAACTTAATTTCGTTCAATTCACCCCTTCCGCTGAAGGAATGCACGCAAAATGGAAGGAGCATTTTATGAACGAAAAAGCAATTGCCGCTGTCGCCAAGTCAATCAGAAGCCTTTCAATTGACGCCATCCAAAAAGCAAATTCCGGTCATCCCGGACTCCCGCTTGGTTGCGCAGAACTTGCAGCAACTCTTTACGGCGAAATCTTAAAACACAATCCGGCCAATTCAAAATGGGCTGACCGCGACCGCTTCGTCCTTTCCGCAGGGCACGGCTCCATGCTCCTTTACTCAATCCTCCATCTTGCAGGTTACAAAGTCTCCCTTGAGGACATAAAGAATTTCCGTCAGGTAGGCTCTAAATGTCCCGGTCACCCGGAATACGGTTGGACTGACGGCGTTGAGAACACTTCCGGCCCCCTTGGTCAGGGAATCGCCCTTGCTGTCGGAATGGCTCTGGCTGAAAGTCACCTTGCCGCAAAATACAACACTCCCGCCCACAAAATCGTAGACCACTATACTTATGCTTTGGTCGGTGAGGGCTGTCTGGAAGAGGGTGTTTCTTCTGAAGCTTCATCTTTGGCAGGACACTTGCAGCTTGGCAAACTCATCGTATTCTACGACCAGAATAAAATTTCAATTGACGGCTCTACTGACATCACATTCACCGAGGACATCGGCAAACGCTACGAGGCCTACGGCTGGCAGGTTTTGAAAGGCGACATGTACGATGTCCAGAATCTCGTGAAACTCGTTGAAGAGGCCAAAAAAGAAGAAAACAAACCGACTTTGATCATGCTCAAGTCCACAATCGGTAAATTCGCCCCGGCTCAGGGAACCGCCAAAGTCCACGGAGAGCCGCTTGGAGAAGCCGATGTAGCCCAGACAAAGAAAAATCTTGGCCTTGACCCTGAGAAATTCTTCCAGGTTGATGAAGAGGCCTACAAATTCTTTGAGGGCAAAAAAGCTGACTTTGCAAAACGCGAGGCCGACTGGAACTCTGAATTTGAAGCATGGGCAAAAGAGAATCCGGAGCTTGCAAAGCAGTGGAAAGCCTCTTATGAGCTGACTTCTGATGGAAGTTCTGACGATCCTGTTTATGAGGTCGGAAAATCTGTTGCAACCCGCACAGCCTCCGGTGACATGATTTCTGCGATGGGCTTGCGCTACTCATACTTGGTCGGCGGTTCTGCTGACCTTAAAGGCTCCAACAAGTCCGGCATGAAGTGTGACGGCGGAACTTATACGCCCGAAAACCGCAAGGGACGTTCAATTGAGTTTGGAATCCGTGAATTCGGAATGGCCTCTGTTGCCGCTGGAATGAGCCTTCACGGCGGAATCCGCCCCTATGTCGCGACATACCTTGTCTTCTCTGACTATATGAGACCTTCAATCCGTTTGGCCGCTATTATGGGCGCACCTGTGATTTACGACTTAACCCACGATTCAATCTTCGTTGGCGAGGACGGCCCGACCCACCAGCCGATCGAGCATTTGGCAGCCTTGCGTGCTATTCCAAACCTTCAGGTTCTCCGCCCAGGCGATGCTGAGGAAACTGTCGAGGCTTGGCACATGGCGATGGCCGCAAAAGACCACCCGGTTCTCTTTGCACTGACAAGGCAGAATGTTCCGGTGTACGCAAAAGACGACAAAAACTGGCGTGAGAACATCAAAAAAGGTGCCTATATCGTTAAAAACGAGGCGAATCCAGATGTCACAGTTGTTGCGACGGGTTCTGAGGTTGCGATGGCTCTAGACGCTGCAAAAGTGTCAGGAAAGAAAGTCCGCGTTGTCTCAATGATGGACAAAAATCTTTTTGAAAATCAGGCTGACTCTTTCAAAAGTGAGATTCTTGGCGGGGCAAAACGCGTAATCGTTGCGGAAGCCGGAGTACGTCAGGGCTGGGAAGAAATTGCCACAAGCCGTGCTGACTGCTTTACAATCGACCGCTTTGGCGAGTCCGGGCCGGCTAAGAAAGTTGCCGAAAGCCTTGGATTCACTGCGGAAAAACTCGCGGCTCTGATTGACGAAAAATAAAGATGTCAGGCGGAATCGACTTTGCTTTCCTTGACTCAGGCACTGGGGGAATTCCCTACATGCTTGCGCTCAAGGAAAAATGCCCTCAAAAATCATGCCTTTACCTCGGTGACACACTTCACTTTCCATATGGGGAAAAATCTCCAGAAGAAGTGACCCGTTGTGCCTCCGAAGCCGTAAGCCTGATTCAAAAAAAATGGGCGCCAAAGGCGATTGTCGTAGCTTGCAATACTATTTCTGTGACGGCACTGCCGAAATTGCGGGAACTTTTTCCGAATCTTCCGATTGTGGGAACTGTCCCCGCGATAAAACTTGCCGCAAAAGTCACGAAAAATAAAAAAATCGGCCTTTTGGCGACAAATGCGACTGTAAATCATCCGTATTGTAAAAGATTGATTGAAGATTTTGCCTCTGACTGTCAGGTTTTCAGCCGTGGCGACCCGGATTTGGTTTCATTTATCGAAAGCCGCTATTTTGACTCATCTGAAGAAGAGAGAATCGCGGCTGCCCGGCCTGCGGTGGATTTTTTTGCGAAAAATGCCTGTGACACGATAATTTTAGGCTGCACACATTTTACCCACATAGCGAAAGAAGTTGAAAAGGCGGCCGGCCCTTCCGTCAAAGTGATTGACAGTCGGGACGGAGTTGTAAAGCAGGCTTTGAAAGTTGAAGAAAATTCAATTCAAAATGGTCAGGAAGGAGAAATTGAAAATCTTCCGGCCGACATGACTTTCTTTGTCACCGCGAGACCTTCAAAAATTCAGCAATCAGAATACGAGTCACTTTGCAAAAACGTGAGAATTCCTTACGGCGGTTTTTTGGAGGCGTAAAATGTGCTGGAAATGCGGAAAAAACATTGATCTGTCTGCCGGAATCTACCGGACTTCAACTTGCCCAACTTGCGGAGCTGACTTACATTCTTGCAAAAACTGCAAATTCTACGCGCCAGGCAGCCATTATGACTGTCATGAGTCCGTCGATGAGATTGTGACGGACAAAGAGAGGGCGAATTTCTGCGATTATTTTTCCGCACGGGCAGAATTTAAAAATGCGGCAGAAAATTCCGCCGCATCTAAAATTCAGGAAGCAAGAAACGCTTTCAACTCACTTTTCAACTGATTTTTAAGCGTTTTTTCCATTCTCAAGATTTTTGTATTTTTTGTTGTACCAGTAACGGCTTCCAACAAATACGCAGACTCCGCCTAAAATCATCAAAAAGCACAGAATCTGACCGGTTGAGATATTCAAAAGCGATGTGTTCGTGTACAAGGGGGCGGAAGAGTCCGCCGCGATTCTGTAGCCGATGTCTGCGTCAGGTTCGCGGAAATATTCGATTATGAATCTGAAAAATCCGTAACCCATCGTGTAAATGGCACCAGAGAATCCGTCAAAAGTCTTTTTTTTGTGGAGAAGCCAAATAATCGTAAAGAGAACAATTCCTTCCAAAAAAGCCTCGTAAAGCTGACTGGGATGACGTGGCAAATTTACCAAACCTGTGGAAATCTGCATACCGCATTTTGCCGCAAAATTCTGAACCCATTCAATAGAAGAAGAAAATCTTTCAGCTCCGGGGAAAACTATTCCCCATGGGGCTGTAGTGATTCTGCCGTAAAGCTCTCCGTTCAAAAAATTTCCCAGTCGGCCAAAAGTGTAGCCTAGCGGAATCGCCGTACACATTGCGTCCGCCCATTTGAAGAAAGGCTGTTTGTGGCGCCAGCACCAGAAAATCATTCCGAGGAGTCCGCCGATAAAGCCCCCGTGGTAAGACATTCCGGCAAGCCCCGTAAATCTTCCATCGGAACTGAAAGGCCAGAAAATCAACCAAGGTTTTGCGCGATAAATTCCAGAGGTGTCATAAACAAAAGCTGAAAAAACTCGGGCACCAATCAGTAAAAATACGATTCCAGTCCCAATAAAGGAGAAAATGTCGTCTTCTGTCGCTTTGTAGGTCGGAGAATCCAATGCGCCTTCTTTAAGCAGCTTTTTCAAAACCAAAAATGCCGTTCCGAAGGCAAAAATATACATAAGTCCGTACCAGCGGATTAAGCCCAAAAGAGGAAGTCCGGGGAAAATTTCCGGGTGAATCCATGACGGATAATTTAAATACAAAAACATTTTTCAATTCCTCAAATTTTAAAGCCTTGATTCGCGGCTTTAACCAATTTTGATTTTAAAAGAAGATTTTCCTTTCGGAGTTCTTCAAGCTCGTAAGCCTGACTTTTGATTGTTTCTGTCAGCTCACCCATGCTCAAAGCTCCCGTTCCAATCAAATCTTCCAAATAGGAAAGTTTTGCTGAAAAATCGTCTGTTGCCTCTTCGTTCGCGATGTCGAATGTGTCGCTTCCGCCACTGAATGAAAGGGTTTCGCTTTGGATGATTTTTTCTGCAATTCGGTAGATGGCTTGGGAAATCACTGCATTTGGCTTATAGACTGTGACTGGCAGTCGTGAGGCAAGTGCCCGGTCCTGCAAGCTGTCCTTGTAAATAATGCCAAGTGACTCGATGTTCACTCCAAGATACTGCTGACAAGACCGTTTGATTCTCAAGGCTTTGTCAGCGTCCTTCGGCTCGTCAATCATGTTCATAATCAGGCGGGGGCGGAATTCGCGTAGACGTTCGGCAATTTTGCTGGCACTGTCCAAGTCAATCATGCGGATGCTTTCAATAAGTTTTGGAATATAAATTCTTTGCATGGCGGATGGATCCTTGCGGAGTTTTGCCATGTAATTTGCGGCCTTTGAGCCTTTTTTGAAAGTCGCATTCAGCATACGGAATACGGCGTTCTTCAAAAAAAGATATCCGTTGAGGGTCGCGGTAACAGTCGGGGCTGTGATAACGATTCCCTGTGGGGAAAGAAGAAAGAGGTCCAGAATCGTAAGGTGGGTTCCGGCTCCCAAGTCGATAATCAGGTAGTCGCAGTCAAGTTTCTTGAAGTTTTTGATTAGGGCACTTTTTTGTGCAGTCTTTAAGGCTGTCAGACCGGGAATTTCAGCATCCCCGGGAATAAAAGAGACATTTGCGTAGTCTGTTGGTGTAATGATGTCTTCAAATTCTGTTCCACCAGTCAAAAATGTTCCCAAGCTGGCACGAGCCTGTGTTTGTCCTATGACCAAGTGAAGATTTGACGCTCCTAGGTCTAGGTCGGCAAGAATGACTTTTTTGCCCGCTTGTCCGAGGGCGATTGCTAAATTTGCAGAAAGGAGGCTTTTTCCAACTCCGCCTTTTCCGCTGGCAACTGGAATTATTTGCATATTCGTAATATATCACATTTAAGGGTAAAATAACAGTAGTTGCTGGAATTTTGAAAGCCCCTTAAAGATTGACTTTTTTATTCTGGAAAGTAAAATATTTATATGGAACAAATTGAAAATTCGCTCAAAACGAGCTTTGCCCATAAAGTAAGAGTTGTTTTATCTGTATTCATCCTTTCTATTTTTGCTTCCCAGTGTTTTGCCCAGTCTTCAACATCTACAAGCTCTACAGCCGAAAACCGCCGCTACATGGAGATGATGGGGTCTGTTCTGGATTTTATGGCCCGCAATTACGTAGACGAGGTTGACCCTGAGGTTCTTTACAAGGGGGCAATCAAGGGAATGCTTGAGTCTGTCGGAGACCCCTATACCCTCTATCTGGACACTTCGTCTTTCAGGTCTTTGAGCGACACGACGGAAGGAGCCTTCGGCGGAGTCGGACTTTCAATTTCAAAGCCTTATGAGTCAACTGACGACAAGCCTGCTTATGTCGAGGTCGCCTCTCCGATTGAGGACACCCCCGGATTCCGTGCTGGCATCCAGGCCGGAGACTTGATTATTTCTGTTGACGGAACTGACACTTCCACAATCACTATGGAAGAAGTTTTGAGCAAGCTCCGTGGAAAAGTCGGTGAGAAAGTTGACTTGGTAATCCGTCGTGGAAAGTCCATGGAATTCCCGGTGACTTTGACCCGCGCCTTAATCGAAGTGCCCTGCGAAAAACACGCGATGATTGGCACAATCGGATATGTAAGGCTGATTGAATTCACCCCCCAGCTGCCGGAACGTGTTCAGCAGGCTCTCGATGAATTTGAGAAAAATAATTACACAGGCCTGATTATAGACTTGCGCAACAATCCGGGCGGACTCATCACTTCCGCGGTGGAGGTCGCTGACAAATTTATTGACAATGGGCCGATTGTCTCCACTAAAAGCCGTCTTGCCTATGAGAATTCAATGTACACGGCTTCTCCGAGAAAAACTACCTTCCCGAAAGGCAAGCCGATTGTCGTCCTGATTAACAAAGGCTCCGCCTCAGCCTCTGAGATTCTTTCCGGGGCATTGAAGGACAATCACCTGGCATACCTTGTCGGTCAGAGGACTTATGGAAAAGGCTCTGTCCAGAAAGTCTTCCCGATGTCGGCGACCGACGGAATCAAAATCACGATGGCCCGCTATTATTCTCCGAGCGACTGCAACATCGACAAAATCGGAATTCCGCCGGACAAGGAAGTTCTTTTCCCGGAGCTTACAGAAGAGGCTGAAAAAGAGTACGAGACTTTCCTCAAGGCTGACGAAATCGGCAAATATGTTGAGGCTCATCCGAAAATGAGTGAAAAAGACATCTCTGCCTATGCAAAGACTTTGAGCAAAAAATACAAGGCCGTTGACGAGCGTTCTTTCCGCAAGTTGATTCGCAATCAGGTGAACCGCACAAAGGTCGCCCCGATTTACGATTTGGACTACGACATCCAGCTTAATGAGGCTCTTTCAATCATCAGAAAGAACAGCGATGAATTCCAGAAGCTTTTGAAAAGCACAAAAACTTTGAAAGAGCTTCAGGACGAAGTTTCTGCGAACGAAAAGAAAACGGAAAGTAAAAAATAAATGCGTCAGTTTTTAGCTGATTGTGAATTGGACAAAAAAGGCCTGCTCTCCGTCAGCGGAAAGAATTTCCGCTATATGGCGCAGGTTTTGCGTCTTGTTTCAGGTGACATGATTCAAGTCCGCTTTCCTTCCGGGGATTTGCGCAATATGACTGTCTGCTCTGTGGATTCTGCGGCAAAAAAAATCATCCTTCAAGTTTGCGCGGACATTCCTCCCGATGAAAAAACTGAGAATCAGCCCGGAGAATTCACTTTGCCTGAGACTTTGCTTTTTCAGTTCGTCCCGAAAATGCAGAAATTCGAGCTGATTGTTCGGCAGGCGACTGAATGCGGGGTTTCGCAAATTATTCCGGTTGTCGGCCAATACTGTCAGGCTTTTAATGCGGAAAAACTTTCAAAAAATGACCGCCTTGAGAAAATCATCCGGGAAGCGCGGCAGCAGTCCGGCTCTCCTGTTGCGACAAAAATCACTGAAGCGATGTCTGTTGACAAGGCAATTGATTTTTGGAAAAACTATGCAAGCGGACTTGAAAAATCCTCGTTCGCCTGCGTTTTGTATGAGCGCACTGAATTGACAAAAGCCTTGCAGCCTTCAATTTTGGAAATTGAAAAATCCGCCGGAGTTAAAAAAATGGCTCTCGTTTGCGGGGCGGAAGGTGGAATCAGTCCTGATGAAATAGAAAAACTTGCAAAGGCGGGGGTTGTTCCCCTGCATTTTGAGACAAATATTTTACGCTGTGAAACCGCCGCTTTATACGGTATTGCGGCTTTGCAGACTGCGGTAACGGCCGCAAGAGAGAGAGGGAGAAGTTAAAAATGTCTGTGGAAAGAATTGAATTGTTGGGTGTTCCTGTCGATGTCTGTCCTCCAGAGGACTTGGAAAATGCGATTTTGGAAATGCTGGCAAAGCCCGGAACAAAACAGATTGTTTTTCTTTCGATTTGGAAGTTATTAAAAGCCCGCCGCAAGCACTCAGAGCTTTTGGAGTGCTTAAAATCCAGCGACTTAATTTTGCCGATTTCAAAAAGCATAATAAAGGGCGCGAAATTTTTAAAATTGACCCAGCCTATCCGCTACAATCCTTTTACGGCTGTAATCAGCATTCTTTCCGTGCTGGACACCCATTACAAGTCTCTTTACCTGTTCGGAAGCCATCCAAAAACTTTGATGCAGGCTGAGCGCAATGTTCATGAGACCTTCCCGAATTTGCAGATTGTCGGCCGCTGCGCTGGATATTACTCAAAAAATGCGGAGGCGGATATAGTTTCCGCGATTTACAAGTCTTCGCCGTCGCTGGCACTTTTGAGCGAGGGAATCAAGGAAAAAGACCTCTGGTCATACCACCGGCGCAACGCTTTTTCTTCAAGCATTTTTCTCTTTTACAATGACGCCCTTGGAATTTTTTCCGAGCGAATCCGCCGTGTGAGCGAAAAGACTTTTGAACGGGGACTTGAAATCTGGAGTGAAATCCTCCATAACCCATTTAAAATCTTTTTGATTTTCCCCTTCATGGGCTACAAAATCTCCTTGATTTGGAACAGACTTTTCAAAAAATAGATGACAGTTTTTCTTCTTTCTGAGAATCAGAGTCTTCTTTCAAATATCGAGGGAGAATTCCCGAATTGGCATATTATTCTTGTTGCTGAGCTTTTGGAATTCGTGAATGAAAGCAGAAAATTCTCGCCAGATTTTATTCTTCTTGATTCTGATTTGGAAAGGAGGTTTGCTGGATATCTTTTTGAAAAGCGACCTCGAAAAATTATTTTTTTGAATTTCGGAAAGTATAGAAATTGCCCAGATTTCGCAGAAAAATCTTTTTCATTTCCTGATGATTTGGATGGTCTTGTCGATTTTCTAAAAAAATCAGCTGGGCAAAATTATATTTTTGATTCTACTGAGAAAATTCCTCCTGAACTTTTACTTTTTGCAGGAAATTCGTCGGCCGCAAAGAAAATTCGTTCTGAAATCCTCGCCTGTGCCAAAAATGACGACACTCTTTTGATTCTTGGGCCGAACGGTAGCGGAAAAAGCAAGGCCGCTGAGGCTGTCCACAAACTTTCATGGCGAAAAAATAAGGCTTTAGTTCAAGTTGACGGCGGAAGACTTTCTGGGGATTTGGCGGAGTCAGAACTTTTTGGCCATATAAAAGGTGCATTCACTGGTGCCGACAGATTCCGCAAGGGAAAATTTCTTTTGGCCCAGGATTCCAGTCTTTTTATCGATGAAATCGGAAATATGACCTTGGATGTTCAGCAAAAACTTTTGTCAGTTCTCTCAAGTAAAAAATTTGAGGCGGTAGGCTCTGATGTTGAATTGACAACGAATGCAAGGCTGATTTTTGCGACTAATTCTGACTTGAAAAAGAAAATAGCGCTCGGAGAATTCAGGGAAGATTTATTTTATCGGATTGCAAACAATCTGCTGATTTTACCGTCCCTCAAAGACCGCAAGGAAGACATTCCATTTTTGGTGAAAAATCTTTTGGAAGAAATCGCACCGAATGTAATTCTTTCTGATGAATCAAGCCTCTTGCTAAAATCTTTTGACTGGCCGGGAAATGTCCGTCAGCTAGAAAACACGATTAAAAGAGCGGTCAACAGTCTCAAACTTTCCGGCGGCAATTTGCTTACGCCGGATTTAATCGAGATTTTCTGAATTTTCTGCCGATTTTTCGTGTCCTGGACCTCGTTTTTTGCAGGCTAAACCCGCTGCTTTTGTAAAAGTCTTTTCGATATAGACAGCTTCGCTTTCGCTCAGGGCTGCCCGGCTCAGTATTTTTTTCCAAAAGGCTTCCATGTCCGGCCGTCCGGTGACAGAAAAAAATCCGATTTTTTGAAGGTTGTCCGCGATAATCGTCGATGTTTTTGCGATTCTCTCAGAGGTCAGCGGTGTATATCCCGGCGAAATGTCGCTCTGCTCACGGAAAATATGGTAGGAAATCACCTGAACCGCGTGCGAAAGGTTCAGTGAGGCGAAATTCTCGTCAGAAGGAATCGTAACGCCCATCGTGCAGGAGGCAAGCTCTTCGTCCGTCAAACCAGTGCGCTCGTTTCCGAACACTACGGCGACTTTTCCGCCCTCATCGGGTCTTTTTGCGGAGCCGCTTGTCTGCGAGGCTAGTTTTGCGAATTCTTCCGGTAAAAGGAGTTTTCCCTGACGCTTTTTTCCACGGCGTCGGGTAGTTCCTGCGGAAAAAACGCAGTCGCCCACGGCGGAGTCGACAGAATCATAAAATGTGCAGTTTTCCCAAATGTAAGCGGCGTGAATTGCCAGAATTCGAACTTTGTGGTCGTCAAAATCTTCCCGTTTGCCGACGATTCTTAAATTTTTAAGGCCGTTGTTGGCCATTGCCCGGCATACAGCTCCTACGTTCCGGCTTTCTTCGGGGCGGGCGAGTACAATTACGATTTTTTCCAGATTCATGCAGACAGTCTAGCTTTTTTGCTTTTGAATGTCGAGTTTTTGTGTTATATTAATAAAATGAAAGTTTTTTCAGGCAAAACTGCCCTTGTTATTGGCGGAAGCGGCGGAATCGGGGCTGGACTTTCTGTCCTTTTGGCTTCTTCTGGTGTAAATCTGACTGTGACTGGCAGGCAGGAGTCTAAAAAACTTGATGATTTGCTTTCTAGGCATTCTGAATCGGCTGGTCAGCCTGTAGAAAAAATTTTTTATGATTTCACGGCCCATAGCTTTGCAGAGATTGAAAAGTCTCCTGTGGCTCAGGCTGCGAAATCCGCTGACATTCTGTGCATTTGCTGGGGCCCATTTTTGCAAAAAAAACTGGAGCTGATGACGGCTGCCGACTGGGAAAACGTATCGCTTTATGACTACGCCCTACCAGGTTTTTTTCTCTCAGTTGCACTGGCTGGAATGATTGAAAGAAAATTCGGGAGAATTTTGCTTTTCGGCGGAACAGGGCTTTGCAAAAGACAGGAATTTCTGACGAATGCCGCTTATGCCGGTGCGAAAGCAGGAATCTCCTTGCTTGTAAAATCTACGGCCGCTGCTTATGCAAAATTCGGAATTACGTGCAACGGAATTTTGCCGGGTTTTACAAAAACGGAATATAATTCTGATATTGATTCCATTTTTGCAAAAAAAATGCCTTTGGGAAAAACTATTTCTGTTGAATCTGTTGCGGATGCGGGATTTTTTCTACTTTCGCATGAAGATATAAATGGTTCACTGCTTGAAATCGATGGAGGTTGGTCTCCGATGTCGGCTTTGAATTATTAATGGTGTATTATTAATTTGACATAATTGTGATATTTGATGTATCATATTCTGTGAATAGTTTTAAAAACACAGAAAGTTGATAATTCGGTAGGAGAAATATGGCTAATAACAATAACCTTGTTCCGGGATTTGACGACGAAAAAGACGACAGCCTTAAAATTACTTTGGATAAAATTTCTGATGTTGATAAGGGGCTGACTCTCTATTTGACCGGTTACATTGATACATACAACTCAAGTCTTTTCCAAAAAAGAATTGCAAAGGTTGTTGAGTCGGGTTTCGTAAATCTAATTTTTAATTGTGCCTCATTGAACTACGTGTCTTCTACAGGAATTGGCTCTTTTACAGCCTTTTTAAAAATGGTAAAACCGAAGGGCGGTGATATCGTTCTTCTTGAAATCCAGCCGAAAGTTTATGAAGTTTTCCAGCTTTTGGGATTTTCTCAGTTTTTCAATATCAAAGATTCTATGGGCGAGGCTATTGCTTTCTTTAAGCAGGGAACTCCTGTTGTCAGTTCTGTTTTCCCGAAAATTTTCTCTTGCCCAGTTTGTTCAAAACGCTTAAAAGCTACAAGAAGCGGCCGCTTCCGCTGTTCTGAATGTAAGTCAATTCTTGCAATCGACCAGCAGGGGCAGGTATTCTTGGGGTAAATATCTTTACATGAGAGCGAAAACGGTTCCTTTGCAGGGACCGTTTTTTTTATCTTTAAAAACTGCACAAAGAATCATTTGTGAATAATCTGTGGATAACTTGTTGGTAGGTTGTTACTTACTTGCGACTTACTATCTTAAATTATAATAAATGTTACCTGTAATTTTTTGGTGAACCTTTGTTATAAATTGCTTAATTCTTTGTATTATAAGGAAATATTTGTTAGAAACGTTTTTTTGACTATACAACTTTTATAAAAGGCAAAAAGTATGTCAATAGGAATTTTGATTTTTTTTGGGATTTTTTTTGTGGGCATTCTGTGGAAAACTTGTGATTAAAAAGTTCATAAGTCACCTGCGGCTTTTTCAAAGGCGCACTTGCGGGCTGCTTCCATGATTTTTGAATCGCGTACAGGGTCGGCGAGGGCAAAAGTCAGTTCACCGGACTGGGCAGTTCCTGTGATTTCTCCCGGCCCCCGCAACTTCAAGTCTTCTTCGGCGATTTTAAATCCGTCAGTCGTTTCGTGCAGAATTTTCATGCGCTCGATTCCGTTTTCGGAAAGATTTTTTGAATAAATCAAAAAGCAGTAAGACTGTAAATTTCCTCGGCCTACACGGCCTCTCAGCTGGTGGAGGGCTGCAAGTCCGAATCTGTCTGCCTGCTCAATGACCATACAGGTCGCATTCGCCACGTCCACTCCTACTTCTACAACTGTGGTTGCGACAAGAATCTGAATTTTACCGGCTGAAAAATCCGAGAGAATTTGATTTTGTTTTTCTTCGTCAACCTGACTGTGAATTAGGGCGGCGGAAAATCCGGGGTAAACCTGCTTTGTCAGAAATTCAAACATTTCCTCGGCGGCTTTCAAAGCCTTTTTGCCTTCTCCGCTCTCACTCTCAGAATAGGACGATTCTCCGGCTTCAATCGCGGGGTAGACAAAATATGCCTGACGGCCTGCCATCAGCTCTTTGCGGACTGCCTCGTAGGCGTTGCGCTCGTTTCCCTGCCGCGTCAAATATGTGATGACGGGCTTTCTTCCGCCCGGCATTGTGTGAATCGTCCGAACGTCTAAATCCCCGAAAACTGTCAGTGCCAGAGTCTGAGGAATCGGGGTCGCGCTCATCATCAGAAGATTTGGCTCAGGGACTTTGCCGTCGGCGGAATCCCTGCCTTTTTGGACGATTGACTCCCGCTGCATGACCCCGAATCTGTGCTGCTCGTCAATTACGGCCAAAGCCAAGTCCTTATAGACGACATTCTTTGAAAAAAGCGCGTGGGTTCCGATTACAAGGTCAATCTCGCCGTTTTTTAATGCTTTAAGCAGCTCTGCCCTGCCGGAGGCCTTTATATTGCCGGTCAAATACGCCACGTTGACATTTAAAATTTGCAGTTGTTTTGCGGCGTTCTCAGCGTGCTGGCGGGCAAGAAGCTCTGTGGGAGCCATAAATGCACATTGGCTTCCGTAGTCTATGCAGCGGAGGCAGGCGAAAAATGCGGTTAAAGTTTTTCCGGAGCCAACATCGCCTTGAAGCAGCGTCCGCATGGAAAATGGCTTTTCGCGGTTCATGGAGGCGGCGTGATATGCTGAATCGATGTCCTCGTTCATTTTGAAAATCACGGTCTTTTGGTCAGGGGTCAGCTCAAATGAAAGTCTGGCCAGCAGATTTTTTTGTCTGGGCGAAAGGGATTTTTCAAAGTCCTGCTGGCTGACCGGGGCCTCGTTTTGTGAGGAAGCTTTTTCGTCCGGGAGTTTTCCCCTGTGGGCGATTGCTCTGCGGGCCAGAGTCAGCTGAAAATTGTAGAGTTCTTCAAAAATCAGCGTCCGGCGGGCAGAATTCGCCTCGTCCAAGGTCAGCGGATTGTGGATTTTTCTTATAGCCTCGTTTTTGGGTAAAAGTCTGTATTTCTCGATTAAGTCTTTTGGAAGCTCCGTGTCGATTCCGGCTGAATAGGCTTTTATGGCAGAATTGACGGCCTTTTCCACGATTTTGCGGCTCAAGCCCTCCGTCAGATGATAGACCGGAAAAATTCTTGAATTCGGAACAGGGGCATTTTGGAAGTCTTCTATATTTCCTTCCTGGGAGATTTTCTCGTAGTCAAACTGACTGGCCTGTACTCGGCCATATTTTACTGAAAATTGCGCCGTCACAGCGATTATTGTTCCGACTGGCAGGGATTTTTCCAAAAAGGGGCGGTTGAAGGCTACAAGTTCTGCTGCGGTTGAGGAGTCCCGAATCAGGATTTTGAGGGTTTTCATGCGGCCAAAGCCAAAATACTCGTGTCCGGTGACGACTGCAATCGTATGGGCTTTTGAGTTTGCCTTCATGCCATCAAGAATTGTGATTTTATGGGTCCGGTCCTCGTAGTCACGCGGGTAAAAAGTGAGCAGGTCGCCGACTGTAAAAATGTTCAAATTTGCAAAAAGAGTTGCAGTCGCCGGTCCGACTCCAGGAAGAGAAGAAATTGAGTTTTTAATCTCAGAAACGAGCATGCCTTAGTTTACTGCGTTTTTATATTCCGAGCGAGTTTAAAATTGTCGCTAGCATTGCGATTAAATAGCGACCCGCAACCCAAATTACGATTAAAGTCACCGTTGAGATTATCAGGGCGTTTTTGTATGGCATTGGGCGTTTGGAAAAAAATCCAGAGATTCCAAAAATAATGTGGGAAATAGACCTGTCGAGTTGCTCCCAAATTCCGCCGTAAGTTCCTTGGTCGCGACGGGTGAGCAAAACTACAAGACGGACGACTAAGAGAATTATTGCAAAGAAAATCAGTGAAGAAATGACTGACCAAATCATCGTGATAGCCAGTGATAAAAGTCCGCCTATAGAAAATCTGCCGGTAGCCGCAAGACTTGAGCACACTGTAGAAGCAGCCATTAAGACACAGAGGGCTATTGCCGGCGTAAAGTCAAACATTGAAAAGCGGAACCAGGTCAAATTGCGGAAAAGATTTAAATAGGGGTCGCAAAGCTGGCAGAGAATCCTTCCGAAAGTTGAATATTGTGCCCCTGGAAACCAGGTGAGCATTATGCGGATAAAGCAAAGCAGCGTGTAAATTGAAATTACTCCGGCAAGAAGTCTGAAAATTGAAAACATAATGCCCCCTTTTTTGGTTTAGTGGTGGAAAAGCCTGATTCCTGTGAATGCCATGACGATTCCGTATTTATTGCAAGTTTCAATCACGTTGTCGTCACGGACAGAGCCGCCCGGCTGGGCGATTACAGAGACACCGGACTTTCTCGCCCTCTCGATGTTGTCACCGAATGGGAAGAATGCGTCGCTTCCGAGGGCAACGTCAGTGTTCTTTGAAATCCACTCCTTGCGTTCCTCGCGTGTGAAAACTGTCGGCTTTTCGGCGAAAATCGTCTGCCATTTGCCTTCTGCAAGAACGTCCTCGTATTCGTCACCGGTGTAAACGTCAATCGCATTGTCGCGGTCGGCACGCTTGATTCCGTCAACAAATTTAAGTCCAAGGACTTTGGGGCTTTGACGCAGCCACCACTTGTCAGCCTTGTCTCCGGCCAGTCTCGTACAGTGGATTCTTGACTGCTGGCCTGCTCCAATTCCAATCGCCTGTCCGTCCTTAACGTAGCAGACTGAATTTGACTGTGTGTATTTTAAGACAATCTGGGCAATCAGCAAATTGTGCTTTTCGTCCTCGGTCAGCTCTTTTTTTTCTGTCACGATGTTTGACAAAGTTGACTCGTCGAGCTTTATAAAGTTGTGTCCCTGCTCAAAAGTCACGCCGAAAACCTGTTTTTTCTCCAAGTCGGCGGGAACATAGTCCGGGTCAATCTGAATCACGCAGTAGTTGCCCTTTTTCTTGGCCTTCAAAAGCTCCAACGCATCGTCATCGTATCCGGGTGCGATTATTCCGTCTGAGACTTCCTTGGAAATCAATGTCGCTGTGGCCTTGTCACACTTGTCGCTCAAGGAAATAAAGTCACCGAAAGAAGACATTCTGTCAGCTCCACGAGCGCGGGCATAAGCACAGGCAAGAGGAGTGAGTTCCAAGTTTTCGGGAACAAAGTAGACTTTTTTCAAAGTGTCGCTCAGAGGCTTTCCGATTGCGGCTCCGGCCGGAGAGACGTGCTTAAAAGAAGTCGCCGCGGGAAGTCCTGTAGCCTCCTTGAGTTCCTTCACAAGCTGCCAGCCGTTCAAAGCGTCAAGCAAATTGATATACCCAGGCTTGCCGTTCACCACTGTGATTGGCAGGTCTCCGCTTTCCATGTAAACCCTCGCCGGCTTTTGGTTCGGGTTGCATCCGTATTTAAGTTGAAGCTCTTTCATAACTAGATATTAGCGAAATTCGTTTTTTTAGTGAAGATAAATGTTTTTTTTGGGCGTTCGTCGCAGGTTTCGACAAGCTCAACCATCGCGACGGCGGGCTATTCGTGGCTCCGGCGTCTAACCGCGCCTCCGGTGCTACCGCACTTGCTGCGCAACCACTACTATCCCTAACGCGTACAAGCCGTGTGCTTCTTCAGAATTTTTATCATTGACGAGTTTTTTGCATTTCGTTAATCTGTTTTCAAGACAAAGGTGTCTGTTTAGCGCAATTTTTATGCATTCTTGCATAAGTTGCCCTAAGCAGGCGCCTTTTTTGTTTTTAAAAATTTTTGCTTTTTCTGGAGGAAATATATGTGCGGTTTTGTTGGTGCTTTTGATTTGACTTCCGGCTCTCAGCCGATTGACGTGGGTTTGAGGACTCAGCTGCGGACTCAAGTTTTGGACATGTCCCGTAAAATCCGTCACCGGGGGCCGGACTGGAGCGGCGTTTACACCGGAGAAAACGCGATTTTGAGCCATGAACGTCTTGCGATTGTCGACCCTCTTTCCGGCAAGCAGCCGCTCGTCTCTTCCGATGGCACGATAATTCTTGCCGTCAACGGAGAGATTTACAATCACCAGCAAATCAGGGCGGAATATGCGGGCAAATATGATTTTAAAACACAGTCCGACTGCGAAGTGATTATTCCCCTTTACTTGGAAAAAGGCGCGGATTTTCTTGAGGAACTTTCCGGTATTTTCGCATTCGCCCTCTACGACTCCAAAAAAGACTTGTACGTGATCGGCCGTGACGAAATCGGCGTGATTCCTCTCTATCAGGGCTGGGACGGTGAAGGCCGCTATTATGTCGCCTCGGAGTTGAAAGCTCTTGAAGGAGTTTGTGTCTCAATTGAGGAGTTCCCCAACGGCTCTTATTTTGTCTCAGGCAAGGGAGCCAAGGCAGCTGGATTCAATATGGAAAAGCCTGAAAAATGGTATCACCGTTCATGGGAGTCGTTTGAGAATGTGAAGGACAATCTTTCTTCAATAGAAAAGCTCCGCACAGGTCTTGAGGATGCTGTCAAAAAACAGCTTATGAGCGATGTTCCCTATGGAGTCCTTCTTTCCGGAGGTTTGGATTCTTCGATAATCGCCGCAGTCACCCAGAAATTCGCCTCAAAGCGGGTGGAATCCAAGGACACGGAAGGAGCTTGGTGGCCGCGTCTGCATTCTTTTGCAATCGGTCTTGAAGGTTCCCCGGACTTAAAGGCCGCCCGTCTTGCCGCAAAGGCAATCGGAACTGTTCACCACGAAGTCCACTTTACAGTACAGGAGGCACTCGACGCCCTGCCAGACGTGATTTACCACATCGAGACCTACGACATCACGACAGTCCGAGCTTCAACCCCCATGTACCTTCTTGCCAGAGTGATAAAATCGATGGGAATAAAAATGGTTCTTTCCGGGGAAGGCAGCGACGAGCTTTTCGGCGGCTACTTGTATTTCCACAAGGCTCCGAACGCCCGGGAATTTCACGAGGAGCTGGTCAGAAAAATCAGCAAGCTGCATTTGTACGACTGTCTTCGCGCGAACAAGTCGCTGGCCGCATGGGGAGTCGAGGGACGGGTTCCATTTTTGGACAAGGAATTTATCGATATTGCGATGAACATAAATCCCGCCGACAAAATGTGTTCAAAACAGGCAGATGGAAGTCAGAGAATTGAAAAATGGATTTTGCGCGAGGCTTTCAAGGACTACCTGCCAAAAGAAATCTGCTGGCGGCAAAAGGAGCAGTTCTCAGACGGAGTTGGCTATGACTGGATTGACTCCCTCAAAAAACTTGCCGAAAGCCGGGTGTCAGACGCGCAGTTTGCAAGCCGTTCCCGCCGCTTTCCGCTGAACACGCCGTCAACCAAGGAAGAATACTATTACCGCGAGATTTTCGCCTCCTTGTTTCCAAGCGAGACTGCCGCAAAGACCGTTCCGCACGAGGCAAGCGTCGCCTGCTCAACAGCAAAAGCCCTTGAGTGGGATGAAGCCTGGAAAAACGCCAACGAGCCAAGCGGCCGGGCAGTCGCAGGAGTCCATGAGCAGGCTTACAAAAATTAGAAATCATTAGATTTTAAGAAATAATTATTTATTCTCTTGTGTTTGCGAAATTTCTGCTTTAAAATTAAGTCGGAGGGTTTTGGAGAAAACGTAGACACGGAGGATAGTTATGAGAAATTTTTTTAGGATTTTAATTTCTGCCAGTACACTTTTTGCCCTTGTCGCTTTGCCCCTTTCAGCGGTATCCACAACAACTATGTCGTTTACTGTACCCGGTGGCACGGTCACTTTTAATGTTCCTAACGACTTGGTTTCAATTGTAAGCGAGAACAAGAGCCAAATCGAATCAGCCTTGTCGACTTACATGACAAACAACGGCAAGTCACAGTCTGATATTCAAAATCTTCTGAATGATGCCCAGACTGTCGTGGACAACCAGTACGATGATTTTATGACTAAGAACCACATCTCGAATCCGTACACGACCGCAGTCGATGGAATCAATGATTTTTGCGAAAGTCTAGAAGATGCGATTCCCAACGCCCAGGCCTTGCAGAATATTTGGGCCGAGTCTTGGATTGGTTACTTTATTCCGAATTTGAATTTCGGTTTTGGAATCAATGCCGGGGCTGCCAGTTTAGACATTAAAAATCTTAAGTCTGCTGCTGATGCCCTGTCGATTGACACTAAGGGCTTGAACGACACTCTTGCTTTCCCAACTGCAACTGCTGACATCAGGGTTGGCGGCTTTCTCCTTCCTTTTGATGTTGGTTTTACATGTATGTCTTTTGACACTACTAAAATCGATGCCTTGGATAAAAAGATTGACCCTGTTACCGTAGACTATTTTTCTGTTGGCGGAGACTTGCGTTATAGGATTTTTGACAAGGGATTTGGTCCATTAAAGACGATTGTTTCATTGACTGGCGGTGGATATTACACAAAGGGTGAAGTCTATTTTGAGGACAGCAAAAAAAATGAGACTTCATCTGGTTCTTCAACGCCGACCAGTGCCAAACTGAATTTTGATGCCACGACTCTTTTTGCCGGAGCCCAGGCCTCTGCAAAAGTTTTCTTCTTGGTGCCCTTTATCGGAGGCCGTGCCCTCTATACAAAAACCAATGTCGACTGGAAAATCCATGCTGACTGGACTTCGATTTTGTCAGATTCCAGCACTGAAATGAAGAATGTAATTTCTTGGGGAATCCTGCCGAGCGATTTTTCTGGTGGTTCCAGCAGCAATTGGGAAGTCCGACCGCAGATTTATGGTGGTTTAGGCTTGGATTTCTTCAAAGTCAATGTGCAAGCAAGTGCCAGCTATGACTTTAAGACTAAAGTTTACGGCGGAGCTGTCAGCTTGAGAATTGATATTTAGTTGATTTTAGCTTATTGACCCGAAAGGCTTTTTTCTGTTAAAGTTAGAGCCACGGGCCAATAGCTCAGTTGGTTAGAGCTGCGCTCTTATAAGGCGCCTGTCCGGGGTTCAAGTCCCTGTTGGCCCAGAAAAGCTTCGGTGTAAACCGGGGCTTTTTTCTTTTTAAATTAAATTGGGCGGCCCCCTCGCTCCGTTCGGGTCACGCTTTCCAAGGTTCCGCGCTAACCGCGCTTCATTCGCGACAAAAAAGTCTCCGGGACTTTTTTATTGCGAACGGCTACGCCGCCTTTACAATCGTTGCCGCATGTGAGAGAACAAAAAAAAGCTCCTGCCGTGTGACAGGAGCTTTTTAATCCGATTGCTAGAAATTAGCCTACCAAACCGAGAATTGTCGGAATCCACATTGAGAAGAATGGAATGTAAGTAACGAGCATCAAGCCGATGAACATTACAGCGAACATCGGGAATGTCTTTACAGCGGTTTTCTCAAGCGAGGTCTTTCCGATTGCGCATCCTACGAAGAGTGCCGTTCCTACCGGTGGCGTACAGAGACCTACAGCCAAGTTGAAAATCAGCATAATTCCGAAGTGAATCGGGTTCATTCCGATGACCGGGCTTGTTACGACCGGAAGTAGAATCGGTGTCATAATCATGATGAGCGGAGCCATATCCATAAAGCAGCCCAACAAAATCAAGAGCAGGTTGATAATCAGCAAAAGCACGTACTTGTTGTTTGAGACAGAAAGCAGCGCCGTTGTAATCTGAGCCGGAATGCGGAGCAGAGTCATCATGTAGGCGAATGCTTTTGCACATGCAAGCAGTGTCATTACAACACAGAGGGTTTTGAGGCAGTTCTTGAGAACGTGGGGGAAGTCCTTGAGCTTTGCTGACCGGAATACAACGTAGGTCAGCAAGAATGTGTAGACTGCT
Organism: uncultured Treponema sp.; assembly: GCA_946615905.1. Classification (GTDB taxonomy): domain Bacteria; phylum Spirochaetota; class Spirochaetia; order Treponematales; family Treponemataceae; genus Treponema_D. The sequence continues at coordinate 26,170 of CAMOIE010000004.1, read as the reverse complement.
GCGATTGCCGCAGACTCTGTTGCCGTAAAGATACCGGCTGAAACGCCTCCCAAGATGATTACGAAAGTGAAAAGCGGGAAAATTGCCTGAATAATTGTCTTGAGGCACTTTCCGATTTCAAATGCGCCGAACGGCAGGTGAAGAATCAGCCAAGAGTCCTCTTTATATGTGACTCCGAACTTTTTCTGGGGAATGTTTGAGACGTTGCTGCCAACCATGCGTACCCAGCGAACAGGGTCATTTGCGCCGACTTTATCACCGACAGGCATACTCTTGGGGTTGATGATTCCCTTGATAAAGCAGTAGACCATAAGGCTTAAGCCTAGCAAAATTCCAGGGATGATTCCGCCCATGAACATTCCAGCTACAGTTACGCCGGTTCCAGCTGAAAGTGCGTAGATAACCATGTTGTGGCTGGGAGGAACCAAAACACCCTGACAAGAGGTTGTTACTGTCAGTCCGACCGCGAATTCCCTCTCGTAGCCCTGTTTTTCCATCATCGGGATTTCAACAGTTCCCAAAGAAGAAACGTCAGCGACTGCAGAACCGGAGATTCCGCCGAACATCATTGAGGCAAGGCAGTTTACGTATGCAAAACCGCCACGGAAGCGTCCTATAATCAGGTTTGCAAGGTCAATCAGTTTGTCGGAAATACCGCCGGCTGACATGATTTCACCCATCAAAATGAAGAAGGGAATCGCCAAAAGCGTGAAGTTGTCAACGCCGTCAATCATCATGCGAACCATGACGGTGAAAGCTGTGCCTTTAATCAATGCCGCTGTGAGAGTCGCAATCAACAGTGAGAATGTGACGGGAATGCGCAACAAAAGAAGAAGGAAAAATCCGCCCAAGAGAGCAATAGTAGCAAGTGTATTTGTGTCCATTTCTTTCTCCTTAGTTAGCGTCAGAAGTCTGCAAGGCGGCTTCAGCCTTGTTCTGTTTTACCATTTCTGTGTAGTCGACTTCTTTTTCTGAGTAGAGAAGGTCATCGATTGTGAGAGTGCGAGTTAGGAAGAGGATTGTGTCAAAAATCATCACGAATCCTGCGATTGCGGCAGGAATATAGCGGATGAATGTTCCCCAACCTGTCATCGGAAGCTGTCCTCCCTGGAAGAACTGGTTGACGGAATACTGGGTTCCGTAGACGAACATAAATACTGAACAAGCGAGTATGGCAACATTATATAGAACGTCGAGGCATTTTCTTACGATACCGTCTTTTGCAAAGAGGTTGTAGAAGATGTTGACGGAGATATGCAAATGGTCACGCACACCGATGGCACACGCGCAGAATGCAAAGAAGTTTACGAGCAGGCGGGGGACTTCCTCTGCCCAGCCGATTCCTGTATTGAAGCAATAGCGCAAGACAACTGTGATAAAGACGATGACAATCATCAAAGCGAGAGCGATTTCGGACAGCACGAGCATGACTTTATGGACACCCGTGTTGATTTTTTTGACTGTTGCCGGAGAAGCAAAGCAGAGCACCAGCACTGCCAAATAGAAGACTGCCGCTATGCCGTAAATTATAGGCTTCAGCAAATTCGCGGTCATAAGACCTCCCTTAAATAAAATAATTCTGTATTTTCAGAGGATTGTAACATGTTACAGCAAGATGCTAAAAAAAACCATGAACGAAACTAAACTCTCCCGTCCATGGTTTTTTATTATCCGGCACGGTCCCACTCTCTCTTGGCCGCACCGGAAAAGGCTTTTAGGCCTGTCTTATTTTACAGCCCTGATTGCGTTGATGAGGTCCATGTAGTCCTTTGCGTATTCATCATACAAAGGAGCCATAGCATCCTCAAATTCTTTGCGTGCTTCAGGTGTAAGATCGATAACCATTGTTCCGGCATCGCGAACGATTTTTTCTGAAGCGGCTTCTTTCTCTGCCCATTTCTGGATTTCATAAGCCTGTGTCTCTTTTGCAACGGACTTGATGATTGCTACGTCAGCAGGGTCAAGTTTGTCGAGAGCGGCTTTTGAAGCGAGAAGGATTTCAGGAACGCGTGTGTGCTGGTCGAGGATGTAGTATTTAGCAGCCTGATAGTCACCCATGTTCTGGTATGTAGGCCAGTTGTTCTCAGCGCCGTCAACAGTTCCCTGTGTGATTGCTGAGTAAACATCGTTCGGGCCGATACCTGTAACACCTGTAGCTCCGAGCAACTGGACGAGGCGAACCATCATCGGGTTGTTCTGCATACGGATTTTAAGACCTGCCATGTCGGCGACAGAGTGAACTTCTTTGTTTGTGTAGAAGCAGCGTGAACCTGAGTCGTAGTAGCAGAGACCGACAAGACCAGAGCCAGAGGCTTCGATGTCATTGAGGAAGTTCTGTCCGATTTCTGAGTTCAAAACTGCCCACTCGTGAGCTGAGTCGCGGTAGAGGTAGGGCATCTGGATTGCGTTGATTTTGGGAACGTAAGAAGCGACCGGAGAAGCTGAAACGCGGCTGAATGCCAAGTCTCCGTTCTGCATAGCTTCGATAGCACCTGTCTCTTCACCGTAAAGAGTTCCGCCTGTGTAGACTTCAATCTTGATGCGGCCGTTTGTTTTTTCTTCAACGAGGCGGGCGAATTCCTGGTCAGCGAGTGATGTCGGATAGCCTTCAGCGTGAACTTCTGAAAGATTCAAAGTAATAGATTTTGCAGCCTCTTTTTTTGAGCAGCTTGTAAGCATTGAAGCTGCGGCAAGAAGAGCAACTGATGCAGTTAAAAGTTTTTTCATATAACCTCCAAAAAAACTTTCTTTTTAATAAATAAAATAATTTTTGGGATTTGATGCAAAAGCAAAAAAATCTCAAATAATTATCAGCATGAAAAAGTGACATGTCAAGTAAAAAAAACGCGGAAAATTCATATTCACGCTGTTTTTTATAAAATTGCGTAAAAAAAGTTTAAAATATTGCCATTTTCTCTTTTTTGTTAAAAATTTGTTAACATTTTAGTAAAGGTTTGACCGCGCAAGATTTCTGCCTTAAACTTTTTCTATGAATATTGGAATTTTGGGCGATGGGGCTATGGCCTGCCTTTACGGGGCTTTTTTGAGCCAAAAGAATAATGTTGTCCTAATCGGGCGGAATAAAGAAAAGTCTGAGCAACTCAAAAAAATTGGAATCTGCGTTAATGAGGGCGGAGCAAACGGAAAAGAGACGAAATTCTCCCCAGATGCCGCGATTGCCGGTGAAAATCTTTCAATTAAATTCGACATTCTGATTCTTTTTGTAAAATCATATGCGGTAAAGTCTGTCCTTGAGGCTAATAGAGATAAAATCGGGCCGGAAACCTATGTGATGTGTCTGCAAAACGGGGCAGGGCATGATTCTGTAATCAGCGGGTTTGTCCAAAAGGAAAAAATCATTGTCGGAACGACCCAGCACGGGGCTTCCTCGCCAGAAATTGGAAAAATCAACCACACCGGGCGGGGGGCTACAAGATTCGGATGGGCTTTTGACTGCGGCCAGGATTCTGGATTTTTGGAAGGTCTTGCGGAAAATTTCGTCTCCTGCGGATTTGAGAGCGAAGTCTGCGGCAATATAAAGGAAGTGATTTGGCACAAACTCTTTACCAATGCCTCGGCTTCAATTACAACGGCGATTTTGCAGGTTCCGATGGATTTTCTTGCAAAAGACGAGAACGCCTGGAAAATCGTTGCGGATTTGGTCGCGGAGCTTGTGGCGGTTGCCAACGCAGACGGCTGCAATTTTGACCTGGCAAAAATCACTGCGGAAGTCAGGGGAACCTGCGAAAAGTCTGTAGGCGGACTTACTTCTATTTATTCTGACATAAAATTCGGGCGCAAAACTGAAGTCGACGCGATTTCCGGCTTCGCGCTTAAAAAGGGCATGGAGCTTGGAATTCCTGTTCCCAGAACGGAGATGGCGGTTAGAATAATTCACGCATTGGAAGGCAAATAAATGTCTGCAGAGCATTAGCGCTGGTAGTGGCGCAAGTTCGGCAGCTTGCTGACGAATGGAGCGAAGCGAAACCACGGACATAGCGACCGCGACAGCGGGAATGCCAAAGAGATAATTGTTAATTAATAGTAAGGAGATTTTTATGGACAAGGTTTATGATTTGAACGGCTACAGGATGATTGACTTGAGCAAGATTCTTGACCCGGCCACAGAGACTCGCCGCTGCAAGCTTTACCGCTTTAACACCGGCGGGGCAATCCCGGACTATCACACGAACATGGACTTGATGAGCCATCTGGGAACCCACTGCGAGTGCCCCTACCACCACGACAACAAGTGGCCTTCTGTCGCTGACTTGCCGCTGTCGACCTTTATGGGCAGGGCGATTTATATCAATATTACGGGGCTGCCACCACGCACTTACATTACGGCCGATATTTTGGACAAATGGTGCAAGCCTTTTATGAAGGACGGAACTATCGTAATTCTCGATGATTCTGACTACAGGATTACGCCTTTTACTTCGCTGACCAACACTGACAAGGACAAGCGCCTGCTCGTGAACGGAGAGACCGCAACTTGGTTCAAAGACCACAAGGCAAAATGCGTCGGATTTGGCGAGGGAGTCTCGATTGAGAATCGCAACGAGGACGTAAAGCCTTTCCACGATATTCTGATGGCTGAAAATGTTGTCTTTTTGGAAGTCTTGCAGAACTTGGAGCTTTTGAAGAGCAAAGTCTTCTTTATGTCATATTCTCCGCTGCCGATTAAGGATTTGGATTCTTCTCCGGTTCGCGCCTATGCCATCGAGGGCTTGCCAGGATTCACTGACTAGAACTCAGTTTTTCCTCTGTTCCGCCAGCAGATTCGTCAGGGCGGTAACAGGGGAAACGTTTTGCACGGGAATTTCTTCCTGTAAGGTTAGGACGGCTCCCGTGTAATTTGCAATTCCCTTAATGCCTGTTTTTGCAAGCCGGGCGGCCATATCTTGGGCGGCTGTATCGGGAACTGCCAGAATTGCGTATTCAATCCCTTCCTTTTGAATGACTGACTCAAGCATACTTGCCGGGTGCAGTGGAAAGGAGGATCTTAAGACTTCAGTGCGGTTTACGTTGGAGTCAAAGCCTGCGATGATTTTAAAAGGGCTGCCTTCAAAAATAGAATTTTCCAGCAGGGCGGCTCCTAACCTTCCAAGACCAACGATGCAGCATTTTATTTCTTTTTGACCGCATTCGATTCCTAGATTTTTGCAAATGGCTTTCCTTAATTCTTCTATGCGGTAGCCGTTTGAAGAGCCGCAGTTTACTTCCAAAACGGAAATATCCCGCCGAATCAGCGATTCTGACCAGCCGGTTAAAAGCGAAATTTTTGCGGAAGTTACCCTTTCTTCCTTTATTTGCCCCAAAAGACGGGCCAGCGTCACCAGACGGCTTCTTGTGCGTTCGGGAATTTCTTTCATCTGCACGTGCCTAAAGTCAGAGGGAATTAAGCCGCTTTGAGGAAATCCCCTGCAATTCTTCAATTGTAAAGCGGGAGAGCAATTTTTTGATTTCCGTAATCTGCATTGGACTCATCGAAAGCTGGCGGACCCCCATTCCCGCAAGCACGAGGACTGAGTTCGTGCGGCTGGCCATCTCACCGCAAACTGAAAGCGGAATCTTTGCCTTTTTGCTTTCCTTAATCGTGTTGTCAATCAGACGCAAAACAGCAAGGTGAAATTCATCGTAAAGCGGGGCGACTGCGGCATTCTCGCGGTCAACGCCGATTGTGTACTGGGTCAAGTCGTTAGTGCCGATTGAGAAAAAGTCACTTTGGGCGGCGAGACAGTCTGCGGTCAGGGCGGCGGCGGCGGTTTCCACCATGATTCCAATCGGAACGTCAGGGTTAAAGGGGATATTTTCTGATGCCAACTCTTCACGGACTTGGGCGGCAAGCTCCTTGGATTTTTTCACCTGCTCAACGTCCGTAATCAGAGGCAGCATGATTTTCAAATTTCCATAAGCGGAAGCCCTGTAAAGGGCGCGGAACTGGGTTTTAAGCTGGCGTTCGTTTGAAAGGCTCAGGCGGATTGCCCTCAGACCCATAAGTGGGTTTTTCTCCTCGTGCAGCTGCATGTCCGGGATGTTCAGTGCCTTGTCGCCTCCTGCATCGAGCGTGCGGATTGTGACGGGGCGGTCGCCCATTGTCTCAAGGACGCTGCGGTATGCCTCGAACTGGCTGTCCTCGCTGAAAGCTCCAAGATGTTTTTTCACAGGATTTTTCTCGTCGGATTCGCTCATAAAGAGGAATTCCGTGCGGAAAAGTCCGATTCCGTCAGCCCCTTCCTCAAGGGCCATCTTTGCTTCCTCAACAGTACCGATGTTTGCCAGAATCTGGAATTTATGCCCGTCTTTTGAAAGAGCCGGTTTCCCGCGCCACTGCTCAAGCTCCAGCCTGTGGGCTTTTTGCTTTTCGATTTTTTCATTGTAGTAAATTGTCGTCTCGGAGTCGGGGTTTATGATTGTCTCGCCCGCGTCTCCGTCAACAATGATTGTGCAGCCGCTTTTTGCGTGTTCCGTGATTCTGTGGAGGGCAAAAACCGCCGGAATCCCGTAGTTGCGGGCTAGAATGCCAACGTGACTTGAGACTCCGCCTTCGGTCAGGGCAAGTCCGATTATGTTTCGCTTTGAAAGGATAATCGTGTCGCTAGGGTTCATCGACTTTGCAACGATTACAACTCCGTCTGGCACTGAATCGATGTTGAATGGATGGTAGTCAAGAAGATCGTCAAGAACCCGGCCAAAAATGTCGATTATGTCCTGCGCGCGCTGGGCCAGGTACTCGTTTCCGGTCTTGCGAAGCTTGTCAGCATACTCTTCGGCTTTTAGGTCAAGCGCATATTCGATTTTGTGGTTGTCGGCCTCAAAAGATTTTCGCAAATCCTTCAGGAATTCAACGTCCTGAAGCATCATAAAATAAGTCTGGAAAATTTCGGACTGGACTTTATCGTCTTTTACGGAATCCAAGTCTTTTGCAACTTGGTCAGAAACAATTTTCAGGGATTTTTCAAGTCTTTTCCACTCTTTTTCGTGGTCTCCAGTCTTAATCAATGACTGGGGAATAATTCTTTTTACAACGTCTGGAATTACGAACGCTTTGCCGATGCTGATTCCGCCAGAAGCGGATGCACCCAAAAATGTATCCATTGCTCACCTGAAAATAATGAAATTTTTCTTAAAAATCGCCCACTCTCGTAAATAATATAACAGTTGATTCGTTTTTAGTCAAATTTTTACACGGAATAGACAAATTTTAACTTTTTGTCACGCATCTGGGCGCCACCCGCCATTCGGCGGGTCACGCTTTCCAGTGTTCCGCGTCTTACGCGCTCCATTCGCGGATGCTTTCGACAAGCTCAAGCACCGCGAACGCCTGCGGCGCACTTCCAATCGTTGGCGCATTTCCGATTGAATTAACTGCCTTGTTTCCATTATAATCTTCTATATTTCTCAAATTTTAACTACGAACAGGAAGTTTTTATCATGGCGGAAAAAGATTTGTGCCCTTGCGGCTCAGGAAAAAAATACGGCGAGTGCTGCGAGCCTATTATCAAGGGAACTGTTGCGGCTCCGACTGCGGAAGCATTGATGAGAGCGCGCTACACTTCATACGTAAAGCAGGAAATCAACTTTATCATCGACTCATGCGAAGAAGGCGAGAAAATTGCGGAAATTGACCGCAAGGCCACAGAAGACTGGTCAAAAAAATCAGAGTGGCACGGACTTAAAATCCTCCGCACAGAAAAAGGCACAGAGAAAGACGAGGAAGGTCTTGTTGAATTCGAGGCTGTCTACACTCAGCACGGAATCCGCGACATCCACCACGAGACCGGATATTTCAAGAAAATCGACGGCAAATGGTTCTATTCAGTCGGTCAGGTAAAACCGATGACAGTAGTCCGCGAGGGACGCAAAATCGGCCGCAACGAGCCTTGCCCCTGCGGTTCTGGCAAAAAATACAAGAACTGCTGCGGAAGATAATCAGTGGCAAGAAATATAATTACCGGCTTTCATGCAATCGAAGAAAGAGTTCGCCGTGCTTTGGAAAATTCCGATGCGAGCGGCTACTCTCTTTCTTACAGCAAGGCCGGTCCCCGCGTAAAAAAAATCCTCCAGTTGGCAAAAGAGGCCGGAATCAACGCAAGTCAGGTTGATGAAAAGTCGCTGGATTCTCTTGTGCAGAATCTGCCACAGACTGCCCGTGACCACCGTGGTCTTGTTCTGGCAATCGAAGGCGGCAAAGAGGAAGCTCAGAATTCCGTGGATTTTGACTCATGGGTCGCCGAGCATTCTGTCTCTGAAAAGCCTGCCAGAGTCATTATTTTGGATTCCGTGACTGACCCCCACAATGTCGGCGCGATTTTCCGCTCTTGTGACCAGTTCGGTGCGGATTTGGTAGTGATGCCTTCCCGCCGGTCTGCAAACGATTTCAGCGACAACGAGATAATCGCAAGGTCCAGCGCGGGTTCTTCCGCCTGGGTTCCCGCTACAGTCGTCACGAATTTGAGTCGTGCGGTAAAGCAGCTCAAGGCCGCTGGATTTTGGGTCTACGGGGCTGACGCTGGAGGAACTTCAATCCAAAAGGTGAATTTCGCAGCAAAATCAGCGGTAATCATGGGCAGCGAGGGAACTGGAATGAGCAGAATCATCAAAGAAGACTGCGATGAAATCATTTCAATTCCGACCTGCGGAAAAATCGACAGTCTTAACGTTTCTGTCGCCGCCGGAGTCCTACTTTACGAAATGTATAGAAGAACGCTGTAAAGCTAAAAAGGTTGAAGTTAATGTCTCTTTATCACCCGGTAAAAATCGGTTCCCTCTCTCTTGACGGAAATATTTTCCTTGCCCCAGTGGCGGGCTATTCGGACGCATCATTCCGCTCTGTTTGCCGCCAGTATGGGGCTGACTTCGCATATACGGAAATGGTTTCTTCCGAGGCATTGACCCGTGGCTCTGAAAAAACTGAGATTTTGATGACCCGCGCCCCCAACGAAAAGGCCTACGCTGTTCAGATTTTCGGTGGAGACTCTGCAAGAATGTCTGACTGCGCCCGTCTTGTCCTTGAAAAAACGACATGCGAGTGCATCGACATAAACTGCGGCTGCCCGGTTCCAAAAATCATAAAGGGCGGGGCTGGCTCAGCGTTGACTAGGGAGCCTAAAAAACTTTTTGAAATCGCCTCTTCTGTGGTAAAAGCCGTCGAGTCTTCTAGCAGCAGAAAAGTTCCCGTAACGGTAAAAATCCGCAAAGGCTGGGACGACTCATCAATCACATGGAAAGAAGCCGCCCAAGCCGCCCTTGACGCAGGAGTCTCGGCAATCGCAATGCACGGCCGCACCCGTGCCCAGGGCTATGAGGGCAAGGCTGACTGGGATGCAATCGCGGAATTGGTTCAGTTTGTCGGCGGGAGAATTCCCGTTTTCGGCAACGGCGATGTTTTCAGCCCGGAAGACGCAAAAGCCCTTTTTGAAAAGACAAATTGTGATGGAATCATGATTGCCCGAGGAGCCATGGGAAATCCCTTTTTGTTCAAAAAGATCCGCGACTATTTGACGACTGGAAAATATTCAGAAGTCAGCGTAAAAGACAAAATCGCGGCAGGATTTGCCGAGCTGGAGCTTTTGGTTCAGTCTCGCGGAGAAAAGTCAGCATGTCTTGAAATGCGAAAAAGATTCTGTGCCTACTCAAAGGGAATCGAAGGCGGGGCTGCACTGCGCAAAGAAATCATTGCGGCATCAACCGTTGGGGATTACAAAAAGATTTTCGCAAGTATTTAGAATCTTCCTTTTGATTCAATCCTTGTAAAATCCAGATACTTAAAGTAAAATATAAAATCATGGGATTGTTCCAAATATTTACTGATATTTTTGAATCAATTTTTATGTCCTCATCTCCGGCAGTCCGTAAAAAGCAGGCTCTTCGTAAATTGGAAGGAGAATTAAAGTCCTATCAGCCGAGCTTATATAAGAACGGAATGTTTTTGCCGAATATGGGGGAGCTTTTCCGAATCCTCTACGAAAACACTAAGCCTATCCATGAGATTTTGTCAGAGACGGTTTGCAGCGAAGATATCAGAACTAGCGGAAAGTACGAGATGCAGCTTTTTATTACAGGACTTTCCCAACAGGCGCAGGAAACGCTTGAAAATCTTTCTTATGAAAATAGAATCAGGGCGATTGAAGAGTCAAAATATTCTATGCAGCGGGAACTTGATAGCCAGCGCCATCAGATGGAAGGGCTCTCAAAAGATTTGAACACGCCAGAATTCATAAAAATCGAGGAAGTAATTGCGGAACTTCATCAGTTGAATGACATCTGTAAATTCAATTATATGAATGTCGTTCATGCTTTTGATTCAAATTATACGGGATTGGATCCAAATTACAGGCCGGATTTTAAGTCTGTCGCCATCCGGGATATGGGGAGCCACTTGCAGGACTTGTATTATCTGTCCGCAAAAATAAAGCTTTCCCTTGCTGTCGCCCGTGCGGTTGAAGCCCTTGAGCAGCTAAAAACCGGTAAAAAAGAATCGGCGTTAGGAAACGGAGAAATTGTCAGAAGCATCGGTAAAATCAATACCGTTCTCGTAAAAATCCTGAATCCAGATATACTTAAAAAGATGATTGCATTCTCAAAAGGCGATCCTGAATTTACTCCGCAGGTTGCAACTTATACAGTGAATGCCCGCAGAAAATTTGCCGAATACTTACATGGTCGTTTTGAGTCAGAAGAAAAACGAATCAAAATTGAAGTCAAGGACCGTAAGATTTCCGCTGACTTGAAGGAGCTTTTTGCCAATCGCCAACTTGAAAAAGTCGAGGGCTACAATGCGGAAATGGATGAAAAGATTCGTAAAAATTCAGGTTCCTCATTCAGTTGGATTGTGCCAGTGCAGATTGTAAAGACCTTCCTCTTGGATTGTTACCCGGAGTCTGTCAGGGGGTTAATCAACGATATTGTAATAGAAGGATTCTTCAATAATAACAACTATAAGAGCGAATTTTCTTCTACCGTTTTTGCCGCTGATGAATGTATGACCGACATTGAAAAATTTGAAAAATCGTTTGACCGCAACGGCAGAAATGATACGGCTGTTCTTGAGGGCTATATAAAAGACGGTCATAAAAACGTAGATTTTATAAAAAGATTGGAAGCGTCTGTCGAAAGTATTAATAGTCAGGCGCACGAACTCGTCAAAAAAGAAGCAGGCGTAATCTACCAGCTTTACAACGAAGTGAAAGAGATTTTAAACGATTCTAAAAAAGCAAAGCCAGACACGATTACGAACATCAAAACCCTGCTTACGGCAACCCGTCATGCGGAGGTTGCAAACCTGTTGGAGCAGAATTTCGGCAAATGGAGTAAATTCTTGGAGATTATGAAAAATTACGTAATCCTGGGTGCGATTGAGAACAAGTCATGAACGATGAAAGTCAACTTCAGGAAAAATATGAAAAGAAGATTTATGACCTCCAGCAGCTTTTGGAAATTTCCCGTTCGCTTTGTTCAACAATTGAATTTTCTAAACTAATTGAATCAATTCTCTATATTTGCATGGGGCAGCTCAGAACTTTGGGGGCTGGTATTTTTGTTCTTGAGGCGATTGATTCCGACTTGTTTGTTTTGGGTTCAAATTATTTTGGGATCGACTTGAATCCGAATGTTTCTTATAAAATCGACATGCGAAATCCTTTGGTGGAAGTCCTTAACAAGGCTGAAACCACAATGACCATTGCTGAATTAAAAGGGGCGGTTCCTCCAGAAACGAATATTTCAGCGATTGAATCGTTGCATCCATCGCTGATTGTTCCGCTTTTAAATAAAAACCACCTGAACGGAATTTTGGTGCTAGGTGAGCGCATTTCTTTTCAGGAGGATGACGCCTATTCTGAATACGAGCAGGAGCTTGTCCTTGGAATCGCGTCTTTGGCGGCAATCGCAATTTCCAATGCGGTTTTGCTTGAGCGTTCTTCCACCGACATGATGACTCATTTAAAGCTAAAGTATTTTTTCTTCAACATACTTACGGATAAGTTGGATACGGCTTTAAGTCAGGGAACCCCGCTTGCCGTCGTCATGTTTGACATTGACTATTTCAAGCGTTTCAACGACACTTATGGACACGCCTGCGGGGACTACGTTTTGCAGACTGTTGCAAAATTGTTGATGTCGAATATCCGGTCTCAGGATTTGGCAGCCCGTTACGGCGGAGAGGAATTCACCCTTTTATTGAATAATACCGGCAAAAGTGACGCCATGATTGTCGCAGACAGAATCCGCAGCAAAATCGAGCAGTTTGACTTTGTTTATGAAGGTCAGCACGTTCAGGTCACGATTTCCGTCGGAGTCGCGGAATTTGATTCAGTGTCGAATCCTGTCGCTTCGCCAAAAGAGCTTGTTGACCAGGCGGACAAAGCCCTCTACTTTTCAAAGCGGAGCGGTCGCAACCGCGTGACTTTCGCTGACAAAAAAATTATCTCAGAAATTGAAGTTCCGGAGTAATATGAGTCTTCTTTCGCCCTTGAGGCATCCATTTCGCTACAGTTTTTTTAACGCGACCCTGCTTTTGATTGTTTTGAATCTTTCGGTGTATTTTTTGACTTTCGTCTGGCCGAATTCGCGGGTTCTTTTAGCCTTGAATCCATTTTTGGCTCTCGAAGGCAAAATGTTCTGGCAGCCGGTGACTTATATGTTCGTTCACGGTGGCTTTAACCATCTTTTTTTTAACATGCTTGGTCTTTTATTCTTCGGGCTGGCTGTAGAGAGGGCAATCGGCTCAAAAGAATTCCTGCTGATGTATTTTGTCACCGGAATTTTGTGCGGAATTTTTTACGGGGCGGTTTACTTTTTCTTAGGCTATTACAGAGTCTTTTTGATGGGGGCTTCCGGGGCTGTTTACGGCCTTTTGCTGGCCTACGCCGTGATTTTTCCCAAATCTAAAATCTTTATTTGGGGAATTATTCCTGTACCCGCGCCCCTTTTAGTTTGTTTATATGGTGCGATTGAATTTTTCAGTCAGTTCACGGCCTTTGACGGTGTTGCCCATTTGGCTCATGTGTCGGGTCTTGTGTTCACTTGGCTGTATTTTGTAATCAGAATGGGAGTTCACCCTTTACGAGTATGGAAAGACTCTTACCGCCGTTAAAAAAATCCATAATCCTCATTTTAAGCCTGATTTTTTGCCTGCCGACTTTTTCCCAGCATGTCTCGCAGGAAAAGCAGCTCAGATTTTTCCTTTGGGCGCAGACTGACGCTTATCCTGGCATCGAGCAGAGCGGAGATGATTTTTTAGACCTTCCTGTTTCGCGGATTAAGGACCTTGCCCCTTTTATCATCGACGGAATGCTTTACGGCTGGAAATTTGAATACACTCCTTATGACAAGGCTCGCAGCGTGGCGGAGTATTTTGATTTTTCTCCTGTTCAGGAATTGACCCAGGAAGATTTAATAAAAATCGGTTATAAAAAGCCCTGGGTCGAAGATGACCGTCTAAATTGTTGGATTGAGTTTAACCGAACGGAAAGTCAGTTGTTTCTTTACCGGACGTGGAATTCAATCGGATATCCGCATGGCAAGGGCACAGGGATGGCTCCACTTTCCCGTGGCTTTGATGGAATAAAAGAAGCCTGCAAAGAAGCGGTTAAGAATGCAGTGCGCGAATACTGGAGGACGCAGCTTAAAAACAAACCGAAGGAAATCAGCGGAACTGTTTTGATGGTTGAACCGCCGAAAATCGGCATAGATTCAGGCCGTTATAAAGTTACACTTGATTTTTTCATAGAAACGGATAAAATTAAAGTGTATCAAACCTTCTGAATTTAAAGTTCATTTTATAAATGATGGATTCTGGGTTTGCCCTATACTGGAGAAATACAAGGAGATTAATATGAAGAAATTCTTGGCAATCGTAGCAGCAATGTTTTGTGTGATGGGGGTCGCCTTTGCAGATGAAATTTCAGACTTGCTCAAAGAACCCTATGCAGACAGCAGCACAAAAATTTTAACTCCGTCAAACATGCATGAGGATTTGCATCCGACGACAAAGACTGCAAATATCAGAATTGAATACACTCCGATGACTGATGAAGTCCGCATTTTCTATTCTTGCTTGGCAGTTTCTTTTGACCAGGGCGAGGCAATGAACACAACAGCAGCTTGTCTCGATGACTTTGCTGAGGAAAATCAGTACAAACACTACAAATATATGCGCAGCCACAAGATTCGCTACTACAAGGACGAAAAAGGTCTTAAAATGGGCGAATATTCAGCTTACTTGATTTTCAGCCGCTAGTCTTTTGGCTTTTTGCAAAATCCCGTCCGGAATCTTAGGACGGGATTTTTTTTTGACGGCTGCCTGCAAGCAGTCACCGGCAGTTCCTGCCGCAATCCGAAAATGTTGATTCTTTTGCCATATTTCAATAAAATATTCTATTATTATTAATTTTTGACGGAGCGTTTCCTAAATGGATGTCCAGAATATCATTAAAAATTTGCACCCCCTCGAAATCAAGGTGCTCCTTTCATATTCACAAAAAGACGAACTGACTTCAGAAAAACTTATCAAAGAACTTGAATACAAAGAGGGTCATGCGAATCAGGCTTTCTCCTGGCTTGGTGGAAAAGACCTGCTCTCTGTCGTAAGCCGCACTCCCCACACATATTTTGAAATCACTGACTTGGGACGCGAATACGCCAAAAACGGTCTGCCGGAAGAGCGCATTGTTGAGTTTGTAAAGGCGAACGGCGCGAAACTTCTCCCGGAAATCGCAAGCGGACTTGGACTTGAACAGAAGGATGTCGGCTCTGCTTTCGGCGGACTTTCAAAGACCGGCGTTCTTAAAATGAACGCGGAGAAAAAGGCTGAGTATACAGGAGCCGCCCTTCCGGAAAATATCTGTCTGGCAAAAAAACTTTTTGAAAAGGCAGCGTCCGCTGAGAACGGTCAGATTGACAACGCAAAACTTTCTTATGAAGAGCAGAAGGCAATCGCGGGCTACGCAAAAAAACGCGGTGCCGCTGACTCACCTTTTAAAATCATCGAGCGCGAGACTGTTGTCTACAAGCTTACTCCCGCTTCCGTTGATGTTGTTGCAGCCCTCAAGGCCGCTGGAATCACAGGAAACGAAATCGGTGAAGTCACTCCGAAAATGCTGGCCTCTGGCGAATGGAAAAACGGAACTTTCCGCGGCTACAACATTGCGATTCCTCCGGCACGCATTATCCCCGGCCGCACAAACCCTTATGTTCAGTTCCTTGAGTCAGTAAAAGACAAACTCTGCTCTCTTGGATTTGAAGAATTTGACGGTCCGCTCGTTGAGACTGAATTCTGGAACGGTGACGCACTTTTCATGCCCCAGTTCCACGCAGCCCGCGACATTCACGATGTTTACCGCATCAAAAATCCGACACACGCAAAGGAAATTGAAGAGCCTTATCTGTCTGCGGTACGCAACACCCACGAAAACGGCGGAAACACAGGTTCACGCGGTTGGAATTACAAATTCGACACAGAATTTACTAGAAGACTTGTTCTCCGCTCACAGGGAACGGTTCTTTCCGCACATCAGTTGCACAAGGCAAAAGTTCCTGGCAAATACTTTGGAATTGTCCGCTGCTTCCGCTATGACAAAGTTGACGCGACACACTTGTCCGACTTCTATCAGACCGAGGGAATCGTTCTCGGAAACGACGTAAACTTGCGCACTCTTTTGGGCTTCCTTGAGATGTTCGCAAAGGAAATCGCTGGAGCTACAGAAGTTAAATATGTTCCCGGCTACTTCCCATTTACAGAGCCGTCTGTCGAAGTTCACATTAAGCACCCGGTTTTGGGGTGGTTCGAGCTTGGCGGCGCGGGAATCTTCCGTCCTGAAGTCTCAAAGACAATGGGCGTAGACGTTCCGGTTCTTGCCTGGGGTATGGGAATTGACCGCATGGCTTTGATGGCTCTCGGCCTCAATGACCTGCGTGAACTCTTCAGCGAAAACATTGAGGAAGTTCGCTTGAGAAAGGCTAAGTTCTAAACGACCGTAGGTCGTTTAGAACTTTAACAGAAGCCGATATCGGCTTCTGTCTATACATTATGCCGGCATACTTGTCGGCTATTTTTTTGTTGCTTATAAACTTCGTAACTGGATTGCCTTGTTTTTTACGGCTTCGGCACCGCCTTTGCACAATGCGGTGACAAATGGTCTGCCGATTAGGATTTGGTCTGCGCCTAGAAAACTTGCCGTCGCAACGTCCAAGGGGCTTCGGATTCCTCCGTCGACCCAGAGCTGACCGCAGTATTTTTTTAATTCTTTTGCATATTTAAGCAAGAATTCCGCCGTGGAGCCGGTTTCCGTTTCGATTCTTCCGCCGTGATTTGAAATGTATGCGACATCCGGCCGGACTTCTTTTACAAGATCTATGTCTTTTTTGCGGAAAATTCCCTTGATGACAAATGGGGCTTTCACTTCTTTTTTTATTTTGAGCAATTGTTCTGCGGTCTTTTTTTCAAGGCTGGATTTTCCTTTCATGGTCTTTATTTTGTAAGCGTCGATGTCGATTCCGATTCTTTCTGCGATTTTGCCCGCCCACTCTGCCCGCTCAAGGATTTTTTCATCGGAGTAGGGTTTTATGAATACAGATGCTTTTACATTTTTGTCTTCTTTTTGAAGTTCCTCAATCGCGGCGATTCCAGACTTTAATTTTATGTCTGGAGTTCCGTCACCGATGGAAAGTCCTAGTCCTGCGTTAAATGCGGCCCTCATCATCTGCGGGTAATAGGATTCTTCGTCAGGAAAACCCATATTTTCAACGGCACCGGTCATCGGAGCAAGGGCGATTCTTGCATTTTGGAGGGAGCTTCCGTTTATCAAAAAAAGGTTGAATTTTATTCCGAGGATTTTCCGGCAGACTTCCCAGCCGTCAAAATTCAGGCGGAAATTCTGGTTGTTCCGTACTCCGCCCATTCCAGGCAGCTGGCCTATGCAGCCCGTTCCGTTGCAGACAGGGCAAAAATGACATTTAAAATGCGAATTCAATTTTTAATCCCCAAAACATGTTCCAAGTCCGCGTCCGGCTAAAAGCATTTCATCGTCATAGGAAATTCTCTTGATTTTTCCCGCGATTTCGCTCAATGGAACGGGAACTATTTCATTATTTTGCATGGCGACTAGATTTCCGAATCTTTCTTCCGCTAAAAATCTGGCTCCTGCAACTCCGAACTGGGTTGCCAAAAGTCTGTCGTAGGGGGAAGGAGTTCCGCCGCGCTGCAAGTAGCCCAAAACGGTCACGCGGGATTCAAGTCCTGTCGCTGACTCAAGCTCGTGGGCGACCCGGTAGGCGATGGAGTATGTCATGGCTGCCCGCCGTTTTTTGAGTTCCTTCTTGCTGAGCAGGGCTTCGTCCTTAGAGAGCGCACCTTCCGCAACGACTACGATTGAAAATTCCTTTCCTGCATCGCGTCTTTTTTCTATATAATGGGCGACTGAATCGATGTCGTATGGAATTTCAGGCAGGAGGATTACATCTGCGCCGCCTGCGATTCCTGAGTACAGGCCAAGCCATCCGGCCTTGTGACCCATTACCTCAATCACCATGATTCTTGAGTGGCTGTGGGCAGTTGTGTGGATTCTGTCGATTGCCTCAGTCGCTACGTCCATCGCCGTGTGAAAGCCGAAAGTCACGTCTGTTTTTACGATGTCGTTGTCAATTGTCTTTGGCAGTCCGATTACGTTCAGTCCTTCATCAGCAAGATATGATGCGGTAGTGTTGGTTCCGTTCCCGCCGAGGACTACAAGGGCATCCATTTTGAATTTTTTGTAGGTCTTTTTGATTGCGTCAACAGGCAGAAGTCCCGTTTTTGGGTCGGCCTCTGGATTTTTAAAAGGCTTTTCGCGGGAAGTTCCCAAAATTGTTCCGCCGCGGGTCAAAATCCCTGAGAAATTTTCAGGCGTAAGCTCGAAGCATGTGCCTTCAATCAAGCCCCGGTAGCCGTTTTGAATTCCAATCGCCTGCATTCCGTATTTTAAAAGGGCGGTCCTGCATATCCCGCGAATTGCTGCGTTAAGACCGGGCGCATCTCCGCCGGAAGTTAAAATGCCGAATCTTTTGACTCCATGACTCATGCTCAAATTATAATGGATATTTTTGCTTTAATACAATCAAAAATTCTTGCGGAGGTCGAAATATGTTTGCTTTGGCTAATTACGCTTTGTTTTTTATTACTACCCTTGCTAGATTCGACTTTTAGGTTTATTCTATTAATCGCTAATTTAAATTTTACTTTGTAGGGAAATTGTCTTCGCACAATACTCCCGAATTTTTTTCTATTCTTTACAGGAGGACTTATGTCCAGAAAGAAACAGTCAATGGACGGAAACCAGGCAGCAGCTCACGTAGCTTACGCTTTTACAGAAGTTGCCGGTATCTATCCTATCACTCCGTCATCACCTATGGCGGACTTCGTTGACCAGTGGTCTGCAAACGGCCTCAAGAACGTTTTCGATGAAAAAGTAAGAGTCATCGAAATGGAATCTGAAGCCGGTGCCGCAGGTACAGTTCACGGTTCACTCGCATCAGGTGCCTTGACAACAACATTTACAGCTTCACAGGGTCTTCTTTTGATGATCCCGAATATGTACAAGATTGCTGCTGAACAGCTTCCTTGTGTTATTCATGTTGCTGCCCGCTGTGTTGCCACTCAGTCATTGAACATCTTCGGCGACCACTCAGACGTTTACGCCTGCCGCCAGACTGGTTTTGCAATGTTGGCAGAATCAAACCCGCAGGAAATCATGGACTTGGCTCCTGTCGCCCATCTTTCTGCAATCGAAGGACACGTTCCTTTCATCAACTTCTTCGATGGTTTCCGCACATCACACGAAATCCAGAAAATCGAGCTTTGGGACTATGCTGACCTCAAAGAAATGGTTGACACAAAGTCTGTCGAAGCTTTCCGCGCCCACGCTTTGAACCCGGAGCATCCGGCAATGCGCGGTTCACACGAAAACGGAGACATCTTCTTCCAGCACCGCGAAGCTTGCAACTCTGTTTACGAAGCACTCCCCGCTGTTGTTGAGAAATACATCGAGAAAATCAACAAAAAGCTCGGAACAAACTACGGTCTCTTTGACTACTACGGCGCAAAAGACGCTGACCGCGTAATCGTAGCAATGGGCTCAATCTGTGACGTTGCAGAAGAAGTTATTGACTACCTTACAAAACAGGGCGAGAAAGTCGGTCTTGTTAAAGTACACCTCTACCGCCCGTGGGTTTCAGCTAAATTCCTTGAGAAACTCCCGAAGACAGCAAAGAAAGTCGCTGTTCTCGACCGCACAAAGGAACCCGGCTCTCTCGGCGAACCCCTTTACCTCGACGTTGCCTCAACTCTCCGCGAAGCTGGCATGAACGATGTCAAACTCTGCGGCGGACGCTACGGACTTGGTTCAAAAGACACACCGCCTAGCTCAGTATTCGCAATCTACACAGAGCTTGCAAAAGCAGAGCCGAAATCACGCTTTACAGTCGGAATCGTTGACGATGTTACAAATCTTTCATTGCCCGAAGTTAAACCTGCTCCGAACACAGCCGCAGAAGGCACAATCGAGTGCAAATTCTGGGGAATCGGTGGTGACGGTACAGTCGGTGCAAACAAAGACTCTACAAAAATCATCGGAGACCACACTGACAAGTACATTCAGGCTTACTTCCAGTACGACTCAAAGAAGACCGGTGGTATCACAATTTCTCACCTCCGCTTCGGCGACAAACCGATTAAGTCTCCTTACTACATCAACCAGGCTGACCTCGTAGCTTGCCACAACCAGTCATACATCGTTAAGGGCTACAAGATGGTTCAGGACGTTAAGAAGGGAGGTACATTCCTTATTAACTGCCAGTGGTCTGATGAAGAACTCGACAAGCACCTCCCGGCTGCTTCAAAGAAATACATCTACGACAACAAGATTAAGGTCTACACAGTTGACGCTGTTGACATCGCTGGAAAAATCGGTTTGGGCAAACGCACATCAACCGTTCTCCAGTCAGCATTCTTCAAACTGGCCAACGTACTCCCTGCTGAGGAAGCAATCAAGTACATGAAAGAGAAGGCAACTGCCAAATTCTCAAAGAAAGGTCAGGACATCGTAGACATGAACCATGCAGCCATCGACCAGGGTGCCGGTGCTTTGCATGAGGTCAAAATCCCAGAAAGCTGGGCAAATCCTGCTCCTGATGCCGCTAAACCCGCACTCAAGGGCGAAAAGAAGACAGTCGAAATGGTCGAGAAGATCATGAACCCTGTTTCTCTTATGGACGGCGACAGCCTCCCCGTTTCTGCATTCACAGCAAACGCAGACGGTCAGTGGGAACTCGGCGCTACTGCTTACGAAAAACGCGGTACAGCCGTTATGGTTCCTGAATGGGATTCTGCAAAATGTATCCAGTGTAACAACTGTGCATTCGTTTGTTCTCACGCTACAATCCGCCCCTACCTCCTCACAGACGCAGAAGCTGCTGAAGTTGAGAAGAACGGTGGAAAAGCTGTTGACCTCAAACCCAAGGCTGGCAAATACAAGTTCACAATCGCTGTATCTCCGCTTGATTGTATGGGATGTGGTGAGTGTACAACAGTATGTCCGGTACAGGCTCTCAAGATGGTTCCGCAGGAATCACGCCTTGCTGAACAGCCCGCTTGGAACTACCTCGTTGACAATGTTACGAAGAAGGAAGATTCCGGCTTCAAAGATGACACTGTTAAAGGCTCACAGTTCAACCAGCCGCTCCTTGAGTTCTCAGGTTCTTGCGCAGGTTGTGCAGAGTCTTCTTATGCCCGCCTGATTACTCAGTGCTTCGGCGAACACATGTACATCTCTAACGCTACAGGTTGTTCTTCAATCTGGGGCGGCCCGGCTGCTACAGCTCCGTACACAATCAACAAAGTTTCAAAGAAAGGTCCGGCTTGGGCTAACTCTTTGTTCGAGGACAACGCTGAGCACGGCTTTGGTATGTACAACGGACAGAAGTTCATCCGCGAGAGCTTGATTGAAAAGCTCAACGCAATGAACGCTTCTGGCGACCTCAAGGCTGCAATCGACAAGTTCATGGAGACAAAGGATTCAACTCTCGACAACGTTGAACCCGCAAAGGCTTTGATTGCCGCTCTCGAAAAAGACGGTTCAAAAGAAGCCAAAGAAATCCTCGCCAAGAAAGACTACCTCTCTAAGAAGTCAGTCTGGATTATGGGCGGTGACGGATGGGCCTATGATATCGGATTCGGCGGTTTGGACCACGTCCTTGCTTCTGGAGAAGACATCAACGTTATGGTATTCGATACAGAAATGTACTCAAATACAGGTGGACAGGCATCTAAGGCTTCTAACATCGGTGAAGTCTGCCAGTTCGCAGCTGCTGGTAAGGAAATGGGCAAAAAGTCCCTCGCAGAGATCGCTATGAGCTACGGCTACGTTTACGTTGCCCAGATTGCTCTCGGTGCAAACCCTGCTCAGGCACTCAAAGCCATCCGCGAAGCAGAAGCCTACAAGGGACCGTCTCTGATTATCGGTTATGCTCCTTGTGAACTCCACGGAGTTAAGGGCGGCATGAACCACTGTCAGGACGAGATGAAGGCTGCTGTAAAGGCCGGTTACTGGAACCTCTTCAGCTTCAACCCTGCACTCAAGGCAGAAGGCAAGAATCCGTTCACTTTGACTTCAAAAGAAGGCGACGGAACTTACCAGGCATTCTTGAACAACGAGACACGCTACTCTTCACTGACACGCAAGTTCCCCGAACGCGCAAAAGTCTTGTTCGACAGAAATGAACAGGCTGCAAAAGACAGATTTGTTCACTTGCAGAAGTTGGTGGAATTGTATAAATAATTGTCACTTCGACTTCGCTCAGTGACCAAAGCTGTTGTGATCAGTAACCGTGCGGGTTGTTGAGCGTAGTTGAAACAACTGAAAGCGAACGCTCCTTGTGAGGTAGAGAAGCTTGCTTCTCCATTTCCTTGCAGGGGGCGTTGTTTTGTTTGTTATATGCAAATATGTCAAAAAATATTATAATATTCCCCATGCAATGCATAATTAAAAAAAGTTTACATTTTCTTAAAAACATTCTTGACACAGAACAATCAGACCATATAATTTCGCAGATTCGCAGATTCGCAGATTCGCAGATTCGCAGATTCGCAGATTCGCAGATTCGCAGATTCGCAGATTCGCAGATTCGCAGATTCGCAGATTCGCAGATAGCCCTAACTCTACCCAAAACTGTTTAACACAATCTAAATCCACAAATACATCCAAAGACTCAGAAATTGCCCCTGTCAATGTTCGGTTTTCCCGTACCGTCAGCAGGGGCTTTTTTTGCATATAAAATTTGTCAAAGGAGGACAAAATTATGGCAACTAACCCCATTAAGTACGGACTTCGCGAGAACTTGCTCACCGCTGACCCCGACGACTGCATGGCACAGGTTGTGGACGCGCGCACCTATTCACAGGAAGACATCGCTTCCGAGATGATAAAACGCGGCTCTTCGCTTACGGCGGCTGACATCGCGGCATATCAGAAGCTCGAAGCCGAAGTCTACGCTGACATCATCGAAAACGGCGGAAACATCGCCACACCGCTCATCAACACGAGCTTTTCAATCACCGGCGTGTTCACCAACCAGACTGACAGCTTCGATAAATCCCGCCACGCAATCAAGCTGAATGTGAACGCGGGAACGGCTTTGCGCGAGGCTGCAAGCAAGGCGACCGCTCAGAAGGTTGAGACTGCTTCGACCGACCCGTACATCACGAGCGTTAACGACAAGGTTACAGGAGACAGCACCACAATCAAGGCAGGAAGCGTAATGGAGCTTACAGGAAGCCGCCTCAAGTTCGATGCGACCGACGAGGAACAGGGAGTTTTCGCGCTCACTTCTTCGGGTGAAGTCCGCTGCACGACCGTCATCGAGAACAAGCCCGCCCGCCTGCTCGTTCTGCTCCCTGCCGACATCGCCTCTGGCGACTTTACCGTGGAAGTGCGGACAAAGCTCACGGGAACGCGCGGCGCAAGCGGAAAAACGCTCAAAAAAGGCGGCTACAACAAGACGCTTACGGCGGTCGGCGCATAACCGCCTGTATGGGAGCAATACAGTAGAGTATATCGCCCCCATACGTTTTGTTGTATGACATCAATGCACTACGCTGTATGACGGTCATACACGGTAATGTATGGAATAGAAAGGAAAAGATTTTCATTGGAGGAAAATATGAAGCGAATTTTGAAGGCAGCTGCGGCTTTTGCAGTGCTGGTTCTGGGAGCGTCGCTCGCATTTGCGGACGAGGCAGAATACAAGAAGCTGCTCGCAGAGGGCAAGCAGTATGAGGAAAAAGGTCAGTGGGTTCACGCAATGGGCACTTACTGGGATGCTATGGAAGCCGAAGAAAAACGAAACGGTACGGAAGCTTATGAAGCATTTTTAAAAATCACAAAAGCATTGCAAGAAGGAAAACCTGGAATTGGAACTTTCGATGATTTTTCTCTTTATGACGGTTGGGTTTCACTCTGCAAGGATTATGAAATCTACTGGAACGAACATGTAAGCGAAATTTATGTACTTTCATTCACTTATAAAAAAGATGCTCTTGATATGAAGACCCGCACTGCAAGCTATGATTTTGGTGTAATTCAAAGGACAACACCAAAATTTGAATATATATATGCAGCTGTTGCAGGACTTTATAAATCACGAAGAAAAGACTGGGAAGAAATACCTAAAAAGTGGCCTACAGAATCTATCTTCAAAGATTCTTCTACCATTCCTGTAGTTACTTACACATGGGATTATTCTAAAGATAAAAGAGATAACCCCTATGAAGTAATATATCATGATAAGGTAGAATTAGAGAAACCTTCGATTTTTCAAATACAAAGTTTTAGAGTAGATACTCCACAAGGGAAGATATCAACAGTTACAATGCCTGCATGGAGCGTTTTAAACAAAGCCGTTCTTGAAGAAGGTAAAAATGGCTTTGGAGGCAATTTTAGCAACATAGAATGGAAATCAGCTATCAACATTCAGTTCCATATCGATGATGAAAACGGAAGAACAATCGGCAAGATGGATAAGGCGAGCTACATGTATCCAGATATAAAAAAATATGGAAATACAGGTTTCAGTGTTAGTTGTCATCAAAAAATATCTGGCATTGCAGCATCCGATGTAAAGATAATGGATGAGGGAAAATTCAGCATCATAATCGATACATTTACACTCAGTCCAAATTCAGCACAAACGGAGTATAATCAAAACAGAAAAAAAATAGATTCTGATACTAAAGCAAAAATTACGGCTGAATTGTCTGCTTTTAATCTTAAACCAAGTTCTAAAACAAAAGCTTATAAGGTAATGGATGATTTTAACGCTCTACGAGATAATTTAGCAAAAATCTTCAACGAAAGTTACACTCCGAATGATGTTGTCATAGAAACAGCTGTAATGAATTGTTTTAGGGAAAAAGGTTTTATAGGAATTGTAGATAACACCGAAGAATTCTGTATTTTAAAAGAAGAATTGGAAGTGCAAGATATGGTTAGCAGCTGGGAAGCGAATAATAAAAATATCTACAAAATACCAGTGCCCATTGAACGCCAATACTTTAATGACTGTGTAGACTTCATAAAAATACTTTCAAAAATTGAAGGAACAGACTTCAAAGAAGGACGATGCAAACAAAATCATAGCGAAATTTCTGATTATACAAAACCTTGTTTCTACCGGCCTGTAACCGAAGCCGAAAAAACAGCCCTTGCCGAAAAACTTGCCGCCGAGGCAAAAGCAAAGGCTGATGCCGAGGCAAAGGCACAGGCTGAAGTGCTCGCAAAAATCAGCCCTGAGCCAAAGGACTATGCTTCCATACTGGTTGATAGTGAATCCCCGTATTACTTGGATTATAAAATCGGCAACTACGAAGTAACGCAGTATTTGTTTGAAAAACTTGTGGGCTATAATCCAAGTACTATCAAAAATCCTTTGCTGCCTGTTAATAACATAAATTTTTATGAAATAATGGTGTTCTGCAACCGTCTTAGTATTGCCGCAGGTCTTACTCCTGTGTACATCATAAATAAATCAGCAAATCCCGATGACTGGGGTGCTATTCCGACTGAAAAAGACAAAAAGTGGGAAAAATATAAGGAAAACAAAAAGGCAGACGGATACAGTATTTGTAAGCATGACGATGGTTCAAGTGAATGTTATAAAATTACAAAATTAGATGATTTTGGTCTTGCGGGGCTCTATGATTATTGGGACAGACATGATTATAATTTTCTCTTTAAAAAGATGGCTAACTGTTCTTTCCGTGTAGCAAAGAAAAAGTAAGTTTTCATTTTCTCCGTGCCGTAGCGAAATGCGGTGCGGGAAATTTTTAGGAGATATTTTATGGCTCAGATTACAATAAATGGGCAACAACATCAGTTGCAGAACTTTGTTATACACGCAATGAAATTACTTATGCGGGCAAATGCCATTTCAGCAGATGAAATGACTCACCTGCAAGACAGTGACTATTGCAGACAAACTTTTAATTTGCATTATCCATTGCTTTCAAGCGATTTTGCAGCATTCCGTACTGACGAATCACATTCTCGCTACTATGCACAGGAGACATTTTTTGAAAACAACCTCTACCTTTGCAATCACTGGTTCGATGAGAATTCGGAGCCATTTTTAAATTGGTTCCTACACTTTTTTGAATAACTTTCAAATACATGATACCGGCAGTCATTCCCACAAGGAACAGCTGCCGTATTCTTCAAAGCCGTATCAGCAATTGGTACGGCTTTTTTTGTAAGCCAATGTGGAAGCAAGCGACTACGACAACGAGAGTGCTCGTGTAGCAGCCTGACCCGAAGGGGAACGCCTTAATACAGCAAGAGAATCGGACACGAGTTTTGACTTTAGGCAAAACTCGTTAAGCAAGACGCGAAGCGGATTGCGACGGCATCAAAAGCTTCTAACATCGGTGAAGTTTGTCAGTTCGCAACAGCTGGTAAAGAGATGGGCAAAAAATCACTCTCTGAGATTGCAATGAGCTACGGTTATGTTTATGTCGGACAGATCGCTCTCGGTGCAAACCCAGCACAGGCTCTCAAAGTCATCCAGGAAGCAGAAGCTTACAACGGTCCGTCACTCATCATCGGATACGCTCCATGTGAGCTCCACGGTGTTAAGGGCGGCA